>NZ_JBOGBV010000041.1:0-29519 GCF_051656405.1 Paraclostridium sp.
GCATGTAAATCCATAGTTAAAACTCTATCTGCTCCTGCTGCAGTTATTAAGTTTGCAACTAATTTAGCTGTAATTGGATCTCTAGCCTTAGCCTTTCTGTCTTGTCTTGCGTATCCATAGTATGGTATAACAGCAGTTACTCTACCTGCAGATGCTCTTCTTAATGCATCTATCATTATTAATAGCTCCATTAAGTTATCATTTACTGGGCTATTAGTTGATTGTATTACGAAAACATCACAACCTCTTACTGTTTCACTTATATTTACAGATATTTCTCCATCGCTAAATGTCCCAACTTCGCATTTTGCCATTGGTACACCTATGTAATCAGCTACTTTTTGAGCTAACTCTTTCGACGCATTTCCTGCAAGTATTTTAATTTCGCTTCCGCTAGTATTCATAATTACCTCCCGAAAATTTTGTTAAAGAAAATATTATATTTAAACGCAGGTATAGACTAGGCTATATCTGCGTTATAGCCTTGTTTATATCATTTTATTTCTTAAGGTTTTTCTTTTCTACCCAACCTTCTTTTATAACTTGTCTTTCTCTAGCTATTGCCAATGCTCCTTGTGGAACATCATCTGTTATAGTAGATCCTGTAGCTATATATCCATTTTCTTCTACTACAACTGGAGCCACTAAATTAGAGTTTGATCCTATAAAAGCTCCATCTTTTACAACTGACTTAAATTTATTTTTACCGTCATAGTTTACAAATACTGTTCCGCAACCTATATTAACGTTCTTTCCTACATGTGCATCTCCTATGTAAGCTAAATGAGAGGCCTTAGAATTATCTTCTATTGTAGCATTTTTAACTTCTACGAAATCTCCTACTTTTACGTTATTACCTATATTACTCTTAGGTCTTAAGTATGCATAAGGTCCAACTGTAGTATTATTACCAACTTTACTATCTATTATCGTAGAACTTTCTACCTCTGTTCCATCACCTATTGTTGAATTAGATATAGAAGTATTCATTCCAATTTTGCAATTACTTCCTATTTTTGTATTTCCTTTTAACATAGCTCCTGGATATACAATTGTATCATTTCCTATTTCTACATCTGCTTCTATATATGTGCTATTTATATCTATTATAGTTACACCATTCACCATGTGCATAGTGTTTATTCTTCTTCTCATTATTTCTTCAGCTTTAGATAACTCAACTCTTGAGTTTACACCCATTAGTTCTTCTATTGTAGCTCCATTAAATGCCCCTACTTTAAGATTATTATTTCTCATTATTTCTACTGTATCAGTTAAATAATATTCTCCTTGAGCATTATTATTGTCTATTTTAGAAAGAGCATGTTTTAAACTTTTCCCATTAAAACAATAAATTCCTGAATTTATCTCATTTACTAACTTTTCTTCTTCATTAGCATCTTTTTGTTCAACTATTTTTAATAAGTCTTGATTTTCATCTCTTATTATTCTTCCATAACCTGTTGGATTTTCTACTTTAGTAGTTAATACAGTAGCATGATATCCATTATCTAAGTGATATTTGAATAGATTTTCTAATGTATCTGAATTTACTAAAGGAGTATCTCCACATAAAACAACTATAGTGTCATTTTCTGATAAGTGTTCATTTGCCATCATAACAGCATGACCTGTTCCTAATTGTTCAGTTTGCATAGCTATTTTAGTATCAGTAGGTAATACGTCTTGAACTACCTCACTTCCATGACCTAAAATCGCAACAATTTCATTAACCCCTGATTTTTTAGATACATTGACAACGTGGTTTACCATCTCTTTCCCACATACCTTGTGAACTACTTTTGGCAAACTTGATTTCATTCTTGTTCCTTTTCCTGCCGCAAGGATTATTGCCTTAAAATTCATAAACCCACTCCATTTCAATCTTTTTTAATTTTAAATAAATCTATATATGATGTGTAAATATTTTATTTTGTATACAATTTCCTAATTCTATTAACTAATATACCATTTTTGAAGTAAAAAGTACATATTATTCAAATAAAAAAGAGCCTAAAATTCGGCTCTTTAAGAAATATATTCGAAAATATATCTTATTTTAGTTCTTCTTTTTACTATTCAGCAGCTACTTCTAATTGAGAAATTGCTTCTTGATATGCTTTTAAAACTTCTTCTTCTAACATTTGTCTCATTTCAGCATTTATAGGGTGAGCTATATCTCTGAAGTTTCCTTCACCTATTTTTCTACTTGGCATAGCTATAAATAATCCATTGTGCCCCTCTATAACCTTTATATCGTGTACCACAAATAAATTATCGAAAGTTAATGAAACTATACACTTCATTTTCCCCTCATCAGTTAATTTTCTTACTCTAACGTCAGTGATTTTCATTTTACTAATATCCCCCTTTTAGTTTTGACAAATTTAATTTGAACATTAAAAAATCTTTTTTTTATTTATAATATATTAATTCTATCAAATTGCTAAATTTCCTCTATTATTTCAGAAATTTTTTTTATTTTTTTACCTTTTTTTTATTTGATATAAATTTACCCTTAAAATTTATATTATTCTTCTAATTTATCAATTTCACTTTGTTCTTCTACAGTTTCTCCCACTTCAGCTGTAGACCAATATTCTTCCCTAAAAGTTTGCAAATTAGGTTTAACGCTTACAACCTCATTATTAACTACATCTATTTCTATTAAAGATATATAATCTTCGACCATTTTTTGAGTTGGATTAGTAGTAGATATGAATACTCCCCTTCCTATAACTTCCGCTCCAAACTCATTCATAAGTTGCATCATACCTTTTATAGTTCCTCCGCCCCTCATAAAGTCATCTATTAATATAACTTTACTTCCTGGCTTAACAGCTTTTCTCGGTAAACTCATGCTTTCTATTTTAGAAGAACTATTTCCACTTACATATGTCATACTAAGTGTCGGACCTTCTGATACTTTAGTGTCTTTTCTTATTATCACTAAAGGTAAATTCATAGCTTTTGCTGTCATAAGAGCCATAGGTATTCCTTTTGTCTCCATAGTAACAACGTAGTCAGCTTGTGAATAATCTATATTTGATGCAAATATTTTACCAATCTTAGACGCAATTCTAGGATCGTATATTAAATCTATAAGATATAAAAATCCTCCTGAAAGAATTCTAGATGGATCTTTTATTTCTTCACATAGGTTTAATAAAAATTCTTCATTTTCTGATTTTGATGTTTTTGGAATATACTTAACTCCACCAGCGGCCCCTGATATAGTTATTACTTGTCCTAGTTCTAGTTTTTCAAAAACATTTTTAACAACTATTAAGTCTTCACTTATAGTAGATTTAGCCGAATTAAATTTTGATGTAAAATAACTTAAAGTAAATATTTTATTAGGATTGTCTGATAGTATTTTAACTATCGCTCCTATACGCTCCGTTCTTTTAAACTTCATATATAATACCTCCTGTACCTGAAACCTATGTATTTAAACTTGTTAATGCATATTTTTTTCCAATATGTTATAATATTTGTTATGTTTTATTTGAAATTTAATATATTAATGTATAGAAATATTTTATAATTTTAGTTTGCTTAAAATATTGAACATTATACTATTATATCACAAACATAGTTCTTATTGTAGAACTTTTAATTTATTAGAAAGGTGGTTTCAATATGAACATATTCTTTATAGGTGTTGGCGGTATAAGCATGAGTGCACTCGCTAAAATATGCCTAAATAAAGGTTATAATGTTTTCGGTTCAGATTCTACAGAGTCATATCTATTAGATGATTTACGTTCTCAAGGAGCAACAATATATGTTGGCCATGAAAAAGAACATATAACTGATAATATAGATATGGTAGTATATACTGCTGCTGTTAAATCTGACAATGAAGAATTAATCGCTGCTAAAGAAAAAAATAAATTAACAATAAATAGAGCTGCATTTTTAGGTCAAATAATGAGAGAGTATCAAAATGCCATAGCAATATCTGGTACTCACGGGAAAACATCTACAACTTCGATGTTATCTGCAATTTTTGAATATGCGGATCTTGACCCTACAATATTAGTTGGAGGAAACCTTAGTATTATAGGTGGAAATGTTAAAATAGGTAAATCTGAAAACTTCATAACTGAAGCTTGTGAGTATGTTGACAGTTTCCTAAACTTCAACCCTAAAATTTCAGTAGTACTTAATATAGAAGAAGATCATTTAGATTACTTCTCTGGAATAGATGAGATAAAAGCATCTTTTAATAAGTTTGGTAAATTATTACCTTATGATGGATACTTTATAATCAACGGGGATGACGAAAATACTAAAGATATACTTCATGAAATAAAAGCTACTGTTATAAAATACGGTCAAAATGAAGGAAACAACGCTTTAATAAAAGATGTTAGATTTGATGAAAACGGATATGGAATATTCAACATTAACTATAATGGAAACAATTTAGGAGAATTCAAACTTTCTGTTCCTGGTGTTCACAATATATATAATGCTACTGGTGCTATAATAGCAGCTTTAGTTTCTGGTGTAGAATTAGAGACTATAAGAAAAAACATTGCATTATATGGAGGCGTAGGAAGAAGATTTGAAGTTAAAGGTAAATATAAAAATGCTTTAGTTGTAGATGACTACGCTCATCATCCAACAGAATTAAAAGCAACTTTATCTGCTGCTAAGAAAATTAAAAAGAATAAATTATGGTGTATATTCCAACCTCATACTTATACAAGAACTAAATGTTTATTAAACGAGTTTTCAGATGCATTCTATGCTGCTGATAAAGTTATAATAACAGATATATACGCTGCTCGTGAAAAAGATCCTGGAGATATCCATTCTAAAGATTTAGTAGATAAGTTATATCAAAATAATGTTGATGTACTATATCTAAGCGAATTTGAAGATATTGCTAATTATCTTGCTGAAAATGTAGCTGAAGATGATTTAGTTATAACTGCAGGCGCTGGTACAGTTTATAAAATCGGCGAAATGCTTCTTAATAAATAAAAAACTAGGGCTAAGCCCTAGTTTTTTATTTATTTTCAATCTTAAATATATCGTTTTTTAAATATTCATATAACCCATCATGAACTTCATAATATGCAGTTGCTTTATCTGATGTTATTTTAACATAATCATTACCCATTGTTTCTAATGTAGTAGAATAACCATCACCATGAATTTTAATAGTAAAGTTATATTCACTTCTTTCTTTACTTTTTTCTGGTTGAATTTTTCCAACTAATCTCTTTACAGATATTTTATAAGCTAAATCATCATATTTCCATTTCCATGGTTTTTTTACTTCATCTTTGTATACTATCTCTACACTATCCCAAGTTTTATATTTTTTTACAGAATCTATAGATGTATATATACTTTCTTGAAGCAACTTATCAAATGCTTGTTTTTCTGATACTGGAATTTTATAAAACTCTTCTTTATTTACTGTGTAAATTCTAAAATAATCTAAATCTGTAGAAAATCTAATTCCATTATCCATGTAAGCTTCATATTTACTTTCGTAATTACTAGGCTTTCTAACTTCTTTAAACTTTGTAGAGAAAAACTTTATTTGGTCCCAGTAATCTTTTTCTATCCTTACATCCTTTAATTTATCATCTGAAATATATACAGTGTCAGTCTCTTTCATTTGAGAAATTAAAGTTTTATTATCGGATTCTGTACTTTTATCTTGAACTTTAACAGGTTCACTACTTTCTTGTTGTTTTGAGAAATAAATATATGTACCCGCATATACAACGAAAAAAACAATCATCCCTATAAGTATGATTACACGCTTTTTTATTTTTCTTTTCTTTGCCATAAAAGCTCCCCCCTATATAATTACGATTTTATTATACTATAAAATTCACAAACTAAAAAGCACTACAATTTAATCATAGTGCTTTTTTATTATTTTTTAAAATTTTCATTATTTTTTGCATGAATTTCCTGGGCAATTTATACATGGTTCTACATGGACTGTTATTCCTTTGACAAACTGCATGTCTTTTATTATCCTTTTTTCTAATTTCGTGGCAATTTCATGCCCTTCATATACAGTTAAGTCTTTATTTACACATATAGTTAAATCTACATATGCAGTTGCACCATGTTTTCTTGTTCTAATTTCACCTAAGTTAATTACACCCTGTGTTCCTTCAGCTATGCTTATAATTTGTTTTTCTTCTTCTGTATCAATAGAATAATCCATAAGTTCATTTGCTGAATCTTTCAATATATCAAATCCAACCTTTGCAACAAATAAAGCAACTACTATAGAAGCAATAGGGTCTAATGCTTTAAACCCTAACATAGCTCCTCCTATACCTATAAATGCTGCTATAGATGAAAGAGCATCTGACCTATGATGCCATGCATCTGCTTTTAATGATGGTGAATTTATTTTTTGAGCTATTTTTATTGTTATTCTGTATTGATACTCTTTTATAGCTACAGATATAACAGATACTACTAATGGCAACGCTGTTGGTATTTGAACACTATTTAAATTAAATAGTGATTTTAATGCATCAAATCCTATTTTTAAAGATACCACTATTAATAATATAGAAAGTAAAAAAGATACTAATGTCTCGGCTTTTTCATGTCCATAATTATGATTTTCATCATTTGGAGCATTAGCTATTTTATTCCCTATTAAAACTCCTACCGAGCTAATAATATCAGATGCTGAGTGTAATCCATCTGCTATCATAGCATTAGATTTACCTACTATACCTGCAAATATTTTTATAAAAGTTAAAATAACATTCCATACTATAGATTTTATTGTTACCTTATTTGCTTCATCATACCTTGTTTCCACTTAATTTCCCTCCTTTTAATACTCTCTTTTATTTTACTATCCATTTTTATTCACATTTAAACTTATATTAAATATTAAGTGCAATAAATTATAGTTATAATTCAATATTAATTATCATTTATCTTTAAAATGAAAAATCACCCAACAAATGTTGGGCGATCTTTATATTATATCATATATTTGATTAAGCTTCTTTAATTATTTCTAATACAGCTCTTGAAGAATTTATTATATCTTCTATAGCTATATATTCTTCTAATGTATGAGCATTTTTCATACCTATTCCTAAGTTTACAGCTTTTACGCCATTTCCATTTAATACGTTAGTGTCACTTCCTCCACCTGTTGCTGCTGTATAAGCTTCTATTCCTAAGTTAGAGAATGCTTTTTTAGCAAGTTCTACTATTTCTTCATTATCATCCATTTTGAATGGTGCATAACATCTAGTTACTTTAGCTGTTACTTCTGCTCCCATAGCTTCTCCTGCTTTTTTAAATTCTTCTACCATATGATTAGTTTGAGCTTCTAATTTAGCTACTTCTAAACTTCTAGCTTCTGCAACTATTTCAAGTTCTGGCATAACTATGTTAGTAGCTATTCCTCCATTAACTATACCTATATTTGCAGTAGTTTCCTCATCTATTCTTAATAACTTCATATTTTCTATAGCTTTAGAAGCTACCATTATAGCACTTACTCCATTTTCTGGTTGTAATCCTGCATGTGCTGGCTTACCTTTTATAGTTATTTCTATTTTATCTTGAGCTGGAGCTTTTGTTATTATTTCTCCTGGAGATCCACCACTATCTAAAACGAATGCGAAATCTGGGCTTACTTTAGAATAATCTAAGTATTGAGCTCCAAATAATCCGCCTTCTTCCCATATAGAGAATACTACTTCTATATCAGCATGGTCTATATTGTTTTCTTGTATAACTCTTAAAGATTCTAATATAGCTGCTATACCAGCTTTATCGTCAGAACCTAGAACTGTAGTTCCATCACTTTTTATTATTCCAGTAGCTTCATCTATTATAGGTTTTATTCCTTCTCCTGGGCTAACTGTATCCATGTGAGAACTGAATAAAATAGTTTTACCTTCTCTATTTCCTTTTAACTTAGCTATTACGTTTCCTGTTTCTCCTCCAACTTTTGTTCCAGCTTCATCTATACAAACTTCGCATCCTATAGCTTCTAACTTTTCTACTAAAGCCTTTGCAACTTTACCTTCTTTAGCTGAAGGACTATCTATTTTTACTAATTCAATGAATTCGTCTATTAATCTTTTTTTGTTTATCATGTTAAATCTCCTCCTTGGTATATGTGATATATACATTGTAATTTATATTGGTAGTTTTTTCAAGAGAAAACGATATTTTAAAACTAGTGCAAATTATTTTACAATTTTTCTAGTTCTAGAATCTACGAGACATACCCAGTATCCTAGTTTATCACTTCTATCATCGCAAGGCTTATACATATCAAATCCCGTATGTCCTTGATCAGGCTGTTCATTTTTATTACCTGGAATTGCATATATATAATTTTTACGTTTATTATATTCATCATATTGAACACCAAATAAATAGTGTCTATATCTATAAGCTTGTAAAACTATATCACTATACATGGTATAATTTAAAGTATTTACATATCCTAAATAAGGCATTGTGTAGCCACACATAGTCATTGGTGTTATTTCTATTTTCCACCATCTTGTATTATCAAAACTTTCATTTACAAATGGTTTTACTTCTTTGAACATCTTTAATCCTTTTTTTATTTGTCTAGGCATTAATAAGTTTCTTATTTTAGTTGTTTCAACTTCTTCATATTCTATATTTTCATTTACCTGTTTTATATCCTCAACTTGTTTACTATATTTATTTTGTTTTTGTTTTTGACTTTGATTTTGATTTCTATGATTGTTATTAGGAATATATTCTTGTTTAGGTTCTTCATATTCCTCTTCTATCTCTTCTTCTTGATCATCTTCTTCTACTTCTATATACTCTAAATATTCGTATTCATATTCACTATCTTCGTCTTCTACATCAATATACTCAACTTCTTCGTATTCATATTCATCCTCTTCTATTTCTTCATATTCTCCGTATTCTTCATTTTCAGCAAATATTAGTTCTTCATAATTTTCTAATTTACTTCCTTTAAAACCTATTAAAGGAATACTTTTTTCATATGTTAAAGCTATGGATTTAATATTTGAAGTATTTTCATCTAAACTTAAAGCAAATTCCCCTTTTCCTTGCTCACTTAAAACTATATTTCCTAAATCTACAGTATTATAATCTTCTAATATAGCAACTACTTTATATCCTTCTCTAACATATTTTAAGTTTTCTACATAAAGAGCAACTAGTGATTTATCTTCTGTCACTTCAACTTTTGCAAAAGCTTTAGGTAAAACTCTGTCTTTATATCTAAAATTCATATCCTTGGCTTCTAAAATTATATAATCTCTTTTATATTTCTTTTTAGTACTCAAAGTTATCCCCCCTATAAAAAATATAAATCCCTCTAAACATTATATGTTTGGACATGCAAAAAAGTACCTTCTATTTAGAAGGTACTTTTTTATTTACACAGTTTGCAAGATTTGCAAATTCTTCGATAGATAGAGTTTCACCTCTTCTTTTCTCATCTATATTTGCTTCTTGTAAAACTTCTCTTATTTCATCTTTATCTAAAAATCCTAAAGTTCCTAGTGCATTTAGTAATGTTTTTCTTCTTTGCCCAAATGCTGCTTTTACAGTTTTAAAGAATACTTCTTCGCTGTCTACTTTGTACTTTTTCTCTTCTCTTACATGAAGACCTATTACTGTCGAATCAACATTTGGTTGAGGTATAAACATATGTCTAGGTGCTTTTGCTACAATTTCTGTATCACAATAATATTGAACTGCTATAGATAATGCACCATAATCTTTAGTTCCTGGTCCAGAATTCATTCTGTCTGCAACTTCCTTTTGAACCATAACTACTATATCTGTTACAGGTATATCTTCTTCTAAAAACTTCATTACTATTGGAGTTGTAATATAATATGGAAGATTTGCAACAAGCTTAACTGGTCCTCCACTTAATTTTTCATTTACTAATCCTTGTATATCTACTTTTAATATATCTTGGTTTACAACCTCTATATTTTCAAATTCATCTAAAGTATCCTTAAGTATAGGAATTAAAGTTTTATCTATTTCTATAGCAACTACTTTATCTGCAACCTTTCCCATTTCACGAGTAAGGGTTCCAATTCCCGGGCCTACCTCTATTATTTTGTCGCCTTCAGAAAGTCTAGCTCCATCTAATATTTTATCTATTACATTATCATCTATTAAAAAGTTTTGTCCTAATGACTTAGAAAACTTAAATCCATGTTTATCTACTACTTCTTTGGTTTTTCTATGTGACGAAAGTCTGTCCATATTTTTCTCCTTTTACCTATCTAGTTTTTATAGAGTCTCTAAAGATTTTTCAAATTCTTCTCTACTAACTCCATAATTATTTAGTCTATTTAAAAATTGTTTTGCATTTCCGTATCCTATTCCAAGTATCATTCCTAGCTTATCTCTTCTATAAGATGCATCATCACTTCCTATAAGCCCATTTCTTATTAAATCTACTTGTCCGAATTCATCTCTTTTATCTGTACTCTCAGTTCTTACCTTCTCAAGAGCTCTTATTATACTTTCTGGAGTTGCATTTTCAATACCTATGTCTCCATTTTTTTTAGCTTCTTCTCTTGGTAAAAATGCATGTTTGCATCCTGGTACTTCTGCAGCTATCTTCTTTCTTATTTTTTCACCAGCAAAATCTGGATCAGTAAATATTATTACTCCTCTTCTTTCTTGTGCAGCTTTTATTCTTTCCATAACTCCCTTAGGAAATCCAAATCCACCTGTAGTTATTAATTCTGCATCTAATGCTCTTTTTACAGCAGTTACATCGTCTCTTCCTTCTACTACTATTATTTCCTTTATCATCTAATCACCTTTTCGCTCATTTTACTTAATATCTTTATATTTTAAGCGTTATGCTAAATTTTATCAAGGCTACAAATCAGATTGTCCCTTAATTTAAATATTTTTATACAAAAGAAAGGGATGTCTTAGACACCCCCTTTATCTTTATTTTATATTGAAAAATCTTTTAGCATTTTCTTTTGTAACTTCACAAACCTGCTCATATGAAATTCCTTTTTCTTGAGCTATTTTATCAGCTACAAATTGAACTAAAGAAGGATCATTTCTTTTTCCTCTATGTGGTTCTGGAGCCATATATGGAGAATCAGTCTCTATAAGTAAATACTCAAGAGGTATTTCTCTAACAACTTCTCTAGTTTTTTTGTTATTTTTAAATGTTACAGTTCCTGGTATAGATATTAAGCATCCCATTTTAATATATTCTTTAGCAAGTTCTACATTCCCGCTATAACAATGAAGAACACATCCTATTTCAGGATTTTTTGTGTTTTTTATTATTTCAAATGTATCTCCATGTGCATCTCTATCATGAATTATTATAGGTAATTTAAGTTCATTAGCTAGTTCTATTTGTCTTTTAAACCATTCCTTTTGAGTTTCTCTAGGAGAGTTATCATAATAGTAATCTAAGCCAATCTCACCTATCGCTTTTACTTTTTCATTTTGAGTAGCAAGATTTCTTAATGTTTCTATATCATCTTCGCTCATTTCACCTACATCATGAGGATGAACTCCGACTGCAGCATATATAAAATCATATTTATTAGCTAATTCTACACTGCTTTTAGATGTTTCTATACACGCTCCTGGATTTAAAACTAAATCTACGCCTTTATCTTTAAGCGAGTTTATTAATTCTTCTCTATCTTCATCAAATCTTTCATCATTTAAATGTGCATGTGAGTCAAATAACATTTTGTCATCTCCTTATCTAACTTCGCAACCGTCTTTAGCTCCTTCTGTAAATGGTACTACTAAATCATCTCCATTATCTCCTGCAGCTAATATCATTCCTTGTGATTCAACCCCTCTTAATTTAACAGGTTTTAAATTGCATACTACTGTAACTTCTTTTCCTATTAAATCTTCTGGCTTATACCACTTAGCTATTCCTGAAACTATTTGTCTTGTTTCTGGACCTACCTTTACTTGTGATACTAAAAGTCTGTCTGCTTTTGGATGTTTTTCACAACTTATAATTTTACCTATTCTAAGCTCAATTTTATCTAAGTCATCTATAGATATTTCTGGTTTATGTTCTAACGGTGCTTCTACTTCTTCTTTTTTCTCTGAAAATAATTCTTGTAGTTCTTCTACTTCTTTTTCTATATCTAATCTTGGGAATAATGCATTTCCTTTTTTAACTTTTGTATTTTCTTTTATTAATCCAAAAGTTTTAGTACTTTCCCAAGTAGTTAAGTTCTCGTCATTTATTCCTAATTGACCATATATCTTTTTAGCAGTATCATTCATCATTGGGTTTATAAGAGTTGCTACTATTCTTATAGATTCACATAAATTATATAAAACTGCATCTAATTCATCTTTTCTAGCTTCATCTTTAGCTAAAGCCCATGGCATAGTTTCGTCTATATATTTATTAGTTCTTCTTATTAATTTCCAAGCTGATTCTAATGCTTCATTAAATTGAAGTTTATTCATTTCTATTTCAAAGTTTTCAACTGAATTTTTAGCTGTTTCTTTTAAACTATCATCAAACTCAGTACTTACTTTTGGCATTGGTATTATTCCTTCGTTATACTTCTCAACCATAGAAACAGTTCTGCTTACTAAGTTTCCTAAATCATTTGCTAAATCTGAATTAAGTCTAGTTACAAAGTTTTTATGAGTATAATTTCCATCTTGCCCAAATGCAAATTCTCTTAATAAGAAGTATTTAAGAGCATCTACTCCATATCTTTCTATCATTTGTTCTGGGTATACTATATTCCCTTTAGATTTACTCATTTTGTCGTTATCAAATAATATCCACCCATGACCATATACTTGTGTAGGCATCTCTTCACCTAAAGCCATTAATATAGCTGGCCATATTATAGTGTGGAATCTCATTATTTCTTTTCCTACTATATGAACATTAGCTGGCCAATACTTCTTGTATTCAGAATCATCTTCACTCATATATCCTAAAGCTGTTATATAGTTACATAATGCATCTACCCAAACATATATAACGTGTTTTTCATCAAAAGGAACTTTAATTCCCCAATCAAAAGTAGTTCTAGTTACACATAAGTCTTCTAACCCTTTATCTAAGAAGTTTGCAACCATTTCATTTTTTCTAGATACAGGGAAACAGAAGTTAGGATCTGCAAATAAATCTCTTAATCTATCTTCATATTTAGATAGTTTAAAGAAATATGCCTCCTCTTTAGCTATATAAGTATCTCTTCCACAGTCAGGACACTTATTTCCTTCTAATAATTGAGATTCTGTCCAGAAGCTTTCACAAGGAGTACAGTATCTTCCTTCATAAGATCCTTTATATATATCACCTTGCTCATATAACTTAGTGAATATTTTTTGTATTATAACTTCATGTCTTTCTTGAGTTGTTCTTATGAAATCATCATAAGATATATCCATAGTATTCCATAGTTTTTGTATATCTGCTATCATTCCATCAAGGTACTCTATTTCTGTCATTCCCTTTTCTTTCGCAGTTTTTTGTATTTTTTCACCGTGCTCATCTGTTCCTGTTAAGAATTTTACATCGTATCCACAGAAACGTTTAAATCTTGCTATTGCATCTGCTGCAACAGTTGTGTAAGTATGTCCTATATGTAGATTACCACTTGGGTAATATATAGGAGTTGTAACGTAAAAAGTTGGTTTTGTCATATATATTTTCCTCCTCATTTTCTATATAAATAAAAAACTCGCCTCCTATGATATACATAGGGGCGAGGTTATATTCGCGGTACCACCCTAACTTTATCTAATAAAAAATTCGCTTCGCTCATGTCGCCAACGACTCTGTCCGTTGCTTAAAATGTCATTTTTTACTTTCTACAAAACATTTGTATAACTCCATTGTATAAGTTATCCACAAACATTTGTTAATCATACATTCCTTAAGCGTAAAAAATATTATATTAGATATCTCAAAAGACGATAACGAGTCCATCCGTTTTATCTTAAAAATAGGTACTAATCTATTATTCGGATAAAATAGCTCCAAGACCATATTCAATAACTCTTTTAACGCTAGCTTTCACCTTATCTAGCTCTCTGTAGGAAAAATAATTATTTACTCATCTCTTCATAGCTTAATTAGTTATTATATTTAACATAAATTATATGTTATATTCATTGTTTTTGTTAATATTTTTAATTACTTATTAAGCTTAATTTTATTAAATTTACTACATTATGTCAATGTAATTTTCCTATATTACTATGTTTTATATGACTTTATCAAAGAATTGTTTAGCTCTTATATTTTTTGTATTTTCAAATACATCTTTAGGTGTACCCTCTTCTAGGATATATCCACCATCCATAAATACAACTTTACTTGCAACTTCTTTAGCAAATCCTATTTCATGAGTTACAACAGCCATAGTCATTCCCTCATCTGCAAGTTCCTTCATAACATCTAAAACCTCTTTAACCATCTCTGGGTCAAGTGCAGAAGTAGGTTCGTCAAATAATAGAACTTCAGGTTTCATGGCTAACGCTCTAGCAATTGCTATTCTCTGCTTTTGACCTCCAGACAATTGATCTGGATATGCATCTTTTTTATCCAGCAATCCGACTCTATCTAATAAATTCAAAGCATCTTCAATAGCTTTATCTTTACTTATTTTTTTTAATTTAATAGGTGCTATGATTATATTTTCTAATACTGTCATATTTGGAAATAAGTTAAAGTTTTGAAATACCATACCTATATTTTCTCTTATCTTATTAACATCGCATTTTTTATCTAGTATATTTTGATTGTTGAAAATAATTTCTCCGTTATTTGGTTTTTCTAATAAGTTTAGACATCTTAACAGTGTGCTTTTTCCAGATCCACTTGGCCCTAAAATAGCTACTATTTCTCCTTTTTTTATATCTAAATTTATATCTTTTAATACTTCTAGTTTACCAAATTTTTTCTTTATATTCTTTACTTGGATCATAATCTAACCTCCTTATTAAGCATTAGTAGTTTTGAAAATTTTAAAAGCAGATTTTGATTCTCTTACACTTTTATTTTCAAGTTTTAATTCAAATAATCCAACTAATTTAGATAGTGTAAATGTAAGTACGAAATAAATCATAGCTGCTACTAATAACGGCTCAAATGCTAAATAAGTGTTTCCTTTAACTATATCTGCACTATACATTAAGTCTTGTATTCCTATTACAGAAACTATTGAAGATTCTTTTACCAAAACAATAAATTCATTTGCTAAAGCTGGAAGTACATTTTTCAATGCTTGAGGAATAATTACTAATCTCATACTAACGGAGTAATCAAATCCTAATGATCTACTAGCTTCCATTTGTCCTTTATCTACTGATTGTATTCCTGATCTAAGAATTTCTGCTATATATGCACTTGAGTTAATAGAAAGTGCCACTATCGCTGATATATACTCAGATGGTATAGGCCCTACATCTGGAAATTTTATGCCTATTGTAGGTAATCCAAAGTAAATTATATATATTTGAACAAGTAAAGGAGTCCCTCTTAAGAATTCTATATATATTGAACCTAAAATGCTAAAAATTTTATTTCTTGAAATTCTTGCCATACAAACTATTACTCCAACTAAAAATCCTAAAATTAGTGTGCATATCGATATTCCAATTGTAATTTTCGTTCCATCTATAAAAAACTGTGAATAATCACTTAAAAAACTAAAATCCATTATAATTTACCTCCTATTTATTGAGCTAATTGAGTAGCTTTTTGAACAAACTCTTCTATTTTATTTTTAGATTTTAACTCATCTAATGTTTTATTAACTTGATCTACTAAAGTTTTATCTTGAGATTTGTCTATAGCTATAGCTGATCCTTCACCTTGATTTTGCCCTAAATTTACATTTGATTCTACAAGATCAGGATATTGTTTTAAGTATCCACTTATAGCTTCTTTACTTACTACAGCTGCATCAACATTATTATTTTCTAACTCTAAAATTACATCTGATATTTTCCCTAAAGATTTTATATTCTTAGTTTTTATAACATCCTTAGCTATAGTTTCTTGTAAACTAGCTTTTTGTACAGCTATATTTGCACTTTTTAAATCTTCAATATTTTTATATTTATCTTTATTAGAGTCTTTTACTAAAATAGTATGTTCTCCGTTGTAGTATACATTAGAAAAATTAACAGCTTTTTTTCTTTCCTCTGTTGGACTCATCCCTGCAATTACCATATCTGCGTTTCCTGATTTAATTGCCCCTAATAGACCATCAAACTTCATATCTTTAATTTCTAACTTTACACCTAAATCTTTTGCTATTTCTTCTGCTATCATCATTTCAAATCCTACTATTGTATCTTTTCCATCCACTTTTTTATGGAACTCATACGGAGGGTAATCTGCACTTGTAGCTACCGTTAGTACTCCTTTATCTTTGATTGATTGCAATTGACTTTTATCCTCTTTTGATGATGAACATCCTACTACACCTAAAGTTAAAACTCCTATTAATCCTGTAACCACTACTTTTTTTAATATTTTCATTATAATACCTCCTAATTAATAATTATTAGTAATTGATAATACATAGTTGCTTTTGTTATAATTTTTCTCTTAATTGTCCACTTAAGCATAAAAAAAGCCTCTTAGCAAAATGCTAAGAGACGAAATTATCCGTGGTACCACTCTCATTGATAAGTTAATCAAATATATGCTAATACAAATATAATTCATTATATTAAAAAAGCCTCTTGGTTATAAAAACCAAGAGACGAATTATATCCGCGTTACCACTCTAATTGATAAGTAAACTTATCCACTCTATCCTTTAAGGCAGGCTCACCGATTACCATACTATTATTTCAGGCAACCTTCTCCAAAGCTCTCTTCACAATAAACTTCATTACTAGGCTCACACCAACCCTAACTCGCTGAAACTCAATTTAATGTTACTCTCTTTTTCATAGAATTTAATTTTGAAATTTTATTATAAACTAATTATAGTGCCTTATTATCTAATTGTAAATAAAAATTTTTAAAATTTAACAAAAAAACTTTTTTGTGTAAATTCTGCAAAATGTTTTTAGCCTGTCGAACAATATAGGACATGCTATGTATAAGATATTAAATTTTAAAATTTAATTTTTTAAGCAAATAATATGTAACATATAAACACAGCCGCTAATACTCCTGCAACATGACTCATCATTGCACATGCTAAAGTATGTCTAGTATTTTTTATTTTTAAGCTTCCAAAATATATAGCCATTGTATAAAATATGGTTTCCGATGCTCCAACTATAGTTGCCCCCATTTGCTCAACTAAATTTCCCATTCCTACTCTACTTACAAGTTCATTATACATTCCTAAAGCTCCACTTCCCGATAGAGGTTTCACTATTATAAGACCTATCAGCTCTTTTGGAATACTGAATAATTCTGCTATAGGCTTAAATATAAACTCTAATATATCAATCCCTTTTCCACTTTTAAATATTCCTATTGCTAAAAATATTCCTATTATGTATGGTAATATACTCCATGTAGCCTTCAATCCATCTATAGCACCTTTAACAAAACTATCATATATATCTACACCTTTTATCTTTCCATGAATTACAATTCCTAAAATAATAATCGGGATTATAGAATTCGAAAATAAATCAATCATTACTTATACCTCCTTCTTTGAAGGAATTTACAACTTGTTATTGCAACTATCGTAGATATAATTGTCGCAAATAAAGTTGAAATAATTATTTCTCCTGGATTTGTTGATCCTCCATCTAACCTTAATTTAATCATGGTAAATGGAATAATTTGTATAGATGAAATATTTATTACTAAAAACATAACCATATCATTTGTAGCTGTATCTTTTCTTTTATTTAAAGTTTGTAATTCATTCATAGCTTTTAGTCCAAATGCTGTAGCTCCATTCCCTGCGCCTAACATATTTAAAACCATATTCATAACTATATATGACATAGCTTTGTGACCTTTTGGAATAGATGGAAATAATTTTTTCAAAATAGGGTATAATATATCCCCTATTTTATTTATTAATCCAGAATCTTTAGCTATATTCATAATCCCCATCCAAAGGGCCATTATTCCGGCTAAACTTACTGCAAATTCAATTCCTTTAGATGATTCATTCAATATAACCTCATTTAATTGTGCTAAATTGTTTGTACATATGCTTCCTACTATCCCAATTGAAATCATCCAAAACCATATTTTCCCCATACAAATCTACCCCCTCTTATGAATTTTATGATAGTAAGTTCCCATATTATACTTGAAACTTATCCTATATTATGTTTTAGTATACTTATGTAATTTTTTTATATTTTTAGGGTAATAAGGAGATATATAATGAAAAATTTAACACTTCTTACTGACTTATATCAGCTTACTATGATTAATGGATATTTTGAGAATGGTGTTCATGATGATATAGTCGTATTTGATATGTTTTTTAGGAAAAACGCTTGCAAGGGTGGGTATACGATTGTTTGTGGTATAGATCAACTAGTTGAGTACATAAATAACCTTAATTTTTCCAACAGTGACTTGGAATATCTTAGGGGCTTAAACTTATTCTCAGATGAATTTTTAGATTTCTTAAAAGATTTTAAATTTACAGGAGATATTTATTCTGTTCCTGAGGGTACTGTAATGTTCCCAAATGAACCGATAATAAGAATTAAAGCACCACTTTATCAAGCTCAACTTATTGAAACTGCATTGCTTACAATAGTGAACTTCCAGTCACTAATAGCTAGTAAAGCTTCAAGAGTTTGCTTTGCAGCTCAAGGTGATTCCGTATTAGAATTTGGATTAAGACGTGCTCAAGGTCCAGATGCAGGAATATATGGTGCAAGAGCAGCTATAATCGGGGGATGTAGTGCTACTGCAAATGTACTCGCAGGGAAAATGTTTGATATCCCTATAGTTGGAACTCATGCTCATAGCTGGGTTCAAAAATTCGATTCTGAATTAGAGGCATTTGAAGCTTATGCAAAAATTTATCCAGATAAGTGCCTTCTATTAGTAGATACTTATGATGTTTTAAATAGTGGAGTTCCTAATGCAATTAAAGTCTTTAAAGATTTAAAGACTAAAGGCTATAAACCAGTTGGAATTAGACTAGACTCTGGTGATTTAGATTATTTATCTAAAGCATGTAAAAAAGTATTAGATTCAGAAGGTTTCACAGATATACAAATAACAGCATCTAATGATTTAGATGAATATGCTATATCAAGCTTAAAATCATCTGGTTCTCCAATTAATTCTTGGGGAGTTGGAACAAAGCTAATAACTTCAGCTGATTCTCCATCATTAGGAGGAGTTTATAAACTGGTAGCGTCTTTTAAAAATAACCAAATTGAGCCAAAAATAAAAATTTCTGAAGATCCAGAGAAAATTACTAATCCTGGATACAAAAAAGTTGTTAGAATATATAATAATCAAGGAAAAGCTGAAGCAGATTTAATAATGCTAAAAGATGAGGTTCTAGATACTACAAAACCATTGACTGTGTTCCATCCAGTATATACATGGAAGAAAAAAACATTTAAAAATTATACAATTAGAGAACTTTTACAACCTTTATTCGTTAATGGAAATTGTGTATATGAAAAAAGATCAGTGTCTGAAATAAAAAAATATGCTCAAAATGAACTAAATACTTTATGGAGGGAATATAGACGACTTGTCTATCCTCAAATATACAAAGTTGACTTATCTGAAAATCTTTGGAATCTAAAAAATTCTATGCTAGACACTAAAAAAAATATTTAACTAATATCGAAAGTCGAAAGGAGTTTTAATATGGATGCAACAGATTTTAAAATTATAGAACTGCTACAAGAAGATGGTAGAATTTCCATGAAAGATTTAGGTAAAATAGTAGGTTTAACATCACCTGCAGTTTCAGAAAGAGTTAAAAGATTAGAAGAGTCTGGAGTTATTAAGGGCTATAAAGCTATAGTAAATCCAGATAAACTAGGAAGAGTAATTAAATCCTTTATAAATATATCTTTACCTAGTGACAATTATCAAGCTTTTATAGACTACGTTAAACGTGATAACCGTATTGTTGAATGTCATCATATAACTGGAGATGATTGCCTTTTACTAAAAGTAATAGTACCAGATATGTATGCGCTTGAACAAGTAATTGATAAAATTAAACAAGTTGGAAGAACTAAAACATCAGTTATTCTTTCAACAATAATTGAAGGTAAATCTATATTATAAATAAAATAGAGGATGATTTTTTTCATCCTCTATTTTAATCCCAAATATTCTTCTAGTGTTAAATCATTCATTTTAAAATTCTTACTATGCTCTTTACCTACATATCTATAATGCCACGATTCATACATATATCCAGTTATATCTTCTTTACCTTTTGGGTATCTAAGTATAAATCCATACTTAGATGCATTTTTATACAACCATTTAGCTTGTGGTGTCTCGTCAAACCATGGCCCTATTGATTTTTTATAATTCCCATTTGATATATCTAAAGCTAACCCTGTTTGGTGTTCACTAAACCCTGGTACTGAAGAGTATCTATCAGCAGCTTCTTTTCCATCTCTTTGGACATAATTGTTATATAGCTGAACTTGTGTATCATAACTTCTATATCCGCTTCTTACGTTTATTTCAAGTCCATCTTTCTTTGCAGCTTCTTGCATTTCATTAAAAGCTTCCATTGCTTCATAATCTTCACTTCCACTTGCTGGAGCATATTCACTAGGAAGACCATAATCTTTGTTCGCAACCAATATTCCATCTATATAAAGAGGTTGCACACCTTCTATATACTCACTTCTTTCATGTTTTGGTTTTTTTTCTATAGATTCAATTTTATCCTCATTTACATCTGCATAAGTATCTTTTTCTTTTGATGATATCATGCTGTACGTTTGGAATACAATGATTGCTATCACTATAGCTACTATGCCTTTTTTTAACATATATTCCCCCCATTTTTCTATTTTTCAAACAATATTTATAATTATACTCCAAAATATTACTTAGTTCTATAATATATGACCTTTGTAATCTAATTGACATTATATAAATCAAAAAAGCTATCTTAACAAGCAGACATATAAATCTACAAGTTAAAATAGCTTATTAATTCTTAATTATAAAGTTATAGCTTTCTCTATTCTATCTAAACCTTCTTTTATATTTTCTAATGATGTTGCATAAGAAAGTCTTATGTAATTATCATTTCCAAATCCTATTCCCGGAACAACAGCTACTTTTGCATCATCTAATAAATAATCAGCAAAGTCTATTGAACTTTTTATTTCTTTACCATTTAAAGTTTTACCTAATAGTTTACTTATATTTACCATTACATAAAAAGCCCCTTGTGGTTTTAAGCATGATAAATTCTCTATAGAGTTAATTTTATCAACCATGAAGTCTCTTCTTTCTTTAAATGCTTCAACCATTTCCTTTAATGTATCTTCTGGAGCATTTAAAGCAGCTATTGTAGCATATTGAGCTATAGTATTTGGATTTGAAGTAGCATGACTTTGGAAATTCGACATAGACTTAGCTATTTCTTTTTTACAAGCAGTATATCCTATTCTCCAACCTGTCATTGCGTAAGCTTTCGCTACTCCATTTACAACTATAGTTAAATCTTTTATATCTTCATTAAAAGATGCTATACTTTTATGAGTTCCTTCATATAATAATTTTTCATATATTTCATCTGAGATTACATATATATTATTTTTCACAGCTAAATCAGCTATGGCTTTTAAATCTTCTTCTTTATAAGCTGTTCCAGTTGGATTATTTGGTGTATTTAATATTATTGCTTTAGTTTTATCTGTTATTACAGATTCTAAAGCTTCCACTGTATATTTAAATTCAGCTTCTTCTGGACACTCTACAAATACAGGTTTTGCATCTACTAATCTTATTAATTCTGGATAACTTACCCAATATGGATTAGGAACTATTACTTCATCTCCAGGATTACATATCGCTGATAAAGTATTAAATAATGAGTGTTTAGCTCCATTAGAAACAACTATTTGATCTTTAGTGTATTCTAAATTATTATCTCTTTTTAATTTATCACATATAGCTTGCTTTAAACTATCCATTCCCGAAGCAGCAGTATACCCTATACTCTCATTTTCTATAGCATCTATAGCCGCATCTCTTATGTGTTTTGGAGTTCTAAAATCAGGTTCCCCTGCCCCAAATCCTATTATATCTACGCCTTGAGCTTTTAAGCTCTTAGCTTTTGCAGTTATAGCTAATGTTACTGATGGTTGAATTGATTTTAATTTATTTGATATATCTTTTCTCATTCTTTATCCTCCCCAAGCTTAAGTCATTTATAAAATCGTTTTCCAAGGTATTATTTTTTAACCTTTTTTTAATAAAATCTTTAAATATAAACGTAATAAAAGTGTATTAATTTAAAAAATTAACACACTTTTATAATATACAAATTTTTACAAATTGTCTATATCTTAGTATTAAATAAAATTTTACTATACATATATTCCAACGACTTTGCCTTTTATCTAAACTAACCTCTCTCATATCTATATATGTAGTTAGTTATTGCATAGTTCATATAAGATTTAATTATACTCATGTCTTCATCTGGTCTTATTAATTTTCGAGTTGATACTATATCAACATATCCTATAAGGAATATATCTATACTTTCATCTTTTAGGTCATCAAATATATTAAATAATCTTTCTTTGGACATATCATTATTTCTGTATAATTCAAGTAATGACATATGATATCTAATATATTTGTATAAAATAGATGAATTTAATTCACTTAAATTTAATATTTTAGATATTTCTAATGATTTATTCGCTCCTAATATTTCGTGTTTTTTAAAATGGATCCTTCCATTATCATCAACAGTTTGAGCTATCGGTTTACCCATATCATGTAGGAATATCCCTAATTTTATAAGATCTATTTTTTTTATTCCATTTTCTAATTCTTTGTTTAAAGATTCAAATACCCTCTTTTTTAAATGGTTTTCAAAAAAGTTTTCTTCCTTTACAATATCTTCAAATAATTTAACAGATAGAATTGAATGTTCAAAGCAATTTATAACATGATATTTACATTCACCTACACGCTTCATATCACTAGTAATCGGTAATATTTTTGATAAATCTCTTGACTCATCCATTTTTTTTATTGAATCAACTGTATTTTCACTTTTTATACAATCCATTAGCTTTTTTACTAATGTCATGCTTTATCACCTCTATTTTATAAATCTAGAACTTGTTTATATACTATATCTTTCTTTAACTTTCTTTCTTTACACACAGCCTTGATTGCATCTTTTTTACTTATACCTTCTTCCATAAGCTTTACCACATACTCTCTATCATTTAAATCATCGTACTCGCAAACTTTTTTTACTTCACCTTTAAAGCCTTCAACTATAAGTACAAATTCTCCTTTTACTTCTCTTTCATTAAAAATTTCTATACAACCTTGTATATCTTTTCTTATTATCTCTTGATACTTTTTAGTTAATTCTCTATTTATTGCTATAGATCTATTACCTAATACTTTTAACATATCTTTTAAAGTATCTTTTAGTCTATGTGGAGATTCATAGAATATAATAGTTCTTTTTTCATATTGTAATTCTTCTAGTTGCGCTCTTCTTCTTTTTTTGTCTCTATCTAAAAAACCTTCAAATGCAAATTTTCCAGTTTCAAGCCCTGACCCTATTAACGCCGTGATAGATGCAGTAGCCCCAGGTAATACAACTACCTCAATATCATTTTCAATAGCCTGTTTTATTACTTCTTCTCCAGGATCTGATATTCCAGGCATTCCAGCGTCACTTATCAACGCTATATTTTCTCCGCTTAGTAATTTATTTATTAAATATTCACCTTTATTATCTTTATTATATTCATGATAACTTGTTAATGGTTTCGATATTTCAAAATGATTTAAAAGTTTAATACTATGTCTAGTATCTTCTGCTGCTATTAAATCAACTTCATTTAAAACTCTTAAGGTTCTATATGTTATATCTTCTAAGTTTCCTATTGGAGTTCCACATACATATAATTTTCCACTCATTTATTTTTCTCCTATATCTTGATTTGCATATATGTCATCAATTTCTTTAGTATAATTTCCATCCTCATCATAAACATATAATGGATCTAATATTTTTAAATCTGGTCTTCCACCCTTAGTAAATTGAACTAACATTATGTTAGGAGCTTTGTCTTGCTTAGGATGAATAAACTGAATTTGCTTTGGCTCTAACTTATACTGTCTTGCTAATGTTATTATTTCTATCAGTCTAGTTGGTCTGTGGATCATGTAAAACTTGCCTGTATCTTTCAACAATCTAGATGCGGATCTTATAACGTCTTCTAAATTACATTTTACTTCATGTCTTGATATAGCCTTTTTATCATTTGGATTTTTTATTCCATTATCATGCATGTATGGAGGATTTGAAGTAACTACATCAAACTTGTTAACCTCTAAAGTTTTATCTATTACTTTTATATCTCCATTTACAATTTTAACTCTATCTTGTAAGTCATTTAATAGTACAGATCTTGAAGCCATCTCATAAACTTCTTCTTGGATCTCTACACCTATAATTTCCTTAGCTTCACTTTTACCAGCTATTAATATTGGTATTATACCTGTTCCTGTTCCTAAGTCTACTACACTAGCACCTCTTTTTACTTTAGCAAAATTAGCTAATAAAACAGCATCTACTCCAAAACAAAATCCAGTTGTGTCTTGTATCAACCTTAGTCCTTTTAATTGAATATCATCTATTCTTTCCGTCTCTTTTATTTTTACGTCCATAAATCTACTCCTTAATATTAAAAATTCACAATTTAAAGGGTAGGAAATATCCTACCCCCTATTAATCTTCTAATTTTTTTAACTCTCTTAATGTCTCTGCATCAAGTTTTTCATCTTTTTGTCCACATCCAGCACATTTCTTAGCTTCTTGTAAAATCTTTATATCTTCTCTTTCATAAAGTTTTATGTTTTTATCTTGTAATTCTACTTTAATTTGTTCTAAAAGAGGATTAATTTCAATTACTTTTCCTTTGCCATCTGGAGATTGTACTATAGAACCTACTGTTGGCATTTTTTCTAATGCTTCACTATATACATCATGTTCATATTTTAAACAGCAGAATAATCTACCACATATACCTGAAATTTTAGTAGGATTAAGTGATAAACTTTGATCCTTCGCCATTTTTATAGATACAGGTTGGAAATCTCCTAACCAAGAAGAACAACATAATCTTCTTCCGCATGGTCCAAGACCACCTATAGATTTAGCTTCGTCTCTTACTCCAATTTGTCTTAGTTCTATTCTAGTCTTAAATATAGAAGCTAAGTCTTTTACAAGTTCTCTAAAGTCTATTCTTCCTTCTGCTGTAAAGTAGAATATTAGCTTATTTCTATCAAACGTATATTCACAATCTATAAGAAACATAGTTAATTCATGTTCTTTTATTTTTTGTTGGCAAACCTCAAAAGTTTCTTTTGCTTTTTCTTTATTTTCTAAATAAATCTTAGTATCTTCTTCTGTTGCTATTCTTACAATAGGTTTTAAAGGTGATACTAACTCACTTTCGTCTAATTCCTTAGGTCCTACTACAACCTTACCATATTCTAATCCCCTTGCAGTTTCTACTACTACATCTACATTTTTCTCTATTTCAAATTCTACAGGATCAAAATAATATATTTTTCCTGCACTTTTGAATCTAACACCCACTATTCTTATCATTTAATCACCTCATATATATTTAAAGACATCACTTGTATACTCAAATTAAAGTTACAATTACTTCTTAACTTTTTCTTAGTCTCTTCTATTATATCAATAATCTTAGACACTTGAGAATAGTTAATTTTTTTGCTCATATTTTGTAAAAATGTTATTTTATCTATATTTATAATCATATCTTTATTTATATTTTCTTTTAACATCATTATATCTCTAAAGTAATTCAAAGTTATATCCAAAACTTCAATAATATTATCTTTATATTTATCATACTTACTTGGAAGTTCTAGTATATCAACTACATTCTTATCTAACATAGTTTGTATATTGCTTTGAATATCTTCTCTCATTACCATAAAATCTGATGACTCAGACAGCTCTAAAGCTTTACTTATACTTCCTCTAGAAAATGTAGCTAACATACTAGCTTTTCTATCTTCAATTCCCTTTGCTTTCAAATACTCCTTTAATTCTATAAACGGTATTGGTAAAAACTTTACTATATCACATCTTGACTTTATTGTATCTAGTAATGAGTTTTTATTATTTGTTAAAAGTATTATTATTACGTAGTTAGGTGGTTCTTCTAATGTTTTTAATAATGCATTTTGAGACTCTATAGTCATTTTTTCCGCATCAGTAATTAAATATATTTTGTAATCTCCATGTGGCTTTATTATAACATCAGTCTGTAAGCTTCTTATTTGAGCTATTTTTATACTTGCACCTTGAGGTTCTATAGATATAAAATCAGGGTTATTCTCTAGATGCTCTGTTTTAAGTAAAAACTTTGCAAACTCCTGTGCAAGTGTGCTTTTCCCAACTCCATTTATTCCCTCAAATAAATACGCATGATTTATTTTATCTTTTGTAATAGAGTTTGATAAATATTTTTTAGCAAAACTTTGTCCTATAATATTTTCAAAATACATATCTATTTCTCCATAGAATCTATAGTTTTTTTAACAACTTTATATACTTCTTCATGTATACTATCTATACTTCTTAATTTTTCATCTTCTATACAATCAATCTTATTCCAATTATACTTGTTTGCTATATATAAAGAGTTATTATATGATCTTGTTAGATAGTCTATATCACTTTCATGTATATCTTTTTTTTCTTCCCCTGTAAATTTATTTTTTCTATTTTCCATAAGTTTTTTACTAAATTCTACAGGAACATCCAAAAATACTACACAATCTGGTTGTGGAATCTTATATAAATTAAACTCAAAGTCAAATAACCAATTTATATATTTATCTCTTTCTTGTTCATCCATTTTTGATGCTTGATGAACCATATTTGAAGTAGTATATCTGTCTGCTATTATAATTCCGCCTTCATTATAAAAAGATTCCCATTCCGTTTTAAAAGATGCGTATCTATCTGCTGCGAAGAATGTAGAAGCTACATATGCATCTACGTCATTAGCATTTTTCCCGAAGTCTCCATTTAAATACATCTTAACTAGTGAAGCAGAATCTGATTTATAATTTGGATATTCGACTTTTTTTACTTTATATCCATCCTCTATTAATCTATTGTATAATTTTTTGGTTTGAGTTGCTTTTCCGCTAGCATCTGAACCACTTTCTATAATTATTAACTTTCCTTTCATTTTTTACACCTATCAATATTGATCACGCTTAATATACTCATATACGTAACTAATACTGTCTTCCTTTCTTATGAATTTAATCTATGTCTATAACTTGAAGAAACCTAAGTTCACTATCTTTAACTCCATTAACGTTCATTCCCTTAGATTTACATTCTATAATGTAATCAATAACTTCTCTTGTAATCTCCTCTCCAGGAGATACTAAACTAACTCCTGGTGGATATGGTATTATATACTCACCTGAAATTTTTCCTATACTATTCTCTATTTTAACATTTTTTTTATCCATATAGAATGCTTCTCTTGGAGTTAATATCTTTTTAGGTAATTTAATTGGGTAGGATACGCCTTTTAAGTAATTTTCTTTTTTATAGATTTTATCAATTTCAAATAAAGCATTTTTTAACTTTAGAAATTCATCTTCTGTATTCCCAATTGTTGCAATCAATAAAACACCATAGTAATTAGATAGCTCAACCTGTATATTATAATTTTCTCTTAAAATATTTTCTAATTCATGTCCCGTAATTCCAAGTTTCTTTGTATTTAAAAATATTTTAGTATAATCTTTACTTTCATCTACTTTAATATTTTTAAGCTTATAAAGTTCACTTTTAAATTCATCTATATTGCTTAAAAGTTTGTCCATCAAATCAAACCCATTTTTTTCGTATATATCTACAGCTATATCCAAAGATGCCATAAGTAAATATGATGGGCTTGAAGATTCTGTTATTCTAAGCATATTTGTTAACTTATTTATATCTATTCTATTTCCTTTAATATGAATCATAGATGATTGTGTAAAAGATGGTAATGTTTTATGAGTACTTTGTATTACTATATCTGCGCCTTGGCTTAATGCTGTCTCTGGTAGCTTCTCACTTAACCCTAAATGAGCTCCATGGGCTTCATCTATTATAACAGTCATACCTTTTTCATGTGCATAACTACAAATAGACTTTAAATCAAATACATCTCCAAAATAAGTTGGATAAGTCAGAAAAACTGCCTTGGCATCTAAATTTGAGTCTATAACTCTTTTTACATCATTAAAACTAACTCCAGATAAAGTATTGCTATCTTTATTTATACTAGGGTTAACATAAATTGGATCTATATCTCCAATTATACAAGAATTAATCGCTGACTGATGGCAATCTCTATTTAGTATTATTTTTTCTTTAGGATTTACAGAAGCCATTATAGCTGCCTCAATTCCACAAGTAGATCCATTCACTAAATAAAAAGTTTTATCGCTTTTAAATGCTTCTGAAGCCCTTTTAAGAGACTCTTTTATACACTCTTCTGGTGAATGTAAATTGTCTGTACCTGGAATCTCAGTTGTATCTAGCTTGTATAAATTTCCAAGTATATCTTCATACCCTAGCATTTTATATATAGCGCCTTTCTTATGACCTGGCATATGAAATGATATTATATTATCATCAACTATTTTTCTTAAAGAATCTATTATTGGTGTATTCATTACTTTTAATTTTACTTTAACTTAAATTTCAAGCTAAAGATCCTCCTCCCAAAACATATTGTGATTATATTAAACGACTATTTTAATCATATAATTATAATCAAGTTTTTTAAAGTATCTTATATCATTTTTTACTTTATATATTTTAATCACATCTCGTACAAGCGTAATATTTTTATTTTTAAACAAGAAAAGATGGCTGATATTTAGTTTGCAGCACAGAGATCATTCAAAGCATCTTTTCTAATCTCTTTATATCATACCGTACAAGCGTAATTCTTCTTTATTTTACACATCAAAAAAGTGGTTAGTATTAAGTTACAATGCAGATGTCATTTTAAAGCATCTTCTCAGCTTTATGACTTCAAATGTAACTTAATACTAACCACCACTACTAAATCCACGTAAAATAAAAAAAGATTACGCGGCTACGTCCTACTCTCCCAGGCAGCTTCCCACCAAGTACCATCGGCGCTAAAGAGCTTAACTTCTGTGTTCGGAATGGGAACAGGTGTATCCTCTTTGCTGTAATAACCGCATAATCTTTATTTAGAGTTAATACTCTAAAAACTGAATAACATTT
>NZ_JBOGBV010000042.1:0-70978 GCF_051656405.1 Paraclostridium sp.
ATCCATATGCAATATTCTACTTAACAGGAAAAATGATACATCCAGGAGAAAGATTATTAGCATTATATATAAATGTTAATGGAAATAATAAGATGTTTATAAACGAATTATTCCCTGTGACTGAAGACTTAGGTGTTGAGATGGTTTGGTTTAACGATACTCAAAACTCAGTAGAAATCGTTTCCAATGGTATAGATAAAACTGGTACTATAGGTGTTGATAAAAACTGGCCTTCAAAATTCTTATTAGCTTTAATGGATTTATGTCCAGGATGTAAATTTGTAAATTCTTCTTACATAGTAGATACTTTAAGATCTTCTAAAGATGAAGAGGAAAAGGATTTAATGAGAAAAGCTTCTGCTTTAAACGATGAAGCTATGAAGAGATTAAAAGATACTGTAAATGCAGATTTAACAGAAAAACAACTTGCTAACAAATTATCTGGAATATATGAAGATTTAGGTGCTGATGGTTTCTCATTCTCTCCTATAATAGGATTTGGACCAACTGGAGCAGATCCACACGGTACTCCTGGAGATAGAAAAGTCAAAGTTGGAGATGCTATAATACTTGATATAGGTTGTGTAAAAGATAATTACTGTTCAGACATGACTAGAACAGTATTCTATAAAGAAGCTCCTGAAAAAGCTAAAGAAGTATTTGAGATAGTTTTAGAAGCTAATAAAAGAGCTATCGCTTTAGTTAAGCCAGGTGTTAGATTCTGTGATATAGATGCAGCTGCTAGAGATTATATAACAGAAAAAGGATACGGAAAATACTTCACTCATAGAACTGGTCACTCTATAGGTCTTGAGTGTCATGATATGGGAGATGTTTCTTCTGTTAATACTGATTGTGTTCAAGAAGGTATGATATTCTCTGTTGAGCCAGGTATATACTTACCAGGTGAATTCGGAGTTAGAATAGAAGATTTAGTTCTAGTTACAAAAGATGGTCATGAAAATTTAAATAAACATGATAAAGAATTAGTTATAGTTGGATAAATTTTAAAGCATAGGCAAAAACTTTGTCTATGCTTTTTTACGTATGCATATTTTAAATTTATACAAAAAAAGATTATCTTAAATTAATTCAAGATAATCTTTTTTGATATATAATAATTTATTTAATTTTTAAGCAAGTTCAGTTGCATTCCCCATCGATCTTGTAAGTATATCTTTTACATCTTGATGAGTTGCTTTTATTGGATTTGTTAATCCACAAGCATCTTTAAGTGCATTATCTGCTAAAATATCAAAATCTTCTACTTTAACTCCTAGCTCTTTAAGGCCTGCTGGTATATCTATATCACTTGATAATTTTCTTATAACTTCTATACAAGCTTTTGCTCCTTCTTCATCACTCATGTTCTTAGTTTCAACACCCATAAACTTAGCTACATCCTTTAACTTAGCACTACAAACTGTAGAGTTAAATACTTGTACTTCTGGAAGTAATATAGCATTACATACTCCATGTGGTAAATCATAAAAACCACCAAGTTGGTGTGCAATTGCATGCACATATCCAAGTGAAGCTGAGTTAAATGCCATTCCTGCTAAGTATTCAGCATAAGCCATCATATCTCTTGCTTCCATGTTATTTCCATCTTCTACTGCATTTCTTAGATGATCATTTATAAGCTCTATAGCTTTTTGAGCACAAGCATCAGTAACTGGTGTAGCTGCAGTTGATACATATGCCTCAACTGCATGAGTTAAAGCATCCATTCCTGTTGCTGCTGTTAGTGATTTAGGCATACTAACCATTAACTCTGGATCATTTACTGCAAGTATTGGCGTAACATTTTTATCAACTATAGCCATTTTTACATGTCTTTCTTCATCTGTAATTATAGAGAATACTGTCATTTCAGAAGCTGTTCCTGCTGTTGTATTTATTGAAATTAAAGGTAATTGAGGTTTAGAAGATTTATTTACTCCTTCATAATCCTTTATATTTCCTCCATTTGTTGCAACTAATGCAATTCCTTTTGCACAGTCATGAGGAGAACCTCCTCCATAAGAGATTACAAAATCACAGTCATTTTCTTTTAATATTTCAACCCCATCCATAACACTTTTTACAGTTGGATTTGGTATAGATCCTGGATAAACTACATAATCTATATTATTTTCTTCTAAAAGATCAGTTACCCCTTTGAACTCTTCACTTTTAGAAGATCTTTTTCCACATACTATAAGGGCTTTTTTAAGTCCTCTCGAAGTTATCTCTTCTGCTATTTTCTTAACACACCCTGGTCCCATTAAACTTATATTCGGCATAAAAAATGCATAACTCATGTCTTTTCCCCCTTGTTAAACGTTTTTTTAAGCATTATTATTTGTTTTTAATTTAACACACTATAATTATATACCACATTTTTCCTTATGTATATAGTTTTTTTGTTTTTTATATGTAAATATCATGTTATTATAAAACCAATACTATATTATGAAACATTTTTACATCTAACGACATCATCAGTCAATATTAAGGAGAAAGTATAATGAGTTTAATTTTAAAAAAGTATAAAATGAAAATTATAGAATATCTTAAATTTAATGCTATAGGCATAACAAATTTCGTAATTTCTCAAATGATTTATATTAGTTTATATTTATTTTTTGAATTTCAATATTTATTAGCCTATTCTATAACTAGTTTAATAAGTGTATCTGCTTCATATTTTTTAAATTCAAAATTTACATTTAAACAGTCTAATTATACCGCTAAAAAGTTTTTATTATCTTCTTTAGTTTACGTATTTGAATTTTTCTTGAATATGATAATAATAATCTTATTTGTAAATATACTTAATATTAATGAGATTATAGCACCTTTATTTGCTCCAGTTTTTTCTACTCCTCCTGTCTTTTTTATGATGAGAGCTGTAATAAAAAAAGATATATATTAAATAGTAATCTATTTAATATATATCTTTAATTTTTTAACCACCTATTTGATTCATATTTCTTTTTGTATCACTTTTTTTATTCTCTAGTAGCTTATGTTTTTCTGGTTTTTCGTATATATACTTTTCTATCAAATTAGTAAACTCATTCTCATTGTTTAAATACTTATTAATGTCTAACTCTTCACTGGAATGTAAACACAACTTTACTTTTCCATTAGAAGTCATTCTTATTCTGTTACATTCACTACAAAACGAGCAACTCATAGGTGTAATTATTCCTACTTTTCCTTTTGAATTTCCAAGTTTATAATAAGATGCAACACTTTTTTCTTCATTTTTTATAGGTTTTAAGATTTCTATTTTATTTAAAGCTTCTTTTAAATTGATATATCCATTTTTAAATATTTTTAAACCTTCTCCTATAGGCATCAATTCTATAAATCTAACATCTATTTCCTTATTTTTTGTTAAATTTATAAATTGATTTAGTTCATCATCATTTAATCCTTTTATTAAAACACAGTTTATTTTTACTTTAATACCTAATTCCATACATTTATCAATTGATTTTAATACTTCTTTTAAGTCTCCCCCTCTAGTTATTTTTTTGTATTTATCTTCATCTAGGGAGTCCAAACTTATATTAACCTTTTTTAACCCGTTTTCTTTTAACTTATCGATTTTTTCATAAAGACCTATAGCATTTGTCGTTATGCATATATCATCTATATTGCAATTTTCTTTTGTGTATTTTATAAGATCTTGTAAATTATCATAGATAAGTGGTTCTCCACCTGTAAATCTTACCTTTTTTATTCCTAATTTTGAAAATCCTTTAATTATAAATTTATAATTTTCAAAACTTAATACATCATTTATATTTTTATCAAATTCAATTTTTTTAGGCATACAATAAATACAACTTAAATTACATTTATCGGTTAAAGAAATTCTTAAGTAGTCTATTTCTCTGTTATACTTGTCTATCATTTGCACACTCCACAGCTTCACCTTTTAGTATATCTATCCCATGTCCTATGGTATCTATTACAAATTCAATACTTTCTATTGCTCCTTTAGGACTTCCTGGTAAATTTATTATAACTGTATTTTGTCTTATTCCACTTATACCTCTACTAAGCATTGCTCTCTTAGTTATTTTACAAGATTCCATTCTTATGTATTCACTAATTCCCGGAATTTCCCTTTCAATAACTTCCTTTGTAGCTTCTGGAGTTACATCTCTTTTAGAAAATCCAGTTCCTCCATTAGTTAATATCAAATCTACATCTAAATTACACAATTTTATAATTTCATTTTTTAGCTTTTCTTTATCGTCAGGAATCATAGTGTAATATTTAACTTCATATTCTTCTTTGCCATTTATAAAGTCAGCAAGTTTCTTTCCTGTTATATCTTCTCTTTTACCCATAGAACCTTTGTCACTTAAAGTTATTATCGCTACATTAAACATATATCCACCTCTTTAAATCTCTTATGTATATACATAATTCTACCATATATTTTTTATGTTAGATAGTAACCTCTTTTAATATCTTTAAGTTAAAACAGCAGTTACATAAAATTTTATGTAACTGCTGTTTTCTATCTACTAAAATATATATTTTTATTTGTAGCATCTAATTTGCAATTTACACCTAAAGGTATGCTTATCATTGGATTACAATGTCCTGATTGCAAGTTGTATATACAAGGTTTATTGTACTTTTTAACTCTATCTGATAGTAAATCATATAACTCATAGTCATCTTCTTTCTCTTTTTTACAAGCTTCAAAATCTCCAAATATAATACCTCCGCAAGCTTCAAATTTACCTCCTAATTCTAGTTGTGTAAGCATTCTATCTATCCTATATATTGGTTCTCCAACTTCTTCTATAAACAAAATTTTATCTTTAGTATCAATCTCATATTTAGTTCCCATAGTACTTGCTATCAATGATAAATTTCCACCTATTATTTTTCCTTCTGCAACTCCATCTACTATAGTGTATAATTCTTCCCCGATAGGATTTTCTATAACTAAGTTATCTTTCATATTAATCATATTTTTAAAAGAATTGTAAGTAAAGTCATGCCATTTTGGTGATGTCGATGCCATTATTCCATGATAAGTTACTAAATTGCAATATTGATTAAAAGCTATATGAAGTGCAGTTATGTCTGAGTATCCAATAAATACTTTTGGATTTGCTTTTATAATGTCATAGTTTATTTTATCAAGTATTCTAGGAGTTCCATATCCACCTCTAAGACATAAAATTCCATCAACTTCTTTGTCTTCAAACATTATTTCTATATCTTTAACTCTTGTATTATCATCACCTGCTAAATATCCTTTATAACTTATATAACAAGTGTCTCCCATTTTCACTTTATATCCAAAACTTTCAATGGTTCTTTTTATTTTATCCATTTCAAAATTTAAAGAATCTTTGCTCTCAGGTTTATATGGACTTGATGGTGCTATTATCCCTATAGTATCACCCTGATTTAACTGTTTTGGAAATATCATCATTAATCATCCTCCAGTATATAATTTAAATTTTTTATTATTTTATTATTTTTTAAATAAACTTTATCAACTCTTCTTGAGGTTAATATAAGTATTTCATTTCTATTTGTATCACATAAGTTCGCAACCTCTAAAATATTTGGTCCATTTTTCCCATAAAAAACAACATCTTTTTCATAATCATTTTCATCTATATTACTTATGTCTATAATTATTTGGTCCATGCAAATCTTGCCTATTATATTACATTTTTTATTATTTACATATACATAACCTTTATTTGATAGGCATCTTGGTATCCCATCTGCATATCCACACGGTATAATACCTATATTCATATCCTTATTTGCTATGTATGAATAATCATAACTTACACCTTCTCCTTTAAGAAGTTTTTTTACTTGTATTATTTTTGATTTAAATGTAATAGCCTCTCTCGAGTTTAAATTTGACTTGCGACTATTATATCCATATATACTAGATCCAACCCTAACCATATCTAGATGGAAATCCTCATAAGCTACCATGCCTATACTGTCACATATATGCTTTATAGGTATATCTTTATATTTGGATATTTCATATAATATATTTTTAAACTTATTGAATTGTTCATAATCAGATTTTTCATCTTTAAGTGCTAAATGAGAGAAAATTCCTTCCACAAATATATGCTCTAAATTTATAATACTCTTTATATCTTCAAAGATAGATTCATCAATTTTAAACCCTAATCTATTAAATCCTGTGTCTATTTTTATATGAATCCTACCCTCGATATTTTTTTTCTTGCAAATACAATTAATTATATTAGCTTGCTTAGTTGAAAACACTGTAATTGTTATATTTTTTTCAATAGCCAAATCCAAATAGGCGTCCGGAATATATCCCATTACTAAAATGGGCAAATCTATATTATTTTTCCTTAGCTCAAAAGCTTCACTTATAGCTGCAACACATATATAATCTACATTTTCTTTGTCTATATTCTTGCATAGTTCAACTGCCCCATGCCCATATGCATCTGCTTTAACTACTATAGCTAATTTTGTATTTTTTGAAATATATTTTTTTATCTCACATATATTTTTATTTATTATATCTAAATCAATCTCTAAATAAGTTTCTCTTGTCAAATTCATAAGTTTCCTCCATTAATATGCTTTTTATATGTATATTTTAAAATCAAAATAACTATATCTATTATATGAAAATTAAAATTATTAATAGACAGTCCTCTTAATAATTTTAATTTTAATAAAGATTAGGGGGAAATCTTATGAGAGTATATATAAGTGCTGATATAGAAGGTACATGTGGAATTGTAAATTGGGATGAAACTAACCTTAATTGTGCTCATTCAGAATATCATAAAACTCAGATGACTAAAGAGGTTAAATCAGCTTGTGATGGAGCCAACAAAAATAATTGTGATTTTATTTTAGTAAAAGATGCTCATGATAGCGCTCGAAATATTAATCCATCTTTACTTCCTACAAATGTAAGTTTAGTTAGAGGCTGGACTAATGGTCCTCTTATTATGATGGCAGGTATTGACCCTACTTTTGATGCAACTCTTTTTATAGGATATCATAGTGGAGCTAGTCAAGATGGAAACCCACTTTCTCATACAATGAATAGTTCTAAATATGATTATGTAAAGATAAATGGCGAAATCGCAACAGAATTTATGGTAAATGCATATATAAGTGCTTACTTTAATATTCCTGTAGCATTTTTAAGTGGAGATGAACTACTTTGTAAAAATGCTAAAAAACTAAATCCAAATATAGTAACAGTTCCTGTCTCAAAAGGAATAGGAAATGCATCTATCTCTATACATCCAAATATAGCTTTAAAAAATATAAAAGATGGTGTTGAGCAAGCTCTATCAGGTGACCTTTCTAGACATATAATAAAACTACCTGATTTCTTTGATATAGAAATCAAATTTAAAAATCACTATGATGCTTATAAAGCTTCTTTTTACCCAAAATGTAAATTAATAAATACTCAAACAATATCTTTTTCAACAGATGATTATTATGAGTTTTTGAGAATGTTTTTATTTATTTAAAGAAAGTGCTAATGATAATTAAATTTAATTATCATTAGCACTTTTATATACATTGATTTTATCTATTAATTCTTCAATAGATTTTTTATCAGTTAAGTCTATTTTTTCTTCAAATCCCCTTAAGACCACTTTATCATCTTCTGTTAAATCTGATTTAGTCTTTTTGTCTATAATGCTTTTTAATGCTTTCATCATAATTTTATCTATAAAACTTAGCGAACTATAATCTAATCCTCCTTTAAAATTATAAAATTCAACATTTTTTTCTTCTATATTTTTAAAATTGTTTTTTATTAATGATTCTTTTCTATTTCCACTTATACTTTCCATTCCAACTGAAAAAATATAAATATTCTTATCTTTTATTTTGTTATAGTTTTGATCAATAAAGTTTAATCCATTTATTTTACCCCTATATACACCACCTCCAAATATTATAGTTTCATATTCGGCTAAATGTTTTGACCTTATATCGGAAATTTCATATAAATCTGCATCTAACTTCAAAGCAATCCATCCTGCATATTTTTTTGTACTACCATATTTAGTTTTATATATTACTGCAATTTTTTTACTCATACAAACACCTCATCTTACAGTTATTTCTTCTTATATATACTTATATGACTCATTTGTTTGTTTTCCTTTAATTATTTTTCATACTCTTTTTTATCATCATCATCGTAATCATTCCAAAAGTAGCAACTGTTGCAACAATCATCCATCCTACAAATATATTATATTTTTCTATCATATCTCCCATAATCATAGGTCCTATTGCAAATCCAATCCCTGATATTAAAGGTAGTATCGAACTTATTCTTCCTCTATGTGATGCAGGGGTGTTATTTGCAATAAACGTTCCTTGATTTATAACTATTAAAATCTCTCCTATTGTCATTACAAATACACCTATAAAAAATAAAACTACCGTATTTACTATTCCAAACATGAAAAATGCAATTGCATAAAATAACCCTCCAATAGACATAGCTTTTAATACATTCATTTTTGTTGTTAAAGATGTAAGTATAGGTGTAAATACTATAACTACTACTCCATTTATTCCACCTAGCAATCCATAAAGTTTTGCTCCACTTGATCCAAATAAATCTTCTAACTGTATCGGTAATGCAAATCCCCACTGTGAATATGAAAAATAGTACATCAATACTCCTAAAGAAAAGAATATTAGTGTAGGCCTTTGAATCAGAACCTTAAATACAGAACCTTCTACCTTTTGTTCTAAATCGCTTAAAATCTCTTCGCTTTCATAATTTTCATCATTTATTTTTCTTTCTTTTACAAATAAAATTATTAAGGCTAGTGCTATTAAAGTTGTGATTCCATCTCCTATAAATATAAGTGGTAAGTAATTTTCATATAAAAGGCCTCCTAATATAGGTCCTATGCAAAACCCTATATTACTTCCCATGTATAAAAGAGAATACGAAGCTTTTCTATTTTTATAGGTTGTTATATCTGCATTCAAAGCTTCAAATGCAGGTGATGAAATTGAATACAGACAAGATGACAAAATCATTATTTTTGCCATTGTTATTGAAGGTTTCATAAACCCACAAGCTATAAGTGTTAAAGCTCCAAGAAACTGACAAATAATTATAACTTTTCTTCTTCCTATCGTATCTGCTAATTTTCCTCCAAATATCATTGCAGGTGCTTGAAATGCAGATAGTGTAGTTATAAATATACCTGCTTCAGATACTGACAATCCAATTTTTCGAGTTAAAATTAAAGCCATTAAAGGATGTACAAAAGCCCCTAAACTATTTACAATCCTTCCAATAAACAAAACATATACTTCTTTTGACAACCCTTCATATGTTTTTAACAAATTGTTAATTCCCATAGCATTACTCCTCACAAATTGTTTTATACTATATAATTATATTAATTCTATCTACTCTAAAACCACTTTTAAAGCAAATTCATTTAATAAATTTGTAATTTTCCAAACATTTTAAAAATAAAATAAGTCATATTAAAATATTCAATCTATTTAATATGACTTATTAATGATTTATTCAATTTCATTAAGTTCTAATGAATCTGCTGTGTTTAATAAAAATGATAATTTTGTTTCTGCGCAAATAATAGCTGTAAATATAAATAAACTTCCTAAAATCATTCTAAGCGTTATTATTTCCTTTGCTATTATTACAGAAAAAAGCATTCCAAATATTGCTTCAGTGGATAGTAATATTGCTGTTTTAGTTCCATCAACTTTGGTTTGACATATTGTTTGCCCAAGAAAACATACAGTTGTATTAAATATTCCTAAAAATAGTACAGATCCTACAGTTGAGTTGTTTATAGTGGTACTTAATTCTCCTGCCAAAACCTGTAATATCAGTGATAGCAAAAATGCCGTTGCCATTTGGATGCATGTAAGCACAACAGGATCGTGTTTTTTTGTAAATTCACTAGTTAAAAATATATGCATAGCAAATCCTACTGCACAGATTAATGTCAGTCCATCTCCAAAACTTATGCTAAAATCTGACTCTAATGAGATTATTCCTATTCCTATAAGTGCAATTAAACTACTTATAATTCCTATTTTTTCTATCTTTCGTTTATATAAAATACACCCTACAAATGGTACTATTACAACATTTGCAGCTGTTAAAAATGCACTTTTCGCTGAGGTTGTATATTTCAACCCAAACGTCTGAAAAGAAAATGCTATAAATAAAAATATACCCAGTAATACCCCTGAAATAATATCTTTTTTATTTATATCTTTAAGTTTTTTAAAGAATACCACACTTATTAAAAATGCTCCTATAAAAAACCTACCTGTCATTAATTGAAATGGTGTAAGCCCATTTTCCAACCCAAGCTGAGTTGCTACAAATCCACTCCCCCAAATTAGAGATACTAAAAGTAATCCAATTTCTCCACTATACTTTTTTATAACAAACCCCCTCCTTTTTTTACCCACTCATATTATTATATTATTTATTTAGCACTTTTTCTATAATCTATAAAAACTTTATCTATAAATTTTCATAATTGTAAAAAATTTTATCCATTTGTATACTTAAATTAAAATTATTCATATTTTTGATGTGTATAATATTTTAGAAAATATAAAACTTTCGACGTTTTTTACTATATATTTACACATATTTCCTTTAGTGCTAATATTTAATTATTAAATCAATTATTCTTAAGGAGATGTTAAAAATGACTGTTAAAAATGAAGTAAAACACATAGAAGATGAATTTAAAAAAGATGTAGAATGTTTAAAATCTAGACACGAAGATAAAAAAGAATTTAGACATGAAAATCATGAGGAATATAAATTTGCTAAAGAATTAAAACATGAAATGAAAAAAGAAGAAAAAGAATTAAAACAATTAGAAAAATAGTTTTTAAAGCGTACCTTACAAATAGTAAAGTACGCTTTTTTAATAAAACTTGTACTATTTGCATGTATATATCTATATATATTAATATTGAACTATTTTATTTTAATATATATAGGGAGGATTTTCATGAGCATAACTTTCATATTAATGACTTCTATTGCACTATCTATGGATGCATTCACTGTATCATTATCTAAAGGTATGTGTATAAAAAAATTAGATTTTAAACTTGCTCTTAAAATTGCATTTTCTTTTGGATTATTTCAAGCTTTAATGCCTCTTATCGGTTGGAAAATAGGAATTGGATTTTCTGAATATATAAAGTCTATTGACCACGTAATAGCATTAGTTTTGCTATGTTTTTTAGGTCTAAATATGATTTTTTCAAAAGAAGATGATTCTAAGTCATCTAAACTAAGTAATTTTGATATATTTATTTTAGCTATAGCTACTAGCATAGATGCTCTTGCAGTAGGCGTTAGTTTTTCATTTTTAAATATTTCAATACTACCCATAATACTTTGTATAGGCATAATAACATTCATACTTTGTTTTTTAGGTGTATTAATAGGAAATAAGGTTGGATATATTTTAGGAAGTTTTGCTAAATTTTCAGGAGGAATAATACTTATTTTAATAGGATTTAATATTTTTAATGAACATACTGGATTTTTAAATCATTTCTTTTAATTACATATTTTAAGTTTTAAGGTGACATCTAGTATATCTAAATGCCACCTTAATTCATGTTATCTCCGTTTAGTGAGCATATGCTATCGTAATAAATGCCTTTTTTATTCATTAATTGCTCATGCGTTCCACTTTCAGCTATTACCCCTTTATCTACTACCATTATGTTATCGCAATATCTTATAGTACTTAATCTATGAGCTATTATTATACTTGTTTTATCTTTCATCGCATATTTTATAGCTTCTTGTATTTTTCTTTCTGTATTAGTATCTATACTACTTGTAGCTTCATCTAAAATCAATATTGGAGATTCTTTCAGTATAGCTCTTGATATACTTATTAATTGTTTTTGTCCAATACTTAAACTATCTCCGCCTTCTTCTATACATGTATCATAATTGTTTTTTAATTTCATTATGAAACTATGTGAATTAGAAATTTTACATGCATCAATTACATCTTCTTTTTCAGCATCTAATTTCGAATACTTTATATTATCTAAAATCGTTCCATTGAATAAATATATATCTTGCAATACAATTGATAAAGAATTATTAAAGTATTCTTTGTCATAGTCATTTACATCATTTCCGCCTATTAAAATTTTTCCTTTATCATGCTCATATAATCTATTTATAAGGTTTATAATAGTTGTTTTACCACTTCCAGTCGTACCTATTATGGCATTACTTGTTCCATCTTTAATCTTAAAGCTTAAGTCCTTTAGTATATAATCACCTTTTCCATATTTAAACCATACATTTTCAAATTCGATATCCCCTTTTAACATATTTTTATTTTTAACACCTTTACTTACATGTTTTTCTTTTACCTGTTCATCTAATATTTCAAAAACTCTTTCACATCCAGCTATGGATATCTGAAAAGTGTTAAATAAATTTGCAAGTTCATTTAAAGGCCTAGTAAATTGTTTTGTGTAACTTAAAAATGTAGCTATAGTTCCTATAGTTATTATATTTTTTATGGAAAGGTATGCCCCTGCTACTGAAATAAGCGTAAATGATATGTTTGTAATAACATTCATCATAGGCATAAGAAGCGAACTATATATTTGTGCTTTTAAAGATTCTCTTAAAAGCCTATTATTTATTTCATTAAAGCTTTCTACTGATTCATCTTCATAGTTAAAAGATTTTATCACATTCATATTTTTTATATTTTCTTCTATATGTGAGTTTAATAACCCTAATTCTATTTGTTGGTTTTTAAAAAATAACTTACTTCTTCTAGCAATAAATTTACTTAGTATAATAACCAGAGGCATTGTAATTACGCTTAATATTGTCAACTGAGGACTTAATATAAACATCATAATTACGGTTCCTAAAACAGTTATACTAGATGTAATTATCTGAGCTATTGAACTTGATATACCACTACTTATATTATCGATGTCATTAGTCATTCTACTCATTAGATCTCCATTTTTATGTTCATCAAAATATGAAATTGGCAATGTTTGTAGCTTTGAAAAAACAGATGATCGTATTTTTTTTATAACCCTTTGAGACATATTTATTATTATAAATTCCTTAAATAAACTTACAACTGAGTCAATTAAGTAAAAACTAATTAAAGCTACCAATGTTATTTTAAATATAGATTTTCCAAATTCATTCATATCTATAATATCTATGCACTTTCCTATTAAAAGCGGTATTAATATAACAATTAAACAATCTAAAAAAACCAAAATACTTATTAATATTAATGTTTTTTTCTCATTCTTAAAATATTTCAAAAGTCTTAAAATTGTCTTTCTTGTATTTTTAGGTTTCTTCCTTGGTGTAAATCTGCTTTCAATCTTACTTTTCATTGATTACCCACCACCTTTATACATCTGGGGATATTTGAGAGTTGTATATTTCTTTATACATATCACATTGTTTTAATAGGTTGCTATGATTATCAAAACCAACTATTTTCCCATTTTCTAAAACTATTATTTTATCCATATCTAATATAGAACTAATCTTTTGAGAAACCACTATGTATGTAGTATTATCTAAGTAATTTTTTATATTGTTTTTAATTCTATTTTCAGTTTTTATGTCCATAGCACTAAATGAATCATCTAAAATTAAAATTTTAGGATTTTTTATTAATGCTCTCGCTATACATGCTCTTTGCTTTTGGCCTCCTGATAAATTGGTTCCATTTTCCCCAACCATTTGTTCATATCCACTTTCAAAACTTTTTATAAATTCATCACATTCACATATTTTACATACGTCTATAACCTCATCTAATGAAGCTTTTCTATTTCCCATTTTTATATTATTAATTATAGTTTTATTAAACAAAGTACTTTTTTGTGGAACTAATCCAATATACTCTCTTAAATTTTTGCTGTCCAAATTATTTATATCATTTCCATCTATATTTAAAATTCCTTTGTCTATTTTATAAAATTTCATTATTAAGTTTATTAAAGTTGTTTTTCCGCTTCCTGTTGGCCCAATTATACCTATATGTTCTCCTTGATTTATTTTAAAGCTTATATCGTTTAATACTTTTTCATTATCAATATATGAAAAATTCACATTTTTAAATTCTAAACTACCACTGATATCTATTCTTATATTTCCTCTCTTGTCTATATCATTTCGAGTATCTAAAACTTCTATAACTCTTTCACTAGATGCTTTTGCCCTTATAAATACATTAAAAATATGAGCAATCATAAGCAATGAAGTCAATATTCTACCTATATAATTTATATAAGCTACAATAACACCTACTTCAATTTCATTTTTAAAAATTAATTTTGATCCCAAGTATAATATAGTTGCTATTGTTATATTTGAAATTAAAGTTATGGTTGGCTTAAATACAGCACTAATCTTCATAGCTTTTTCAGTTACTTCTAATAAATCCATATTTACATTCTCAAATTTTTCTTCTTCATACTTTGACCTATTAAATAACTTAACGATTCTTATATTGCATAGATATTGTCTTAAATTTGAATTTAAATTGTCTAAAGATATTTGAACTTTCTTAAAATAAGGTGTACCTATATTCAAATTTATGATAATTATGACAAATATAATAATTATGCCAACTAATAATACTATCGAAAGTTTTAAATTTAGCTTCATAGCTAATATAAAACTGCCTATGCAAAGTATAGGTGCTTTTATTATTATTCGCATTAATCCATTTACAAATTGTTGTATTTGGTTAATATCATTAGTGCTCCTAGTTATTAAAGATCCTTTGCCTATTTTATCTATATTCTCAAATGAATATGAGTTTATATGTGCAAATACATCGCTCCTTAAATCTCTAGCAAATTTTTGAGATACATTTGTTGAAATTATACTTCTTAAAATAGCAAAAACAGCTCCTGATATTGTTATTACTACCATTAAAAAGCCTTTATTTATCAGATAATTCATATCTTTATTTGCTATACCAATATCTATAATGTTGGCCAATATAGTAGGTTGCATCAAATCGCAAATAGCTTCAAAGCTAACCAGTACTATACCTAAAATAAATAAAGCAAAATACTTTTTCATATAAACCATAAAGTGTCTCACAAGCCCACCTCCCCAATATATTTATATGTACTTTATACTATTTATTATATCCATTTTACATTTTATAATAAATCATACATTTTAAAATAATAAAAAAGCTATCTCATAATCATGAGATAGCCTCTATTTTTTATTAGATAAAAAATATCCAATCCATATTCCAAGTGCTAAAGTAATAAGTGTTGTAAAGTTTATTCTTGTAAATAATACTCCAGCTAAAACGCCAATCGCTATTCCAACAACCATACAATTATTTTTCATATATTTCCTCCATAATAAAACCTATATTATAGAATATGAATATATGCTTATAAATTAACCATAAATTTTTTCTACATGAAATAAATTAATAATCCTACTATAATTGATGGAATTGTGGTTATTATAGTTGCCCATAAAGCAGACTTTTTATCCATAGCTAATAAAGGAAATAATGCATCTCCATCTTGAGATATACTATTTGCAACTAATGCTGCAAAAGGTAAACTTCCTTTTAAATAAAATGACATAACTACAATTTGGACTCCACACCCTGGTACAATTCCAAGTGCAGCTCCAGCAAATACACTTATAACACCTGCTCCTAATATTAATTTTACTAGTGCTTCTTCGCCTCCAGCCATAAGTATAATTAAATCATATAATACATATGCTACAAATATCCAGACAATTACAAATGATATTTCGCTTACAGAATGTATTAAAGTTTCTTTTAACGACATCAGTTTATGTTCATTTTCTTCATAATTTTCATTTTCAATAACCTTTTTAGTCATTATCATATATATAAAAGATGCTGCTATCCCTACTATAGCTATTATTTCTTCAAATGAATGCATCACTTCTATAAATCCAAACTCTAAACCTGAATGTGCTAGTATCATAAATATGCATCCAGTTATAAGCAATAATAAATATATTTTATATCCTATTCCATGAACTATTTCATGTGCTAGGTGATAAAATCTTCTACTTTTTTGAATATCACATGAATTAGAATTTGATGTTCTTGAATAATTATTAGATTTACTTTTATCCAAATTAGATTTGCATTTATGTAGTTCTAACTTTTCTTCTGTTTTAAAATAGTCAACTATGTATCCAGTTAAAATACCAACTAAAAAACTTATAATTGTTACTAAAATATATGCTTTAAAATCTGTTGTCATCATTAAAAAGGCACTATCTCCCATACTTGCAATTAAACTAGCTATTATTGTTCCAAAAGTTACCTTATTACTTATAAATAGCGGCATTAAAACTATACTTCCCCCACATCCAGGAAGAGCTCCTAACAAAGCTCCAAATAGTGGTTGCAATTTTTTATTTTTACTTATTATTTCTACAAAACTTCCGCTTGTTTTGTAGTTTATAAATCCAAATAGTAATATAGACATGCTGACTAGTGACCCTACATGCAAGAAGGTCTCTTCAGCACTGTTTATCAGTATACTCATAAATCATCCTCCGAAAATTTTATATTTTAAATTATACTACTTTATTTTTCATTTGTAAATGATTATCTATATCATTTATATTTTTACCTGTATTTAATTTATGTCCAATGCATTTCATGTTAATCATCTTTTATTCAATATTAGCACTTAATAAAGTATTTATAATAATTTTCTCACAAAAAAATAAAAAAGTAAAATAGACAAGCTATTTTACTTTTTTATTTTTTTGATCTATGATTGTTTTAGTTGTGTCTATATCTTTTGCTATACATCTTTGTGTATTTAATCTTTCTCCTACTAACATAGTAGACATTAATGTTTTTAATTCTTCTACTAATTTGTGGAATTCTTCTGTATTTTCTAAATTTTTCTCTTTATCTATTATTGTTTCTGTAGTGTCATTTCCTTTTACTACATCTACTTCTTCATTTAATTTTTCTTCATTTAGCATAGTATTAACTAAACCTTTAGCTTCATCTGCTAATTTTTCAATTTCTTCCATGCTTATATGTTCATCTTCTTTTTGATCTATTATAGTTTTAGTTGTATTTATATCTTTTGCTATACATCTTTGTGTGTTTAATCTTTCACTTACTAATAATTCTCCGCCTACACCCTTTAAATTTTCAACTAAATTAGTTAAAGATTTATGTAGTTTTCTCATTTCTTGTTCATCAAGTTCTCTTTTTTCTTCCTTTGGTTCTATGATTGTCTTAGTTGTATCTATATCTTTTGCTATACATCTTTGAGAGTTTAACCTTTCACTCACTAACATAGTATCCATTATACCTTTTAATTCATCCTTAAACTCTTTTAATAATTCATTTATTTTTTTCATATTTACCACCCCTCAAAATATTTTTATATTATATATATTACCCTATTTTGCCATAATAAAACAAGATTTTATTTAAAATTTTACCATTTAAATTAATTGTCGATTATTGTAGTCTGTTTTTCGCTATTTTTATATGTTTTGCTATATTTTTTTAAATATACTTTCATTAATTCCACGTTAAGGTCATATAATTTTCTCTAGGAGGTGCTTTGATTTGAATATAAATCTAAATTTGATATCTACGTTATCTATAGCTATAGTCTTTTTCATAATTGGTACTTTCTTAAAAGATAAAATTAAATTTTTTTCAAAATTTTGTATACCATCACCAGTTATAGGCGGATTACTTTTTACACTTTTATCACTATTTTTAAGAATCTTCAATATTGTAAACATCAGTGTATCTCAAAATTTTATATCTATATTTATGACTGTTTTTTTTACAATCTTAGGACTCAATGCTAGCTTTAAACTTGTAAAAAAAGGAGGCAGTCTGCTATTTAAGTACTGGATTCTCTGTGGGTTTTTAGCTCTTTCTCAAAATATAATAGCAGTTACAATAGCTAAAATTACTAATATACACCCATTAATAGCTCTTATGTGTGGAACCATATCAATGGAAGGTGGTCATGGAAATGCAGCTGCATTCGGTAGTACTATAGAAAAAATGGGAATAAACGGTGCTGTAACTATAGGTCTTGCTTCTGCAACTTTAGGGATAATAATAGGAGGACTTTTAGGTGCTCCAGTAGCCAGATATTTAATTGAGAAGAATCATCTAAAGCCTAAGTTTAATCCATACCCTAAGTTATACAATAAAAAATGTAATTTTTTAACCAAAGGCTTTTTAACTAGAAATTCTAAATCTAATATTTTTACCCCAATAAATTTTTTTGAACATACATTGGTTATCCTTCTATGCTTGAACTTTGGAAACTTAATTGCAAAAACAATATATTTAAAAACATCTATTGTTATACCAAGTGTTGTAGGTTGTATGGTTGTTGCTTGTATATTTAGAAATTTTAATGATAAAGTTAAATTAATAGATTTAAATTTTTATATATTAGATTTCGCAAGCGATATTGCACTTTCAATGTTTTTGATAATAGCCCTTATGAGTATAAACTTATTAGATTTAGCAACTATTGCAGGTCCTATGCTTTTAATAATTTTCGCTCAGGTTATATTCATATTAATTTACTCAATTTTTGTATGTTTTAAAGTGTTAGGAAAAAATTTTGATGCAGCAGTAATGATATCAGGAATTATAGGCCACGGAATAGGAAATACACCTAATGCATTAGCTAACATAAATTCTGTTACCCATAAATATGGTCCATCTGAAAAAGCATCATTGATAGTTCCTTTAGTAGGAGCATTCTTGCTAGATATCTTTTCACTTCCATGTATAATAATTTTTATAAATCTTTTTAAATAAATTACATACTAATTCGTAACATTTGTTACAGATTTTTTTATTTGTTTCATATATAATAATCTACATAATTTATTACTTAGGAGGATTTTTTATGTCTTGCGGATGTGCAAATACAAATAAGGATGACGGAAAGCAAGCTGTTGATTTAGTTAGAAGTAAAGATAAAGCTGGTTTTCCATTAAGAACACCACATGAAATAGTTTGTTCTAATTGTAAAAATACATTTATCATGAATACGCATGTTGATAAATGTAATCATTGCAACATGACTTATGGTGTTACGCCTTGTAGCTCTATGGATAAGGAAAATATTAAAGCAGCTGGTATAAATTATTAAAACTCCCATTTAGGGAGTTTTATTTAAATTGATCTTCATCTAAATTTTCATCTTCATTATCAATTTTATTTATAAATTTATTCATTTCTTCATTTGATACATGATCTTCATTATCATAACTTAATCTATTACTATTGAATTCTTCTATTTTAGATTTCAATTCATAATCTTCATTTTCTTCTCCTATATTTTCTAAACCATACCCATACTCATCATAGTCATACTCTTCTTGCTTTGCCTTAGCTTTTTTGTAGACCATTGTAGCTCCTATAGTTGCTGCTCCTATTCCTAAAGCTGTAAGTGTAGTTATTTTTGCAGCTTTATGTCTTTTAGTTTTTCTCTCCAATTCTTTTTTCTCTTCTTTTATATTTTTATATATTTTTTTAGCTAGCATATAAAAAACTCCCTTCATATATTTTTGTTATAAATTTAATCAATATTAGTATTTGGAATTATTTTAAAAAAACACAATTAATTATTGTTATATTAGGAAATTTTATGCTATACATATTTTTTTAATTGATTTAATATATTATTAGTAATATATTAAATCACGAAGGAGGATTTCATTTTGTTATTTTATAAAAAAGAAGTTCCTAAATACTTAACTTTAACTACAAACATACTTATATTATTATATACAGTTTCTTTGATATACTTTATTTTCTTTGGAGAAGCATTTCAAATTGCACCCTGTTTTTGCTCTCTAATGATAACTGTATTTATAAAATTTACAACGAAAAAATTTATTAATGTAATTTCTCCTATTTTAATTTTTTCAATACTTATATTTATTTTATTTTCATCTTACTTAGGTTCCAGTTTCGATTTTTATGGGATAATTAACCACTATGATGATATAATGCATTCTCTATCAGGTGTTTTAGCAGTTTTTTTTGCATATGACGCATTCGTGCTATTAAATTCTAATTCAAATACACTTATTGATAGGAAAGTTATCATTGTATTTACATTTTGTTTTAGCATGGCTATAGCTGGTTTATGGGAGATATCTGAATTTTTAATAGATAGCTTTTTTGCAACAAATATGCAAGTTGGTGGACTTGCGGATACGATGCATGATATGATAGATGCTTTTATAGCTTCAATCTTAACTATACCTTTGTACGAATTGTTTTATAAAAAATACAAATAAATAAAAATAAACCTCACAAATGTGAGGTTTATTTTTATTTATTTGTATTCCCCGTCTGCATACTTCTTTAAAATATCTACAAATCCCATTATCTCTAAATTTGCATCAGTTCCATTCATTATTTGGTTATAATACCAATTTGCAAATTCTGGATCTGCTAAAGTTTCATTTAATTTTACAAAATCTAAATTTCCATAGTTTTTATTATTCTCTTTCATTATTACCCTCTCCTTAAAATAATATTATTTAACCTATACATATATTTGTTTATTACTTTATTATATTCATCCCTTTTATTATTTACTTGTAAAAATTTTTTATAAATCTTTTTATAAACTAATCACAATTTTATTTACTAATTAACATAATTTAATCTCTTTAATTGATTTTAATTTGCAATAAAGGTTTTTACATCTGTTTTGGGTACAACAAGTAATCCTGTTTTCAATTTTTTTATATTTTTTAATCAAATCTATTTTCTCAGGAATTAAGCTTTTTATATTTTTTAATTTTAATTATTTTTATAATATTATATTTGCATATTTTAGTATACTTTTTTTATCTTCCATGGTAGAATATAGTTGTATAAATGTACCCAATTTTACATTTTATTGCAATATTATCCTTGTTTTAATTAATATTTTTTAATTGTTACTGTAATTAATTATAGCTAAGTAATAAAAAAAGACCCTCGTACCCTTAAAAAAGGGACGAAAGTCTTGTTATCCGCGTTGCCACCCTAGTTGTTTATATTTATAAAAATATAAACCTCCTCAGTCCTGTAACGTAGGTTTACGACTAATCTTACTATTATTTCAGACTAGTAGCTCCGGAATGGATTCAAAAACCATTGTAATGAGTTCTCACCAACCACTCACTCTCTGAATACAAACTTGCTTTTTACTATTTTCCTTCTTAGCTATATTCTTTATTCTATTTAATAAATATTATAGTACATATTCAATCAACTTTCAATACAAATTTTTATTTTTTTATTTTAATAATATTACTTCATTTAATTTTAAATTTACTTCGACAGTCGTATTGTCTTTTACATCATCGTAAATATATCCTATTACCTCTAATTTCTTTGCATCATTAGAGTGTACAGAACTTAAACTTACATCTTGAGATTTTTTTATTACTTCATACGAATCTAAATACGTTACATTAGTATACTCATTTTCATCGTTTAATTCTGCAACTTCTAGGACTACACTTCCTATATCCTTATCTGAAATGTTTTTTATTGTAATTTTAGAGCTATATCCACCATTAACCTCACTTACAATTTCTGGTTTAGATATTCCTAATATATCATATTTTGCATCTTTTACAATTCGCTCTCTCGTAGTTGATATATCCACTTTGTTAGTTTCTAAATCTATACTTACAAGTTTATTTCCTAAGTTATATGAGTATCCTGTAACTTTAATATCTTTAGCATACTTTTTATGTGCAGCTTGTATATATGCACTTTCATTTGGTTTTAATGTAATTTTGCATAAAGCTTCTGTTTTTGCCAGTGCAGTGTTTTCTTTATCATACTCTCTAAATGTTAGTTCTATGTTTCGAATGTTAAAGTCACTTGTATTTGTAACTTTAGTTTTTGTATCTATAAGATTAAGTTCTTCACTATTTCCACTTTTACTTTCATTTATTATTTCTGTTTTACCTATTTTCAATACTTTAGCATTTTTTTCATTTATATTAATGTTTACACTCTCAGATTCTATTTTTTTATTTATATTATTATCAGTAATACTTTCATTTGATGAGCACCCTGAAAGCATGCTAACTGTAACCATTAACATTGTACATATTATTGATGTCTTATTTATAATGTTGTTCATATATTAGCACCTCAGTTCTTCGTCTTTGTTATTATATTATACTATATATGAACTTAGTTCCATATTTTTTTAAAAATTTTTCATATTATTGTAACATTTTTTCCAAATTCATACATATTTTATTCACCAACTCCAAAATCAGTATTATTATAAAGCACTTCTATTTTTTCATTTTCATTTAAAAATTTGTACTTTTCTTTAAACCAAGTAACTAATTCTTCATCTCTTTTTATGCTAGAAGTGTTATTTATAAATATATTTATAGTAGCATGTTCAAAGTTATTTAAAACTATATCCATATCCCTATCTATCATTTCTTTTGTTTGACCCTTTATTCCTACCATCATACAAGGTGAATCAAAGTAAGTTTTTAACTCATCTACTGTTTTAAACTTAGCATTTTTCTTTAAAAAGTTATTTCTAAAATTATAATCAAAACTTTCTACTCCAGTTTTAAAGATTATAGGTATATTAAAAAACCTTCTCATCTCATCTAGTCTACTTTTATAACACCAGTGACTTTCTAAAAATAACTTTTCTATATTTTTTTCAATTACAATACTTTTGATTCTATCTAAAGTTTTTTTAGGAATTTCAAAACAGCTTCCTGAATTTATAACTTCTAATACTTTATATTTACCTGTAACATTTTCTAATACTTCAAAATTCAATCTATTCATATCTTCTTCATCATTGTCATTATCTAGAGTATAATCACAAAATGAACATTTACCCCATTTACAAGGAAATCCTTTTAGAAGCACTATTTCACGTTTATTTTTATTATTGATTTCACTATATCTATCCATTATTTATCTCCATATAACTATTTTTAAATTTTAATTTATTTACTACATTTTGTGGAACTAATGAAACTGCATATTTTACAATCATAACTGCTACAATTTTATCTGTATAGTCAGTTAAAACTTGTGTTAAAAATACTCCTGCAACTTTATTAACTCCAAATGTGGATAAAATTTGTACTATATATGATGATCCTGATGAAGTTACTCCTCCAAATACAAATGCTGCTATTATAGCACTTAATATAGAAGTTGGTACTGAAAAAGCCATTACTCCTATGAATATTTTACCACCTTTTAAAAAGCCTTTTTTGAACATAATTCCAGATATTAATCCCGTTGATATTTGAACTGGCATAAAAAATAACGAGTATATGTCAAACGTCATTCCACTTACAAAACTACCTAAAATTCCTGTTAAAACGGCATATCTAGGTCCTAGTATACAAGCTATAAATATAGTTCCAATTGAATCTAAGTATATAGGTAATCTTAATGTCAGTGCTATAAATGCACCAACTACATTTAATACAATACCTAAAGCGATTATTGTTACTTGATATGTAGATAGAGATTTTTTCATTTAAAGTAATCCCCCTATCAATTCAATTTTATCTATATATTTAGGGAACAGCCTTTTTAAAAACATACGCATGAATTTTTTTTCATCAACTTCCGTAAGCACTACACTATTATTATCTCTTTTGTAAAAATCAAAAGAATCTACTATACTCTGTCCCATAGCTATTCCACTTTCAACTATTTCTGTGTATGATTCAAATCCATCACACAAGCTTCTATCCATAAAATACGCTACAGCTAATGGGTCATTTATAACACATCCAATTATACCTTCTTGGTTCCAATGAAAATCAATATAAAACCTTGTTATTTGTGTTATATATTCAGCTAAGTTTTTATCTAACCTATTTATAAATTCGATAATATTTGGTGTTAATACTATTTTTCTAGTTACATCTAGCCCTATCATGTGGATTTTTTTAGGTAAATTTTTGTAAATATATTCAGCTGCATGTGGATCAACCCAATAATTAAATTCTGCAACAGGCGAACAATTACCATGTATTTTAAATGCACCGCCCATAGATACAAATTCATCTAAGTTTTTAAAAGCATCTTTGTCTTTTATAAGTGCTTTAGCAATATTAGTTAATGGTCCAAGAGCTATTATAGATACATCTGCATTATTCTTTAGTGTTTCTATAATAAAATCTACTCCACCATATTTTATAAACTTATTAGGTACTTTCTCATAGAAATTTTCTCCAACACCATCTTCTCCATGTGTGTCTTGAGCTGTTACAAGTTCTCTTTTTAGGGGATTTTCTTCTCCAACATATACATCTATGTTTTTATCAGAAAATCTATGAAGTGTATATAGAGCATTTTCAGCTCCCATCTTAGCAGGTACATTCCCGCTGCAAGTCGTTATGCCCAATATTTCTAATTCCGGTGAATTTATAGCTAATAATAAAGCTAATGAATCATCAATACCTGGGTCACAGTCAATTATTACTTTTCTTTTTTGCATAACAAATGCCTCCTTAAAAAAATTATTAATAAGGAGAACCTTACAACTTTTAATTTAAAGTCATAGCTAAGGATATGTCTTATATACTGCCACTATATAATTACCTTAGTTTTTTATACTTGGAGGTTCTCGAACAAGTCCCAACGTTTTTTAATAACCGTTGGAGTTTCAATATTTTAATAGAGTTGTTTTGTGCAATTGTCAGTAAATAGTCAGTAGAATATACTTATCCACAATTTTACCAACAACTTACTTCTTTTTGCATGTTGTTTATTATACTATTAATTTTCAAAGTGTTCAACTATACTTTTGATTCATACAGTTTTTTATAAAATTTATTTTTTATATAAAGACATGCAACTTTTAATAACTATTTATCATATGCTATAACATGCGTAGCGAATGTATAAGCGTTAAGCGACGCAGGTCGTAGTGTTACATGAGAGAAGTGCTTATGTTCGCCTATAGCAACTTAGGCTAACTATATCTATTTTTTAATATGTATAAATACGTTGAAAATACTACATTCTTAGTTTGGTACCGAAACTTATATCGGTACCAAATTTATTTTTTAAAATATTTAAGAATAAAAAAATCCCTATTAAGAAGCGATAGGGATTTCTAATTTTTTAATAGGTTTTGGTAAGTCGACAACAAATACACTATAATTTTTAGTAGTCTTTATTAATGCTAAGGCACTATATCTATCTAAGTTTAATAAATCTTCTTCCTCATACCCAAATGCAAGTAAATTAGATTTTAAATCTTGATACGCTTTAACATCTGCTCCTTGTAATAATAAGTAAGATGTACCAGAAGCCTTTAAAGCTTCTTTACATTGTTGTGTTAATTGATTAAGATAATGCAAAGCTACAATAGAAACTAAATCAAATTTTCTAGCTTCTACAAATATATCTTGATATAATAATTGGCAATTATGGCACTTATAGAATTCATCAAATAATATAAAAGTCTTTGGTTGCTTTCTAGTAGCTAAAATCTGTTTCGCTAACCAAATCTTACTTAAAAAGAATGTCGCTATTATATTTCTTATCATCTTAGATGGAAATTTACTTTCAGGAATCTTTATTAAAATAACCTTATTTTGTTCTAATAACTCTACGAAGTTTAAATTATCTTTACTTGATTTCATAAATGCTAATTTTGTATGAGAACTAGTTTTAAGATGTATAGATCTATCTATGATCCCTTCAATTTTATTATCGTTATTTGATATAGTCCCGTCTTTTTCTTTTTTATCCAGTTCTTTTAATGTAATAACTTCATCTTCAAGTAATTCGTTCATTTCCTCTTTTATAGATTCTATAAAATGCTTTCTTTTACTTGGTATAGTAAGACAATTTATAATATCTTTTAAACTAGCATCATACTTACTGGTAAAAACTACAGTTCCAGCTGCATATAGATATTTAAGCATTTTAGGACTTAATTTGCTTGTATCATCATTTATAGAATCTAAAAGAACTGCTATTTGTTGTGTATGCAGTATAGAATTTGAAATTTTTTCATAATTTGTCATGTTCGGATTTATAGCAACTTCATTATATGAAAAGCATTGTATTTGATTCGGATTACTGCAATCTATTTCAATTAACTTTTCAGATGGTGTTATATCCTTTATAGACTCAGATAATTCACAATTATTTATAATATCTATATTAACTAATCCGTAGCCTTCGTTTATTATATCGTAAGCATTATTTGTCATGAATGTAGTTTTCCCAGCTCCCATACATCCTATATATGCCATTCCCAATCTACTCAATTGCTCATCATTAGATTTAAATGCATCTGTTCTAGTTTCTTTCACCTTTACATTACCAAGTCTGAAAAAACCTCTCTGTAACTCTTCTGGGACTTTATTTTCTAATACACTTATATGCTCCATATCTTTAAATTGATTTATAAGCTCTCTTCCAGGCATAGCTAAAAAATTACTACACTCTTGGGTAGATGTTTGATTTATTCCGCAAGGAAACTTGTAATCGCAAATATCAAATGATTCCTTCATTTCATCATAAATCAATCCATTATCTTCATCTATTATACTAAAAGCTTCAGCTGCAGCTCTAGCATTAATTTCTTGATTTTGTTTGTCATCACTTTCTGCTAAAACTACTATCTGACTTCTGCATAATGTGCAATTTTCTTTTTTTACAGTAGCTTTTGAAAGTTCTCTATTTTGAAATAAAGTTATGTTGTTTTGAATTGGTTGCTTTAGATCTGTCTGTATTTTATCTATAAAACCATCTATAGAATTAATTAAAAATATAGCCGCTACTTTTAAAATATATTTTATATTTTTCTTATTTTTATCTAAAGGTTTATGCTTATCAAACTTTTCAGCGATCTCTCTATGGTACTCCTTAAATGAATTTAGAATAGTTTGACTTGACGGAACAAAATTGTATACTATCCCTAATTTATCATTAGTTTCCGACTCTAATATTTCTAGTAAATTCAAAGTGCTAGATAAAAGCTCATTATTCCTTTTATCTACCGCTAAACTTAAAGCATCTTCCTTTTTATAACTTAAACTGTATTTAGTGGCATCTTCGTTGAATTGAGGTAGCTCTTTAACTTCTTTTATTTCTATATTTCTCCATGTATCAGAAATTCTATCTTTAAATAGTCTCTTGTATGGTTTGGGTATTATGAAATAAAACTCAATTTTCTTTTTTTCTAAATATATATAGTAACTAACTTTAGATTTAGTTTTAAAAAATAATTTTTTTTCTTCCTTATAAATTCGTTTATTAAAATCTAAGTACAATTTATTTACTAATTGGGCTAGCTTATCAGATGAGTTGTTTCTCGTTGACGAATGTGGAATAAGTTTGAAATAGACATACTCTGGATTTACTAATTCAAAATATTTATCTAGTCTTATACTCTTTGTTTTCATATTATACCTCCTATACCAAAACGGTAGCTAAGCATCTAAGGATAGCGTAAATAACTATGCTTATCGTAGCTCCGTTTTTTGTTTTTTTACATCCGCACATTGTAAGTATCAAACAAATTATAGCTGTTAATAAAAGAATCCAGTGAGACATATCTACTATACCAATTAAAATTTTAGTTGGATTAGTAATTAAATCCCATGCAGCTGTACAAAAATTCCACATTCCAGTTAATACATTAGATATATTTTGTAATGTTTCTAACATAATATTACCTCCCTAAAATAGACCTTTTATTAAATCAAATGCCCATGGTAAAAAGTACAATACTCCAAATCCTAATAAGTACATAATTACAATTGAACCTATATTTTCCGAATGACCTCTCATACCTTCTTTTACTACATCTTTAGTACAGGATATAATGCCTACCCAGTAACCTACTTTTCTTATTAAATTTAATATTTCCATGCCAGCTTTATCTATTGAAGCTGTATCTGCAGCTAACACAGTAATACCGCTTAAGTCAACAGTCATAGCTATAATATAAATAAGTAACATATACTTAGCTTTATTTTTCTTTAAGTGATTGATAGTTTTTTCTATTAGGCTTAAATTTATATTCTCTAACGCTAATTCTCTTTCTATTTCACATGATCTCACAAACTCCGGAACACTTATAACCTCTTCTTTTTTTATGAATAACATGAATAAATCCCCCTTAAATAGTAAATAATAATCTTATAAATTTATCTTTGGAGGTGTTTGGAATGACTCCTGGTATGATTTTCTTTGGTGGGTATATAACTTGCTGTGCTATAGCCGAAATAGCGGTTAAGTTTTTATAATTTTATAAAGGATTTTAAATATTTTTATCGAAATAATTAGAGAATTATATTTTTATAATTCACTTAGCTTTGAGCCATATGGAGTACCAGTCCTGTGGCTCTTTACTTTTTAGTCATATTTCCAACTTCCTTTTTCTTTCATATCTTTTTCAATTAACAACTTAATATATGTGCTTATTCCTAATGAATCTTTTTGTTGTAAAACATAGTTATATAAAGCTAAGTCTCTTATATTTTCTTTAAAACTAACCGGTAATTTTAATGACTGTTTCTTTTTAGCCAAATCTATCCCTCCTTAAGTATTATTGATTATCTCTGCCCCCTTTCTTTAATACATTCTATTCATTTCTAACTACAAACTTGCCTGTCCTTTTAAATTTTTTCAAAAATAAAAAAGACTAGGATAAATACTAGCCCTTTATACCATAGCTTACTTAGTTATTTCTTTAATTATTTTTTCCTGTTGCATCTTCTTCTATTATTTTATCTCCATCTATTGTTAAAAACTTTTTAGTTTCTTTTAATTGGCTTCCTGGTTGTAATGGTGCACAGTCAAAATCAATTTCTCCTAAATTTCCAATTGGTGCGTTCTTTACAAAGTGTATACCTTGATCCCCATACTGTATTATAAAGTAATTAAATTTTAAATCACTTTTACTAAGTTCATTATATGTTTTTATTATATCCGAATCATTTGGTTTATCTTCACTTACAACTTTTAAGTAATTTTGACCTTCAAGAAGATCCCCACTTCCACTTTTTAAGGGAATTAATTCTCCTGCCCCTAATGGAGTCTCTATTTTACTTTGTTCTGTTTTTTGTACCTCTTGTGTTTCTTCAATTTTGTTTACTTCTTTTTTAGCCTCTTCTTTAGAATTTGTACATCCTGCTAATGAGATCGTTAAGATAGCTATAATAGCTAATAATTTAAATTTTCTCATTCCTTTCCCTCCTATTTAAACATAATTTATATAATATAAAAAAATCGAAAAGGCTAGAATGAAAACACATTCTAACCTCACTATTTGATTACTCTTTTATATAATATTCCTCTGTCCATTCTATTTTTTCAAAATCTTTGTCAGTAGAAAATGTCAATTTAACTTTCTGATCTTTTTTCCAAATGCCATTTGGTGAAACAGGAATAGACTCAACAACAACCCCATCAGAGTCTAAAAGTTTTACATCTAAGAAAAAGCTTTCGAAATCTACTCCAGTATTATTCTCAACTATAGCTTCATAGTCTTTCCAGTCGTACTCTTCTTTTACTTTTTCAAATTTTATGCTTTTTAACATTTTATCAACTTTATCTTTAACATCATTTTTTTCTTTTACTACTTGAGCATTATTTTTTAATTCTTCAAATGATTTTTTATCTAACTCTAATCCAAACTTATCAACTAAAGTTGTTATAGCAGTGCTTCTCATATCATATCCTTCTGTCCATAACTTTTCATATTTCATCACATCACTTGAGTAATATTTAATCGATTCCTCTTGCTTATTAAGTCCCTCAATATAATCTTTTGCTAATTTTCCTAATTCCGGATTATCAAATTCTGCATCTTTATATTTTTCTAAAATTTTCTTTTCCTTAAGTACAGCTTCTTTAAGGTATTCATTTTCATTTAAAGTTACTTTTCCTGATTCTACATCTGCTAAATACGAAGCTCTTGCATTAAATGATTTTTTCGCATCTTTCAAAAATGCTTTGTCTTGGCCTTTATCATCTCCACCTGTTGAAGAGCATGCAACCATAGATAAAGATATTATAATTGCGCTTAATAATAATATTAGTTTTTTCATATTTTCCCTCCACTTTTTATAAATCATAAATAGTATACAACATTTATATTGTTATAATTTGTCATTATTTGTCATTATTTTATTATTTATTTAAAATTTGTATTTTTAGGCATAAAAAATAAGAAGTACTCGTTTGCTTGAGTACTCCCTTTTCTCGTTTAATAGGTACGATAATTAATTTTCTATGTAATTTTATAAAAACATAGAAACTAATTAGATCCTTTTTACTTATGATTTATATATCTACTTTTGCACCTTTTGTACGATTACACTTCCAACAAAGTGTTTGTAAATTTTCTTCCGTAGACATACCACACTTTGATATTGGTATTATATGATCTATTTCTAGCAATAAATTTCTTTCATCATTTGTAGATATACCACACTTTTGACAAGTGTAATTATCTCTTTCTTTTATTTTCTCTCTTAACCTTGAAGTCATTAATGCTCTTTGCCCTGCTACACTTTTTTTGAACTTAACAAGGTCTGAAAGATATTCTACAAAATCATTTAAATTATTTATATCTAATTTAATATTGCAACTAGTCGATTTATTCCCTCCAGGACTCACATACCTAAATGTATAAGTAGGAAAATACAATGTACTAAAATCAATTGTTTTAAAACCTAAATTTAACATAAATTTCTTCATGCTAAACTTTCTAATAAGAAATGGAATATCATTTTGAATAGATTCTTTAATTTTTTCGAGTTCATTATTAAGTAGCAATTTACCTTCTTCTGCAGCAGAAAAGTTATTTAAAACACTTTCAAAGTTTTCTAGTGATTCTTCATTAGGCTTTATATTAAAATATTTACATAGATATTTAAATGGTTGCTGTTCAGCGTTTTTGCATACAGATGCAGAACACTCGTGAATAAATTCAGATTTTTTTGCTTTCATTTGTTCTTTTCTTTTAAAATTATATCTACTTGCATCCTTTAATTCTGCATTTCCATAATTAATTTTTTTAATATCTGAATAAGCTTCTTTCAGTTCCTCAATGTGTTCATTCAAAGAGTTACAGCTTAAAATGTAATCATTTAAATCTTTCTTTAATTTATTGAAATTTTCCCCTTTGTAATATGAATATTCATAGACTTTCCAAACTATAAATAGTATTAAAATTATAACCAAAATCATTACTTTACCCCTCTTTCTTTTTATAATCCCCTCAACCTCATAATTATATCACAAGGGGCAACGAAATACGTGCAAAAATAGAATATCTACTCTGAACATGTTGCTTTAACTGAATTTAACTCTTTATTTTTAGTTATGTACTCTCATTAGTTATCATTTCTACAAATACTATTATAAAAAAAGATAAAGCAATAATCTTTAACAAGTTGAGCATAATAATTTCCATATATTTATTAATTTTTTCAAGTAATGTAAATATTTCTTATGCTTTATATAGTTCAAATTCATATTCAATTAAACTAACTCTAAATACTTAGAGTTAACATATCCAAGTCCTTTATTACCCTTGAATTCTTCTATACTTAACCAATCATTTAAGCAGTATTGTAAGTTAACTATATCTCCTTTTTTAACTTGACCTATTACATTGTATTGAGTTCCTCTATCATATCTTACATTTAGAACGTCAGCTATAACTTTAGCCTTTCTTCCAGAGTAATCACCATTTGCAAATCCTTTGCCTGGTGATGTTTGATTACCATCTACATAAGATACTCCTAAGAACTTGCATATGCCTTTACTTATAGCAGTTGCAAATTCTTCTTTTTTATTAAGCATCTTATTAATATCTTCTTCATTATTTATAAAGAATAGTTCTATTAATGCAGCTGACATTTTACTTTCTCTTACCATATGTAAGTTTCCTTCTTTAACACCTCTATTTTGAGTATAAAGTCCAGCTTTTACACATTCTTCTTGTATGCAGTCTGCTAATTCTCTATATTTTAACTTGTAGCAATAAGTTTCTAACCCTTTTGCATTTCTACTATCAGCATCGTTAACATGTATAGAAACTAAACAATCAGCTCCCCAAGCATTAGCTTCATTGGTTCTTTGTTGTAAACTCTTAGTAATATCATTAGTACGAGATAACTTAACATCTAAACCGCATTTTCTTAGCTTAGAATCAACTAGTTTACCCACTTCTAAAACTACATTTTTTTCAAGTACATTTCTAGCTTTGTTTAATGCTCCACTGTCATTTCCACCATGTCCTAAATCTATATATACTTTAAACATTTCCATATTAAATCTCCTCACTTTCATTTTTTTTATTTATATTTGATTTCTTTTGACCTTCTTTAAGTTGTTCTAATGCTTCTGCTAATCTATTTGGTACTGGTAATCCTAACGCTGTACAGTTTTCTAAGATACTGATACCTTCATTAGCTATATAAAAATAACAAATTAATGTTCTGAAAATCCAAGTACTATCATTTATCAATCTATCTAGTAATACAGCTACTATTAAAACTATAAGTATTACTGATTTCTTAGCTATCCCCTTAAATCCAGTATTAGAACTAAGCTTGTCTGTTACATATCCTCTTAATAATCCTGTTAAGTAATCTATTAGCATAAATGCAACTAATACGCTTAATGCTATATCCCATCCCCCAAATAACCATGTAAGTAAAGTTCCAACAATTGCTGTTAGTCCGCTTAATCTTTCATCATATATATTCATCTATTCCTCCTTGGTTTTAAGCATTAAAAAAGGACCTGTATTTAGGTCCTTTAAATCTACTTAGGTTCATTGATTTTAGCTTCTCGATCATGCATATTATTATGCCCACAATGTGTACACTTTGAATATACTCTAAATTGAATATAGTATCCATCATAATCATATCTTCCTGCTCTATGTGCCACAAGTTTTGCATTATTTTCCTCTCTTATTTCATATTCACTACCACAAATATAGCAATGTCCTTTTCCTTCATACCATCCAGTTGCTTCATTTTTTTTAACTAGTTCAAATGCCATTTTAAATTCCCCCTTTTTATGATAATATACATAATTCTACATTTTATTTAATTTTCCTTTTTATATAAAAACTTTTTATTTTACATTTTCAATTAAATTCTCATAACCTTTTTCTTTAAGAATTTCATCAACTTCTGATTGATATTTACTCCAGTAAGATATTGGCACAACTACTCTATATGGTAATCCTCCATTCTCCTCTCCTTTTATTATTTGGTCTGCTAAATATTTTGCATTACTCATATTATTATTCCTCCTGTGATTTATATATTTTATGACATACTTTGCATTACTAACTCATTAACAATATTTTGAGTTGAAACAACTTGCTCCTTCAATTCAAGATTTACGCTTCTTAGACTTTGAATTTCACTTGCTATTGGTGCAAATACATGAGGGCAATTCTTTGCTAAAAGATCTATTGCTTCCTCTAAAGTCATAGTATTATTCATAAAACCATCTCCTTTTTGTATAAAAATAACACCTACATTTGAGGTGCTTCTAATCTATCTAATCTTAATTTTGTATCTAATGTATTAAGTGCTACTGTAAAGTTAGCTACATTAGTTTTGTAAACTTGGTCTTGTAATTGTCTAACTTGTTTAGATAACTCTTTTACAAAGTTAGGCAAGTTTGAAGTTATCTTCCAACTAGCTTTAATTGGTAATGCTCCACCCTTTACCATAACCATTGTGTCACCCTCGAATGAATCGGGATAAATTGGATTTAATTCATACTCACTTTTAGGCGAAGGGATAACAATCTCAATATTATTATTAGAAAACCATGTATCAAGGTCTATCAATGATGCGCACTCGCTTTGAGGAATAGTTATGTATAATAACCCTTTAGTCTTATTAAAAAATATACATTTTTCCTCCCTAACAACTGCCACATCGTACACCTTTAATTTATTGCATATACACTTGTCAATTATAAAGTTATCGTATGACTTCCAATATGTTTTAAATCCTCCTTTATCAGTTCCGTTATCCCTCCATAACTTATCTTTATTATTTAATACAGTTCTTAGGGAGTTTAATTCAAGCTTATTATTTACAGTGTCTAGCACATCCCACTCATTTAATTCAGTTACGGGCTTCCATGCTCCGTTTGCATCTTTGTATAGTATAGGCTTTTTATCTTCCAAATAAGGTTCAAATTTATACTTTGTAGTATCTTCATATAAGCAAATAGAATCCTTTTTAACTGTCCAAATTCCACCGCTATTACCATATGTCGCAGAAATATATTCAAGTGTTTTATTAGGTCTACTAATTGCAGTAACTGTTTCCCATTCCGTATTGCCTATTGTAACGTGATCTTCAGTTCCATCTGTGTAATGAAAATAAAATCTAGGTTTAGAAGTAGAATTTGAACATTTTTGAGTACAAGAAAATTTATAAGAAGTATTTACTTTAAATGTTAAATAAACTAATTTTTCTCTATTGTACCAAATTTGACCGTAATCCAATTCATATTCAGTGTCATTTTCATTTTTAATATATAGCTTTAATACTTTATCATCAAATAAATTTCCACTCCATTTCAAAGTATTAACCTCCAAAGGTCTACCATTTCCAACACTTGCTAGACCTTCAAAGAAATCAACTATATTAACATTACCTTTAACGATACAAACTTTGACCTTATTTCTGTCAAAATCAACATAATTATTTCCATCATGACTTTGCAAGTATAATCTATAAGAGGGATATGTATCTTTGACATTTAAAGTAACTTGACTAAAATCATTAGTATACCCTTTTATAACTCTCGCCACACCTTCACTATCAACCCCATAAAGCGCCCATTTTAAATATTGCAAACTTGAATCATTTTCTTTAAAAACTTTTATCGTAACATCTTCGCCAAACGGGAACATAGACTTGTTTATAGCATGATAGTAAATTCCTATATTTGACTTTGTATAATCGTTATTACATATATTAATCATAGTTTCGCCATATACTTTCAAGTCCTTAACTAAACCTACTTGGGTATTAGTACACACTTGATATGACTTGTTTGTATCATATGCAAGATCTTGAGATTCTTTCATTCCATTCATATCAATTACGAAATCTTTTACGGATTTGTCACCTATAATCAAATCACTATCAAGTCTTTGCTTTACGGTATCATGCACAACTCCGCTTGCATCTTTTCTAGCTTCTTTAAGTTCTAAATCTACTGTCCCTGCTGCTAAAGCTCTATCAACATCAGCTATCTTTTCATCGGCTTTTAATGCCATTTCATTTTTAGCATCTTCTACAGATAATTTCATAGTTTCTATTGATGTATCTACTTTTTTAATCATTTCTATTTTAGCAGTTTCAACTTCTTCTATCTTAGTATTTGCATTGCTTGTAGCTATATCGGCTTCATTAGCTGACCTGTAAGCATTATCAATAGCATCTGTCATATCTGTAATCATTGAGTTAGCTTTGTTAAGTGCTGAATTAGCTTTATTTGATGCTTCATTTGCACTATTTATTAACTGTATAAGTATAGGATAATTAGTTTCAACTTCTATCCCATTTCCAGTGGTTAAACCTTTCCATATATCATAAGTGATACTAGGTGATTGCGCGACTGATCCATCACTTCTATTTACTAGAATTTCTAATTTATTAAGTCCTACAACTAATGCATTTGAAGGAAATACTAAATCTACAATTGCATTTAATGGATCTATAATTCTTCCTGCTCCACTTATTTCAGTAGAGTTTTGAAGCTTGAATGTACATATTATATTACATCCAGTAAGGTCGTTGCTTCCTCCTGTATTTAAGGTACATCTTAATGTATTGTTAGTGCTTAAGTTTCCCTGGTGAAAGTACACTACATCTTTATACAAATAAGGTTTTGTAAAATCTATTGCAAACATTTATGCACCTACCTTCTCTTTTAATATACTAACTTCATTTTTAAGTTCTTTTATTTCTTTTAAAGCTAGTTTTAATAACTCTTCATAACTAGCAATTGCACTTCCTTTTTCATCTATAGAAGCATACGGAGTTCCTACTATATTACTAACATCCATTAATAATTCAGTATTTTCTTCTTGTATAGCTTCTTCTTCATTAGGTAATGCAATCAATGAATTAAATCTAGGCATTTTAGTTTTATCTATAAATTCTATACTGTCTAATATATCTAAAGGTTTTTCGGATAACGTTCTAAAAAACATTAGAGACATAGGGGCGGATGCAAACACACCAGCACTAAATGTAGTACCGCCTATAAGATTAAGCTTAGCATCAACATTAATTACATTACCCGCCCCTCCTTCGGGGTGAGATATATTCCTACATTTAACCGCATCTTCGGCAATTAATGAGTGATTTGTATTTATGTTACCACCAACCCAAAACTCTTGAACAAGTATATCCATTCTGTCTAGCCTAGGTTTTTGGTTACTCTGTATTATAAGCCTACTTGTAGGCATTATGTAAAAATCACCTTCATTAGCATATAATCTAGTAAATGTTCCACTATCTACGTTTTGTTGGTAAGATGAACCTTTTGGTGTAGTACAGAAATCTATATATCTATCTCCACCGCTAGAACTACGGATACCTATACCTTTGTTACCAGTACCTCCAATTTCTAAGTTGGCTTCTTTTTCAGCTCCATAGATATATATATTATCAGTACATAGGTTCCCGTGTTGGTCCACCCAAAACACATCATATTCACTTTGATTTCTTATTCTTATAGCTCCATTTTTGACTAATATTCCCGCCTCAGTTATTTCAGTGCCAGAGTTAATAACCTCGTTAGCATGTGGAGTCCAAGGAGGCGTATTCTCGGGATTACCCTCAACTATTTGCATGTACTCTGCATATATAGCGGCGTGAGCCATGTATAGAATCAAAGTGTGCTCAGTTTGAGTTGCAGTAAATGTTATACGCTCAGTGTGCCACCCGTCAGCTACTAATAAACTCCTATTTTGAACTGATAAATTTTCTATACCAAATTGTAGCGTGCCAGCCCCAGTTATATAGCCACCATCATTTTGATACTTAAGGAATAGCGTATAGGTCTTGCCTGGTGTAAACTTTATAGGCTGAAACAATCCGTGAAACTGATTAGAATCGTTCTTTATCCATAAAGTATTTCTATCGTGATTTATCCACGTGTACGATCCAAAACAGTCATATACAAACGTGCCATTCCTGAACCAACCAACAAAGCTTTTATTCCATATTGAGTTAACAACTTTGTTACTTGTCGGTGTAGCGAAATCTACTTTCCACTTATCGACTGCCTGAGTTACTTCTGTTTTTGTTGCATATTCATTAGATACCTCTTGCTTTAATCCATCAGCGCTATTAGAAATTTTAGTCTTAACCCAATCTTCTTGAGCTACTGCGCTTCCGTTAATAGTAAACTCCGAGAAATCTGCATAAAGTCGACCGAAATCATCGCAGTCAAAAACTCTCTTACCGTTACCATCAGTAAGAGTCAAATGTCTCATATCTATCCAATTACCTTTTATAATTCCAGCTTCCATATAATCAGCCGAGAATATATTAGCTACTAAATTTCCAACTCCTAAAGTAGAGAAGTATTCTTCAAAATCATCTGATTTTTTAGTAGTAATAGCAACTTGAGGACTAAACTCTGTACGACTTTCATGGGTATTTTTAGCACATATTCTAAAGTACCAAGTTTCTCCAGGCTTAGCTTGAAATAAATGAGAACTAGATTGACCACTATGTATCAAGTCAAATATATTAGGCTTAAAATCTTTAGTTTTAGAAGCGTAAAGCTCATAAGTATAATAAACCTTATCTTCAAAAGTCCAGCTCAAATCAATACTTCCCCAGCCTTTTACATTAGCAGTTAAAATAGGTGTATTAGGTAAGCTATCGGGGAAATCTCCTATATTACCGTCAGCTCCATCTTTACCAGGTGGACCATCTTTTCCAGGAGATCCTTGAGTTCCTCCGCCGCCTATAATATCACCTAGTGTTGTTCTCGGCTTCCCTAATTCCATAGATTCATAACGTTCTTTTATGAAGTCATATTTATATTTAATAACCTTAGCTTTAGTATCTACATTAAATCTTTTATCAATGATTCTAGCAGTATCACATAAGCTTATTTTGTCTTGTAGTCCTTCGTAACCTACACACTTACTAAGAGGTATAAATTTAATTGTATAATTGCTTTTAGGTATATCTCTTTTATTAATCTTAAATTCATCCTCACATAACTTATCAAGTTTCTCAACCGTAGGTATTTCACCATTTTTAAACTTGTCAGAGTAATCACGTCTACCCTCTATATTTATATAAGGATGTGCAAAGTTATCTATATAAGGGCTATCTATCCAGTTACTTTTAACTATAGTTTCTTTGCCACCTTCGGGTGTATATTTAGCAAACCCTCCAACTCTAGTTTCCAGGTCTGTTAAATCTCTTTCAAGCACAAAGTCAGTTAGGTTTTTACCAAATTCAATAGTTACCTCGTTATCATGCCCTCTTTTATTAAGCACATGAATATTAGTTCCATCCCTTAATATTTCAGCTCCAGTCCCGTAAGTGTCTATAATACTTCCTTCTTTACCAGCTATAGCATTAAGTATATTAACATTATCTATACTATAATTTTGTGCATTAATAATGTCAGAATATCCTCGGTAATGAGTTGAAAAGTGAGAATTTCTAAATAAAGTATTTAAAGCATATTCACAACTAGCATTTTCTAAGTTTACATTTTCAACGTGATCATTGGCTAAGTCAAAACTTTCATGCCTTGCAAATACTGTTATAATATTTTTCATAAGACGTTTAGTATCGTATATCCTAAACTTTTGTAAGTCTTGTTCTTCATTTGGTTTAGTTTCTATCATATTTTCTTCAACTATCAAATCAGATAAAGGGTATCCAACGGGATAATCTATTGTAAATTCAAATATACCGTTTCTTTCTTCCTCTACATATCCGCTATCTATAATATCAACTAATTCACCAAGTTTTACTTTTCCAGTTTTGTCATATAGTATAGGTATCATTTAACCACCTCCATACAACTAAACTTAAAGCTTACATCAAATATTCCCTTAAGTCTTTCTTCCATAGCGACTCCACCAACTATGATAGCTTCATATTCAGTTTTATCGTTACTAAACTTTAAAGGTTTATACTTAACTTCACCAACAAGCCAATCATTAAATTTATCAGACATCACACTAGGCTCAACTCCATCACAAATCAGATAACCTTTTACATTTACATCCTTGCTTTTTCTTCTCTTATTATCAACTAGTAAATCCCCATCTCTACCCATAACTTCTACTAATTCAAAATCATTTTCGAAAGGTTTTAAGTTATCAGCTTCAAAAGCAAAATTAAAAAAAGTGCTAGAAGTAGCACCATATATAAAACTATCTAATTCAGTTATATTTTTATACCATTGCACTACTAAGCACCTCCTGTAGCGTATTTTTCACGCTTTAATTTATAAATAACTTGATCTACAACTTGTTCTGCAATTTCTTTAGGACTATCACTTGTTTTATTTTCAACCTTCTCAATCTTAACTTCTACATTTATATTTGGATTATTAGTTTTCTTAGATTTACTACTATTATTTGAGTCAATATTCAAGTTAATAGCACTTGGTATTTGAGAACTAACATAAGAAGCTATATCGTTACTTCTAATCATGTCATAAGCTTGGGCATACATATTGGTGTCAATAGGCATAGCAAAATTTTGTGGCATAGCCATAAGATTCATAAAAGGCATAGGTGAAACACTTCTAGTTTTAGCTGCATTTTTAACACTAGATATTTGATTTAAAGCGGCTTGAACACCATGTACTTTAATTTGAACATTACCAGTAATAGTCCCACTTAAAGCACTTCTAATCCTATTCCAATCAGATATAACTTTACTTGACATTTTAGAAGTGGAGCGAGTTACGCCATTAAATAAGTCACTAAAATGCTTTTTACCTTGGCTTGAAGTCTTGGCGAAACTTGTATTCATTCCATTATATATATCACTTCCAGCCTGTTTCATAGACTGAACCGACTTAGACATATTAGATTGAACATCTTTAGGAATTTTACCACTTTCATCCATTACGACTTTAGATGTTTGTTTCATATTATTGCTTACCGCATCTTTACCAGCTTTACTTTGTTGGTCCATGTTTTGAGCTGCTTTACTCATTGCTGACTGAGCATCTTGTGGAATCTTATCTAATTCTTGTTTGCTTCCATCCTTTGTACCCTTAGCATTTTCAACCGCTTTAGTTTTAGCATCTTGTGTATTCTTATTAACCGCGTCAGCACCTTTTTTAGTAGCTTTATCAGCTTCATCGGCCATTTGATTCATATGATTAGTTGATTCTGTTCTTAATTGATTAACAAGTTCAGAACCGTTTATATTCATATCAGATAAGTTTTGAACTATCATGTCTCTCATTTGAGCTGAAGACATAGATCCATCATCCTTAACTCCAGAAAGTATTCCTTTCCAAGTTTCGCCCATTCCGCTTAATTTTTCAACTGAACCTTGTTCCATATTGCCAATTTCTGCAACTACATTGTTAGCCATCTCTTTAACACTAGAAGTCCCAACAGTTTTAAAAGCATTAAAAGCATTTGTAGCGTTTTGTTTCATTAAATCTGACTCTGTTACCATGTTGTCGTTAATAGTTTTCATAGCTTTATCGACTTCTTTTTGAAGGTCAGTAGCACTTATACCACCAGATACCGCAAGTGATTCCAAGTTAGCTTTCATTTTATCAGTACCTTTTTCAGTGCCTATCATGTCGGCATTTATACCCTCTAATATAATAGCCATAGTGTCAGATGTACCTTTAAGTATAGTCATTCCTTCTTCATCAATTCCCTTAAGTGAGTTTGTGAACTCTGTAGCTGCATCACCTACATTATGTTTTGTAAGTTCTGGAAGCTTAGAAAGAGCAGTATCATATACATTGGTTATCTTATCAAGCTCAGCTGATGATTGAGTTTCTATAAGTTTTAAAGCATTTGTAGTATCAGCGTTCATGTTACTCAATGATTTAGCTGTATTATTTTCAATTTTTGCCCAACCCTCACGAGTTATATCGTCAAGCTTACTAAATTGACCCGTCATCGCTGCATAAATAAGCTTAGCAGTAGTTTCTATAATTATACAGATGTTACCAAATACAAACTGTATTATACCCCACATAGTCTCACACATAGTTGCAATTGCACGTCCGGCAAATCCAAACTTATCGACTAAAAAATCAAGTGCAGATGTATTACTTCCAATTGTAGCGGCTACAGCAACTAACCCAGCAACCAAGACAGGCAACCCAAGAGTAAATCCAGCAGCGGCTCCAGCAGCTCCAGTTAACGCTCCACCTGCACTAGTAACTGCACCACTAACCAGTCCAAACACTCCAGATAAACCACTTAAAGCACCACTTATTGTAGTTACCGCAGTTATTAAACTTCCGAATATCATAAGTAAAGGACCTATTATAGCAACCATAGCTCCGGCTTTTACAATAAAATCTTGTGTGGAAGGTTCTAATCCTTGGAACTTCTCTATTAAACCTTGAAGCCAACCAACAAAATCTTGAATGTAAGGTATTAATATTCCTCCTATTTCTATACCAACATCAACTAAGTTATTTTTAAGTATAGAAAGCTTAGATGCGGTTGTTTCAGCTCTTTGGTTATATTCATTAGTGAGCGCATTATTCTCTTTCCAAGCTTGTGTTCCAATTCCTAGAGCTTCACTAAATACATCACTAGCACCAGCCGCTCTTAAAAGTGCATCTCTCATACGAACTTCGCTTATACCCATTCCGTCAAGTATTCCTATGGCTGACTCTCCTCGTTCTTCTGCACTTCCTAATCCTTCAATGAATTTCATTATTGCCCCAGATGCATCAGTTTCAAAAGCTTTTTTAAAATCAGATGCACTCATTCCTGCAACCTTTGCAAATTGATTAAGCTTTTTACCTCCTTTTTCTGTGGCTAGTTGCATATCAACCATAACTTTTGAGAAAGCACTTCCTCCTGCTTCTGCTTCTATACCAACAGAACTTAAGGCTGCGGCAAAGGACATTATTTGTGGCTCAGTCATCCCAACTTGGCTACCAGCTCCAGCTAATCTTAACCCCATAGCAGTAATTTCAGATTCAGTTGTTGCCATGTTATTTCCAAGTGCAACAATGGTACTTCCTAACCTATCAAAATCACCCTGGCTCATACCAGTGATATTTGCAAGCCTAGCTAAACTTGTGGCAGATTCTTCAGCACTCATGGTAGTAGAATCTCCTAACATTACCATAGTTTTAGTAAAATCAAGTATATTAGGAGTTTTAATACCTAGCTGTCCAGCGGCTTCTGCAACTCCAGCTATTTCAGTAGCGGCGGTAGGCATTTCCTTTGCCATATCCCTTATACCACTTTCAAGCTTTCTCATATCAGATTCAGAAGCATCAACTGTTTTTCTAACACCAGCGAAAGCACTTTCAAAGTCAATTGCACTTTTAGCTGCAGCACCCGCCATACCAGCAAGTGGCAAAGTAACTCCCAACGTCATTTTACGACCAGTGCTTTGCATAGTACTACCCAGTGCTTTAAATCTAGTAGAGGTGTCTAAAGTCTTATCATTAAATGTTCTTAAACCACTTTGAATTTCAGACATTCCCCTAGTAAATTTATTGGCATCAATATCTATATAAGCTATGGCTGTACCTAGATTCATACTCATTAATTATCACAGCCTTTCATTTTAAGTTGTTCAGCTAAATTAAATGCTTGACTTCTACACTCTTCAACCGTCATTGCATCTTCATTAAATTCAGCTTCATTCCCTTGTTCATATTCGTTTAAAATATACATACAAGCTTCATCAAAACAAAAGGCTACATAATCATCGTCTAAACCTATAATTTCAGAAGGAAGTCTATTAAATTTTTTACTTTGATTTATTACTCTCAGAACATTTCTGCTTGTCACGAAAAGATTTTAATGCTTGAGCACCACCTTGCATGTAATTTAATATTTCAACAAGCTGATCTTCTGTTAAATCTATATCATTTTCTTTAAACCACGAATAAGTAGGAGTAACTAAAGTATTTTCTGCAATAGCTTGCATTAAAGAAGCTAAATCTTTTAAACTTTTAGCATTTTCCATGGCTTCACTAGCTGCACCACCTACACCACCTTTAAACATTGACATAGCCGCACTTAAAAGTGTGTTAGGTATCTTATTTGTAGTTATTAAATTCATTAAATTTGGTCTTTTAACCTCGACTACACATGGAGTTCCATCATTGAAATTTGGCAACTCAATTATTTCTGTTCTTTTCATTTGTCTTAATGTATCTAAACTTGTAACTTGCATATATATTCCTCACTTTCTTTATAAAAAAATAGACTAGAGAATAAACTCTAGCCTTTGTTATTTAGATTTTTAAAGAGTAACTTCTGGAAGTGTTTTTACTAAATCTAAATCATACACTTGTGTTCCTCCAGCAGGTCTTGACTTAACTGTGAATTCAGAAGCCGAGAACTCTCCGCCTTTGTATGCGAACTTAACTAAATCACCTATACAATTTGTGTAAGTAGTCTTTATGTATTCACCAGTAGGCCCATTTTCTGCATAAACCTTAGTGTAAACACATATTTCTGCTATTGTAGCAGGCTTTAAAGCTCCTACATTTGGACCTTTATAATTAAGTCCTTTAGATTCAGTTCCAGGAGTTAAAACTCCACCTTGAAGCTTCTTCATAACTTCTGGTCTTATAGCATTATCTTTAAATTTTAAGTTATATCCCTTAACTATTGTTGGAGCTTCATCACTTGCTATTAATTCTCCATTTATTATAAGTTCTGTTTTATCACCTTCTACTATTTCGGCTTCTGCCTCGTATTCATCAGCAGTAGTTATTTGGTATCCATCTAGCGTAACCATTGCAATGTCTTTAGTCGGTAAAAATTGTTTATCCATTATAACACCCTCTCTCTATTATTTTGGTAACTTAATATAGTCATATAAGCCTTCTTATCATCCTCAACTATGATTGGATATTGAATAAAATTATCTTTTAAGCTCAACCCATTCATATATGTTCTAACACTGTCTATATAGTCAATAAACTTAGAGTATTCGCCTAAAGGATAATATAAAAATAACTCCACTTCTTCTTCAAGCATTGTTTTACTTAAAGCACGCGGAGTATTATTCTTAATAACTATATATGGTTTTTCACAAATTCCTTTATGTTGCCCTATACTGTAGCAATCAAACTTATTTGCTTTTAAATGTTTGTAGATTGATTTAAACATATTAACACCTACTTAAATATTCTATCTAATCCTTTAACTGCTTTAGGTCCTACTGCATCAATAGTCGGTTTAAGAATCCTGTATCTACCTTCATTGCACATTTCAAGATATATACCATAGTCAACACCATGACTTATGCTACATCTAATTGAAGTACCTAGGTTTTGACTATCACCTGTTAATCTATTTCTAGCACTAGAGCTCCTATCACTCCAAGGTCTGTTAGTTTTCGCATAAGCTTCCATATCTTTAGCTACACTATCACCATACAATGCCAAAGCAGCAATCGTTTTAGCTTGTTTTTCTAACATGTTTTTAGCTATATTACTCATATCTAATTTAAAACTACTCATTATTACACTTCCTAACTAACATATCAAAGTATATATCCATGTTATTGGTATTACCTTTGTCAACTATTTCGTATTTAGTGCCTTTTAGAGTGAAATAATCACTCTCTTTTATTAAACAACTTACTTGATCATATACAACCATTAAAAAGTTTTGCTTTTGTCTTTTAACTTCACCACTATTAGTAACAATTTGACTTATCATGTTATTCCCATCATGCCACAAACCAGTTATCTCACACACAACATGAGCGACAGAAGGTTCGCCAAATTCATTGGTTGTATTTCTAAGTACAGTAACTTTAGTAGGCATTTTATTTGTTGCCTTTTGAATTTTAGGTTTAACTTTATTTGCAATCATCATAAACACCTACTTCTATTAGGTTTATAGTTAGAAGCTAAAGTAAGCCAATACTTACGGTTATTTGCTAAACTCAATCCACCAGGTAAAGTAATACTATCATCCTCTGCTTTCATAATTAACAATTTATAAGTTGTTAGATCTAAGTCTTTATTATATAAATCTAAATAATACTTAAGTTCTTCATCAGTAAAAAAGGGAGAACTTTCCTCCCTTAATCTGATTTTAAGTTGTTCTAATTCTCCCATGTTATCACCTATCCTTCGATAAGTTTTATTAATTCTGCTTTAGTTAATGAAGAGTATCCTTCTAATCCTTTTTCTTTAGCTATAACTTTTAATTCATCAACTTTAAATTCAGAATAATCAATTTGTTGTGGGACTTCCACTTCTTCGACTATTGAAGCACTTCGCAGTTAAGCTCCAGCTTCAACTTTAGGCTTCAATACTGCGAAAGCTCCATCTTTTATTGGCAAGTGAGCTAATCTCATAGTTGCTTTTATAGCTATCATGTCATTTTCAGCCAATGAAAGTGGTTTACCATCTCCCATAGTTACTGATTGTAACGTAGCTTCTTTTAATATTTCAAACTCGATACCCTCTCTTATCCCAACTATAGATTTTGACCAATCACCGCATAATAACTCTGCTTTAGTTTTATCAAATGCACCATTTCTAACAAAAGTTAAAGGTAAATCATATAAAGAATTTTCTTTCATACCCATAACCGCTAATTGATTTCCATTTGCATCTCTTAAGTTTCTTAATTCCCTCTTTAATCCGTAATGTCCAGCAAACCCATTAGGATCTAAGTTTTTATCTTCTATTTCAGCCATGACATCCGATATATCTAAATCTAAAGATTGCGTATTTCTTGTTATTACATTTCCTGCATCTATAGCCGATTTTAATACGTTTCCTGCAAATGGAGAATTAACTCCAAATAAACAAGCTTTATCTATTGTTGTATAGAAAGCTTCTGCTATTTGAGGTTTTAATTCTGAGAATACATCTATAGTAGTATCATTTAATTTTTCTCTAGTAACAGGTATTATTACAGCTATTTTTTTAGCTTGCATTTCTGGGAATATCCAAGAAGCTTTAGAAGTGTTTATTCTTTCAGATTCTCCAACCCAGTAAGCACCTGGTTTATCTGCCCAAACTTGAAACTTCATAGTATCAGACTTCATAGGCTTAACATCTGATAACTGTAATATTGATGACCCCCTTGCAATTTCATCCATTATCCCAGGAGCAACCTCAACTGGAACAAAACCTTTCAAGTTGTCTTTTAAGTAATTAGTATCTGCCATATTAGCACCCTCCTTTTTTATTTTCTTAATGAATTATTTATGATAGCATCCATGAAAGTTGATTGACTATCATTGCCATCTGATTTGTTATTATTTCTAGCAAAATATCCTACCCCTCCTGTATCTTGAGGAGCGCTATCTTCAAATAGATATTTTTTACTTTCTTTTAGAGAACTTATTTGTTCTTCTAAACCTACTATTTTTCCGTCTTCTAACTTTAAGTTTTCTTTCGCTAAATATACTTCTAAAGCTTTACTATCTATGCATCCAGCTTCTTTTAATGCATCTCTTAATGAATAGTTGAAGTCCTTATCTTCTGCTTCTTTCTTAAGATTTGCTATAGTCTTTTCATGTTCACTAATAGTACTTTGAAGAGTTTGATTATCTGAGTTGTTCTTCTTTAAAGTTTCTATTGTTTCACTAGATGTTTTTAATTGAGTCTCTAATTCTTTTTTCTGATCATTAACTTTATCGAATCTAGCTTTAGGTATAAAGTTTCCATCATCAACCATTATCTTTTTATCTCCAAGCTTTTCTACAACTTGGTTATAAAGTTCTTCTCCTAACAACTGTTTTAAATCCATATCAATATCCTCCATACGTTTTTTAGTTGCAACGACAACATAGATTAAGCTTGATTTGTTCTTTTACGCCTGCAATAGAAGCTAAAAAGGCGCATAAAAAAAGAACTTATAAAAAGTCCTTACCGTATTCTTTAAACCATTTATCTAGTTTTGCATTGCTTTCACCATCTATCCAATTTCTAAGTTCCTCGCCTATTTGGTCGAGTTCTTTTTCAAGCACTGGTATAGTAGTACATTTTCCATTCGGATGATCCAGCGGCAAGTTATTAACTGAATAAATAACTCCATTCCTGCTCATACACAAGTCACAAGTCCTATGACTATTTGAAGTAAGCCATTTAATTCCAGCAACAAACGGATTTCTTTGGCAACTTCTTTTCTGTGCTTGTTGGAAAGTATGATTTATTGCAGTACGGGCAAGTCTTTGCGCTCTATAATCAACTTTGGTAGAAGCTTTACGATATGTAGTCCTCCATTTTAAAGACTTTCTAGCACTAGGATTTAAATACACTTCCAAGTCCTTAGCTATTTCATACATAGACTTCTTTTCTGCAATTCCTTGAGCTAGAATATAATCAATATCCTTTTCAAACTTCTTAGTGCATGCCCATATTCTTTTGCTAAGTCCTAATCTATCCTTGTAAAGCTTCCCAGACATTATTTCATTAACTGCAGCTTGAGGAACTTTAGCAAACATGTCTATAAAATTATCAGCTAACCCCAACTTGAAACTCCTATCAACATTAACTAATAAATTCAGTTGGGTTTCGTTGGCTAGATTAGCAATCTCTATTAAATCCTTACCTAGTCTCTTATCAATAGAATTAGAGAAAGTTGAAATATCTGTTTGTAAGGATTTTAATACACTTCTTATATATCTTTCAGATAAACTATCCTTTTGCACTTTTGAAAGTTTCTTAGATGTATTTAAGTACATTTGCTTATATATATCTTTTATTTCTCTTTGAAGCTTCTTTGTTAGATGTATCTTTTTCTTATTAGCTTCTAGGCATAACTTTTCGTATTCTGATTTATTCATTACTTAATATCTAATGCTTGCATTTCAGACATTTTAAAGAATAATTTACCAGTAAGAGTTGCCATCTTATCTTGATTTTCTTTCGTATCTTCGCAATCGTATAAGTCATGCATTTCTTTATATAAATCTCCCATATCATGAAACAGTTCAGAAGCTTTTAATATCTTATCCTTTTCCATTACTAGACCACCTCCTGGCAATATTACTTGTTATAAGTCCCTAAAACATTACGTTCTATCCTATCTTCAACTCTTCTGTTCATATACATTAATGCTATCTCTAAGTGTTCTAATGCTTTTGCATTGTATTCAGTAGCAAATGGTCCAGCTTGAAAACATTGTAGTCTATGTCTTACTATTTCTAATAAGTCAGAGTCTATAACTCCATTTGTTGCATTTTCATCTTTCCTAGCACCGTTTTGCATTTGTATTTTCACTTCTATAGGTACTTGTAATTCTCTGTCTATAGATATTAAATACTCATGATTTGCGCCGCCATTTCCTTTTTCATCTACAGCATAAACATCATTTAATTTTTCTCTCTTTTGAATAGTTATTAATTTTTCCATTACTCAACTACCTCCTCAATCATTCCTATGTTATCCTCTAACATAGTCTTTTCTAATTGTATTTGCTTAAGTTCTTCATCTGCTATTTCATCAGTAGAATTTGCCCACTTCTTAATATAAGTTTTTCTACTCATTGTCTGAGTGTTCACTTGTTGCATATCGATAGTTTTTTCAGTATCTTCATCTTCTTGTAATGGATATTGATTTTCTACAACTACCTCATATTCTTCTAAGATAGGTAACTTAGTTATATTATAAACCTCAATCATTTCAAGAGTTGCTTTTATCATCCACTCAAGAGCAGGTCTCCAAGCTTTCATTTTCTCCTCGCATCTAGTAATAAGTTGCCAGTATAAAGCTTTCATAGACTTACCACTTGTCATCATACCTTTTAAATCCTGGTTATTAATTAAAGGTATATTTAAAACCTCATGCATATCAGATTTAATTCTATTAAGTGTATTTTCCATACGCTCATTATAATTAAAGTCAGTTTCTACAGTTCCTATCTTTGCTTGTTTTCCTTCTCCAGCAGAAGGATCTGTAGCAACATCCCAATATGAGCCTGGTTTTATTTTAAAATGTTTAGATGCATCGGGGTCTACATCTGTACCATAGATAATTCTATTCATTCCTTTTCTAAGAGCATCTATATCCTCACTAGATAACTTATTGTAAGCAACAGCATTGTCGTGCAATTCTTCAACATCACTTTCTCCCTTTAAGTCTCCAGAAAGTCCATCATTCAATATTACATATGCTGGTATTCCTGTAAGCTTTAAGTCAACATCTTCTGAAATAATTTTAATAGGAGTTCCATATCCATTGTATATACCTTCATTAAGGATACACTTAGAATTAATTATTTCACCTTTTGCATTTCTAGTCTCAACCATTTCATATTTCTGTTTCCATATCCTCTGTTCATTCTTAGTTTCTGCCTGGTTAAGTTGATAGAAGAATATAATCTTTCGTAATTCATCTACTCTATCATCAAAGGGCTCATAAACAAACTCTAAACTAGGAACAAACATTATTCTTATTGTCTTAGTTATCGTATCTGCATGAAGCTTAATAGCAACTCTTTTTCCGATGAAGCAATCTCTAGCTGCTTTAATAAGTTTATCTTCAAATAAATTCTTTTTTAGAAGTTTACTAATGTATTTGTTTATTTTCTCTGCTTGATCCTTTAATGTTTCATCATCAACTGCAATTGAGAATGTCGGAGCTTTGCCAAATAGGAATCTAGCTTCTTCTTTGATAAGCTTCTTTATATAGTTGACCTTCTTTTTAGTTGGAACATAATCCTCTTCATCAACTACCCAGTCTTGACCTGGCCCTTCATAAATATCATAAAGGTTTATAATATCACTATGCTCTTTGATTACCTCACTTCCATAAAGTCCTTCAAGCTCAGATTTTATTATGTTTATCACAATTTCACCTCCTATCTACTATTAAACTTTCTTTCTCTACCATGTGTTTTCATATCTAACTCTAGAGCATATCTAGTTGCATCAATAGAGTGATTATCCTTATCCTCTAACTTAGGCATAATATTGCCGTCTTTGTCTGTTTGATAGTCAATGTTTTCAAATTCCTTAGCTATATTAGGAGTTCTTTTATTATCAATAACAATAGCTTCTAAATCATCAAGCCAGTTTTCACCAAACTCAATAGATCCAGGTCCTTTTTTTGCTTTTAATGCCTTTATTCCTTTTTCTCTAAGCTCTGCAATACTTCTAGGCTCTGCGCTATCACAAGTAACATGAGTATCATTATAGTTTTTAGCTATTATATTTTCTGCTAATTCTCTTATAGACATCTTTACTCCGTAGATTTCATCAATGAAGTATATAGTTCTTCTCTTCTTATCGTAATGAAGTCTAACAAATGCCATAGGATCTGTTGCATATCCAAAGTCATTACCCTGCCTTATATTATCAAAGCTTTTTATTTCTTCATCGGTTATAGTTCTAAATTCCAAATTAGAAAAAGGAACTACTCCAGAACCTATAGGCTCTCCTAAGTACTCCCATCTATATTTAAAATTATTCTTATTTTTAACTTCCTCAGCTTCTTCTATAAAGGCTTTTGATATATGAGGATTATCTAAGTAAGTACTGTGATGAACATAAGTATTACCTTGAATAAATTGAGTTTCAAACTTTTTATTAACCCAAGATTGCTTTCTCTTAGGAGGGTTATAAGAATATATAACCTTGTAACTTAATCCAGGAGGAAGCTCAGCTCTTAACACCGAGTTAACTATCGTTGTAACTTCATCTTCTGTTTTAAACTCTGCTAACTCTTCAAACCAAACAAAAGCTATGGGGAACTTAGACATCTTTATAGATTTAATCTTAGCTGGATCATCCGCTCCTCTAAATATAAATTTATTACCTCTAGGTATATATATTAGTTGTAACGGAGACTTTTGTATCTTCCAAACATGACCTACATTGAGAATCTCTATAGCTTCTTTAAGTTGCTCGAATACTGATTCTGCTAACGTATTTCCTACCTTACGTATACATAAACACGTTACTGGGTATTTCATTAAAGCTAATACTAACCAAATAGCTATATGAGTTGACTTAGCACTTGCTCTACCACCTTTTAAAACGTGATATAAATACTTATTTGAGTTAATTGTTTTCCAAAACTCATGAAAGTTTCTATTTATAATTTCCGATATTCGTTTATGCATCGTCTAACTTCCCTATATCATCAATTATTGTAACTTCTAAATTACCATCTAAATCAACTTTCTCAGTGAATAAAGCATATCTTTTGCCTAATAACTCAGCTGCTTTAATCCTATCCTTAGCACTTAATTGTTTTTTAACTATTACTGGTTTCACTCCTCCAACTCCATCACTTTCAGCAGCAACAACTTCCTCTAGTACATCGCCTCTTAGTGAGGAACTTAAAAAAGCTAAGACTTCTTCGGCCTTAGCTATTCTATCACTTTCTATTTCTTTCATTCTCTCTTCTATATAGGATTTAATGCAACCATTTGCAACTAACTTATGCGCATTACCTCTTGCATATCTTTCACTATATCCAGCTCTTATAGCTGACTGTTCGGCATTTAAGCTTTCTATATAATAATCAGCGAAAGCTTTCTGCCTATCATTTAATTTACTCACTTAAACACCTCCTATTTTTTATATAAAAAAGAACCCTTTTTCTAGAGTTCTTTATAACACGCCTTGTTGTTTCATTATTTCAACTGCTGTTTTAGCTGCAACTTGCGCAAATGCATCTTTAATTTCTTCTTTTAATGCGCTTCCAGTCTTACTTAAGACACTTTTTATTTTTAACACTGCAACTTTATTCTTAGGGTTCTCAGTACTTATTTCTAAACCACTTTGTTTCAAAGTTTCTTTTTGTTCTTGATCAAGTTCTTCATCTAGTTCTATTAGCTCATTTAAAGCCTCCATTTTAAGACGAGTCCATTCATAGGCATTTCCACAATTATGACAATATGCTGGTGGCTCTTCCATAGATGTGAAGTTTACAACCTCATCGTAGTGGTAATTACCTCTTATATTATCATTGCACTTATCACATTTGTGAATAGCTTCTGCACCACATCTAGTGCAAAATTTTTCATTGTTATTTGGATATTCATTCATACTATCATTAATTACATGTCCATTTTTACAAATTAAAGCTGTATCTTGATAATCCACAACTATCACCTCTCTTTCAAGTATATAATTCTACTTAATTCGAGGATTTCCTTCTTTTTTCTTATATTTATCAAAATTAGGTTTCTTACTCATTTCTCTATCTAACTGTCTTAACTTGTGGCTGTCTAAATCATGAATCATCTTAATTACATCATTAGCATCTTTCCACTTTTTCATATAATCACCTTATCCAAAATATTTATTAAGCACGTCAGACCTATTCTTTTTCAATCAATCCAATACTTTCTAAATAAGCTTCTTCAAGTATTAAAACTTCTGTTATTGTTTCTCTAGTAAGCTTACTATTTTGCATTATAAACTCAACTATTTCATCTTCATTTACCACAACTACTTCATCCATATTTAACTCTCCTTAAAAATAAAAAAAGCCTAGTTGGCTTCTAGGCTTTTCAGTAGTTAAAAACGAGCATACGTATTTTTTAGTTTATACTCCATACCTCTACAGAGTTTCTCTTTTCGTAGTCCTAATTTAGCAAGTCGTTGGAGTTGCACCAACAAATACTCTTACTTGCACGTTACCAGGGAAGGGGTACCCTGGCCATTATATATAAAAAGGGGTATTGGGAGTAAGAAATTAGTTTGTCCTAATTTCCTATATTAATATAATATCACCTTTAAACCCCTTGTGCTTCGGGACTTATTCCGAAGTTTTTCTGAAACTTTTCTGCTATTTTAGAAATTTATAATATTTTCCATTGCAGTCCCCTTAAAATTATAATAAGGATACATTGTAGATATAGACTTATATATCATGTTGTCTCTTATTGAATAATAAGTATCTTTACCTACATTCATTTTATCTGCATAAACTTTCCAATCTTTAATTTTTAATAAATATCTAATCTTAAACATTTGCTCTTCTTCCATATCAAAATTAGATCGTGCTCTTTCTATCCTTTTTAAATCTCTTTCCTTTTTACGTTTTTCTTTTTTTAAGTATTCTATTTGATTTTGTTTTTGTATTAATTCTCTTTCCACCGCCGATGTTATATTAGTACTTGTTTGAACTCTCTCTGAGTATTCTATAGCTCCACACCCTGCATAATCTTGATTAATAAATTCTATCTCTTCATCGAAGTATTCTATTTCCTTTTTTAACTGTTCATAGTTATAAAACATTCCTTCAACTTTTGAAAATAAATCTTCTTTTTCTAATTCTTTTTTATCCATAATAATTCCCCCTCTATATTAAGCTAAATCTTCTATTGTCACTTCTACCCTAGGTCTTTCACTGTAGAACTTCTTAGAAACTACCTCTACAATCTGTGCATCATCTTTGTATGCTATTCCATTTAAGCTATCAGCTATAGCCTTTATAACATTATCTAAATCCGGTTTCTTAGTTGGTCTTATAACTCCATCTAACTTAGCTCTAGCTTCTTTAAACTCTTTAGTTTTTATATTATTTTTAGCTATAGCATTTATATCTTTTTTAGTAATTCCGTAATAACAAACTATGGACATTTTTACATTACCTTCAAAATAATGCTTAACTGTAGTTCTATATAATAACTTAACCCAGTTTTCATAATGCTTAGTTTGCTCTGGTGTAAATGCTCTCCCATTTTGAGTTGAAAACTTTGGTCTTTCTTTTCCTTTTACTTCCCCATCTATCGTAAAATTAACTTTCATATCAATCTCCTTAAATTATTAAATTTTATTTAAAATTTTCCAAACCTATAATTTACTTATTTCTACATATACTACTTGTAAAAAGGATGTGAATTTATGTCTTGGAAAAAGCTAAATATTGTTTTTGCTATAACTTTAATTTTATTTACAAGCACTATAAGTTTTTCTAATGCTTGTAATGTTTCTGCTCCTGTTCCGGTTAGCAATCGATTGATTAAAGACCTAGAATTGATTGATAATAATATGTACCTTCTAATTAAATATGTAGCTGCCGGAAACTATAAAGAAGATAAAGTTGAAAAGGATATTAAATTTATAGAAGCAGCAATTAACACTTTAACTGCTGAAACAGCAAAACTCCCTCAAAGAGATAATGATGTAATTCTATCTATGCAATCCATATTAAATTATTATAAAATTTCTTTAAGTAGGCTAAAAGCATATTTTGAAACTAAAGATGCTGATAATTTAATTGATGCTATTGTTTCATTTTCTTCAGGTTATGACAGCTCAAATAAGCTTAGACAGATTATAGGTGGAGCGGGAAAATAATATCCCGCTTTTCTATTGTTTATATTAATTTATATAGTTCCTAATATAACTGTTCCTAACAGATATGCAGCTGTTAATATCAACATAGCTTTCGTTCCATAAAAAGCTAATGATCCTAGCTTTTCATTTTTAGAACATATATGCAGTAATCCAATTCCTATAAATCCTATTAATATTTCTTTCATATTCAATCTCCTAAAATAAACTAATTTGATTTACCTCTACATTTGTATCTATAATAGATTGAAACTCTTCATAATCAATCCATTTTGTATTTTTATACATCTTTGAACTATACATCTTTAATGCATAATCATAAGCATCTTTTTCTTTATTTATCCAAGCGCAAGTATTAAGAGCATATTCTTTAAGCTTATCTATAATATCTAATTCGCATAGTTTTTTAGCTTGAGCTATTAATAATTTCTCCCATTCTTTTTCTTCATATCTACCACTTGGAGTTACAATATGTGTTTTCATGGTATTAACTTTTATATCTTTACCCTTTTCATATCTTATTGTTGTTTCAACTTGACTAGTAGAGTACATATGTCTCAAATCTTTCATATGAACACCTCATATTTAATTTAGTTTCCTGGACCATAAGATCCAGGATATTTATCTAAAGTATTTCACATAATACATCTTCCATTTCATCAATCATTTCAGAGTATTCAATTTCTTCATCTGATACAAAGTTTTCTAATCCATATATCAAATTCAATCTATTGTATATCATTTCAGCTATGTTTCTATGGTCGTAATCTTCAACAGTCATACCCTCTACAACTTGTCGCATATCTCTTGCATTTCCAGTTGTGTATGTTATAAATCCTCTACTATTAGTAATAGCTTTATCTCCTTTTTTAACTTGTATTTTTCTACCTCTAAAACTCTCTATTTCAAAATCTTCTTCAAATTTTATCTCTTGACCTATCTTATATTCTTTATTTTTCATAATACCCTCCATTATTATTTAGTTATCATTATCAATACACTTAGATAAATGTACTGATAATGATATGTATTCCTGCTTATTTGATATATCTTATATTTCTTGTATCAAGTTGATATCTACATCTTATAAATAAATCTCTTAAATTTTCATCATTTAAGATGCATACAGCCCCGCCACCATCAGAAGGACAGTGCCACCATTCCCCAGTGTAGTGCTTACTAACTAAATCTAAACTATTTCTGGACCACATATAAAAGCTTGAAACATTTTCAATAAGATAATCTACATCTTCATCTTTTAAATATAAAAATGTATTTTTGCTTTCTTCCCATTTTTTTCTCATAATAACCTCCCCTATTATTTACTTTGCCAATAAAAAGTTCTTTGCCCATTTATAGTGTTTTCAACATAATCTGAAATTTTTTCTGCTAAATAAGTGCCTTTCATTTCTTTCCACTTAAGAGTTCTTCCTGTCTTTACTTCTTCCACTACTATCTGAACTTTTATACCTAAGACATCCTCCGTTTTTATAGCTTTTTCTGGATATGAATATCTAGCATAAATACTATACTCAACATCATTTATCGTAACTATATGTTTCATACTTACCTCCTATACCATCAGTGCTAACTTAGTATATATCTCAACTAAATCTTCGCCCTTTAGTAACTTTTTAATATCATGAGCAGTTATAGTTCTTATAGCTCCATGATCTGTTCTTTCTTTTTCTATAACATCTATATTAAATGCAATATCTATTTTTTCTTTAACCTGTCTTTGCATTTCAGTGGCTCTCTCAACTTTCTTATACAGATCCATGTTAAATGCTTTTACCTTATCAAGCTCTTTATCCCTCTCCTGGATACACCATTTCATACCTTTGATTTGCTTGTCTCTTTTTTCTAACTCTAGTTTTAATTCCTCAATCTCTCTATCTTTCTCTCTAACTGTGAAGTAGCTTGAATTCTTAAGTTCTTGGAAGTCTAACTTTAAACTTTCTATCTTTTTATCAGATGCATCTTTTACACCTTCTAAAACATTTATATCTGACACTAACTCGCTAGTTTCTCTTTCATAAGTACTTCTTAAAACCACTGGTAATTTTATTTTCATCTTCTGTTCCCCCTAATTAAATTTATTTAAATCTTAAGTTAATAGTCTCTTTTGAATTTCTCTTTACATATGTGTAACTGTTGTGGTCTTGTCTTTCTAATAACCAATCCATAAAATCGTATCCTGCATTTGCTAAAACTTGTTTTTGTCTCCTATTAAGTTTCTTACCTTGTTTCATAATCAATCTCTCCTTATAATTTCTTAGTTAAAATAATTATTTTATTTACTTTCTATACGCTTTTATTGGTTTACACTCTAACAATTCTATATATGAAAACTTAGGACTATTAAACTTTTCCAAATAATCTTCCTCTGCATCTTCCAACTTATCAAAATAATTTATATTAGTTCTGTTTAATCCTGTTCGTTTATATTGAACTTGATATTCTTTTTCCATGTCTACAAATAATTTTCCCACACTTCACTCCCTCCTATAATAAAAAATTGATTTGCATTTATCTAGCTCCTTTCTTTGTGCTTCTGCTACATATCTATCTAATATTTCACTTAACTTAACCGTTTCAGGAGCATGTCCAAACGTTTCATACATTTCTCCTAAAGCTTGTCTTAATATTTCCATACTTCCCCCTTATCTCTCTCCACCTTTTATGCCTCATGCAGTCATTATCTTATCTGGACTAATTGGATACTTTATCTCTCCGTTTATTTCTTTTCCGCATATACATTGTGCTAATGCCATGTAATTTGGATATGTTTTATAATCACTTGGCTTAAAAAATGTATCTTTTATACTTGATATATTAGTTTCTTTTTTCATATCAACTCTCCATAAACTTAGGATTTAGATAATTCTTTTCCATCTTCTTAAAGTAAGCTTCTTTTACCTGATCCATATCTAATCCTAATGAATATACAAGTTCTACGTATTTAGTTACCAAAGTATCTAACTTATGCTTTCCAAACATCTTTTTCCATGGCAATGTAGTTATCTTATAAGCTAAATATATAAACTGTCTTTCTAAGCTAGTTGTTTGTACTTCTTCAACAGTTACTATTAAGTCTGCATCTAATTCATTTGCTAAGTTTCCTATGTGGCTTAATAGGTCCGATAATTCTTCTTTTAGCTTCTCTTCATCAACTGGAAGCCTATCCCACCATTTATGTATCTTAGTTTCATTAAGTACCTCTATCAGCTCACTAATCAAAGCTAATGTAAGCCACATAGGCACTTGAAATTGTTCTTCTTGATAATTTATACCTTCAACACTTTTTAGATGCTCTAAAAAGCTTTTTTGTTCCTTTTTCACATAGTTCAAATCAATAACTTTACTCATATGTTCATCCCCTTAAATCATATCTAATCTAGGTTTTAAAACCTCAAATTCTATATTTATTTTATTTTTTAAAGTAGAGTATCTTCCACTTCTTAAATGTTTATATAAAGCTGGCTCACTTACACCAGAACGTTTAGCTGCATCTTTTATAGTAGATGTAATAAATACTGTCTCATTTTTTCTAACTTGTATCTTGCTTGAAATAAGTTTTTCTATAATATCTAAGAAGTAATTTTCAAATTCAAGATAATGTTCCTCATTTTCAAATACCATAATCCCTTTAGTGTTTAACTTTAAATACTCTTCTAATTCATCACCCCAAACCATACCTTCTTCTAATAGATCTTTAGCTATTGAAGTAGCAATATTCTTTTGGAATTTTCTTAACACCTTAATTTCCCCCTTTTTATTTCCAGGAGGGATTAACCCTCCTTAGTTAAATTTGCCTTTTTGACTTTCCTGTAATATCTTTTCTAATTGCTCTGGAGCATACTTTTTAAAACTCTGATTTATATTGTGAAATCTAGTCTTTACACTAGGTATAGAATTATTAGTTTTGCCAATAATAGGTTTATAATCTTCTTGAATTGCTTTTAGTAAGTATCCAACAACATTTTTAACATCTGGTGTCTCACTTACTAACTTAAGCTTTTCAATCAAATAGTTTATTTCTTTGCCAGTAGCTAAGTATGTATTAGCTACTTTTTTTACGTCTTCATCTTCTAAGGAAAAGTATTTATTAATTTCATCAACAACCTCAGTCAGTGCTTTTTTTACTTCTTCTTTTTCTTGTTGTTGTTTTTCTTTTTCTTTTTGTTTTTCTTTTTCTTTTTGTTTTTCTTTTTCCCCACCGTCCGTTATACGGGTCGTGTCACCTGTGGATAACTCATAAGCATCTAGGAATAAATTTCTTATTTTTTCTTTAGTTATGCCTGATAACATATACATTATGAAACTCTTATCCTTAACTTTTTTTAACTCAGATTCTATACAATCAAGTACTGGTTTGCTGTGATTATCTAAGTTGTATTTGGCCCAGTTTAATATGCATATCTCTCTAGTTTCCAAGTTATACTTTATTATCCTGTGATGATTTTCAAATCTATCCATGAGAGCATTTATACTTTCCGATGAATATCCTAGCTCAAATGCCATCTGTTTTTTAGTTATTTGATATATTCCTATTTGTGTTGTTTTAGGATTAGTTAATAAGTATAGGTAAAACAGTTTATCCTCTGGTGTCATTTCTTCTATAACTCTAGGATCTTCCCAAAATTCGGTTTGCACTGCTCTGTATTTCGCCATTTATCTCACCTTCTTCTTTTGTTAATTGCTATCAGTAGAAGTAAGAGTAAGTAGTATACTCCTACTTCTTTTATAAAACCCATTACACATCCAGCTTAGTTTGAGCTGCTTCCTCTGGATCTTCTTCTACCTCTTTGAAATCTGCATCTATAATTTTTTCTTTTGGCTCATATTTAGTAAGTAAATCTAAAACTTCATTAACTTCTTCATATTTCAACTCTTTTAAGTTGTATCCGTTACTATCACAAAACTCTTCTATTTTAGATATATCTTTAGGATTTTCATAGTCATACAATCCTTTCATTGATGCTAACTTTAATATTCCTTGTTTTTGACCTGGTGTAGCATATCCAACTACAACTTCTTTCTCTGGTAACTTATTTTCAGTTCCCATTTCTTCTTGTTGATATAAACCTCTTAATTCATTTGGAAATGCTTCTCTTAAAGCTTGTGATTGAGCTACTTTTCTAATCATCGTTGCACCTTTACTTGACCACATACTGTTTAAAGTTCCATCATTTTTCTTCTGAGCATATTCTTCAAAACTTACAACTGATTTAACTGGAAAATCTTTATCTTTTAAATGGACTTCACACCATCCTCCAACTAATTCCTCTTCTTTTAGTTTCAATGCTCCTTCTCGTTCTTTTATATCTCCGTTTTTATCTAATATAACTATTCCAGCTTTCATTCCATTAAAGTTAGGATGTTCTGATGCTCTCTTTATAAAAACATCTTTTCCTACTATTATTTGAGCTGGTTGGTTTCCGAACTTAACTAAATATGCATCTCTTACAAAAGGATTAAGGTTTTGAGCCTTGCACAACTCTATAAACATAAGAACATCTTGATCTGTAGCTTTACTATTTCCACTTGTAAGATAATTTCTAACTGTATCAGCTGTTAAAACTTGTCCACCGTCTATCTTATATTCTGCTAATGCTAATGCGCTTGATTGAGTCTTTTGTATATTATTCATTTATTTATCCTCCTATTTAATCATTAGTGACATACCTGGTTCACTCATATATGCCCCTTCAATTTCTATTCCAGATTTTAAATCCGATTTAACTAAATCCTTATTTACTTTATAAGTTTGAACTACTTCTATATATTTACTTGGAAGTTTACCTTCATCATCTATCTTTAAAGTTGAAACTCCTTTTCTTAAAGTTAAGTTCCCTACTGGTGTTTCTATTTTTTTAACTTCCATTTGCTCCATGCAAACTTTAGTGTAATCTCTTAATCTTTTTACATTGTTCTCTTTAACTCTTTTTATCTTATTTAACCTTTCTATTTCTGCTTTTATTGCATCTACATCACTTTCTAAACTTCTAACAACTTGTATAATACCTTTACCTTTATTAGCTACTTCTCCAGCTATAATTTCTTTTATTTGTTGAACCTCTTCTATTTCATCTAAATCCCTTAAAGCTACTAAATCATTTGATAATTCATATAAATTCATTGATATTTCCTCCATTTTTTCATATAATATAATCAGTTTTTAAATTTTGTAATTCCTAGATTAGAACCTTTGCAGAGGTTCTTTTCTTTTATCCATAATAAGTTTCATGTGTATTAGTTTTGAAAATTTCTAATTCTTCAAGCTCTCTTTCAGCTTTTTCTATCTCTGTATTTACAAATTCTAATGTTTGCTCCCAAGCTTCTATTTTGTTTTTTAATCCTTCTGTATAGAAACTAATATAGTTTTCTTCTTTATCTGAAACCTCTTTTTCTATTGCTCTATTAAACATATCTTGAGTAACGTCTATTTGAGTTTGTAATATTTCTTTTATCCTAACTAAGCTATCCATTATTTATCACCTACTTTTAACTTGTAATTTACTAATTTTCTTACAAACCAAAGTGACTTTTCTTGAATTGTCATAGTTTGAAATTTTGATATATTCATTTGTTAATCAACTCCTTTTTAAAATCCATCCCAATGATCTAACCAATCAAAGAATGGTTGAGATGGCATTTTATATAACCTTCCAATCTTTATAACTTTAAACATATCGCCTCTAACAAGAGCTTGTCTTATTAAGTCGTATGCTGTTTTCTCACAAATCCCTAATATTTCTTGAATATCTTTAGCTGTTAAAACTTTCTTCATCATATTTGCCTCCTTATCTTATTATCTATTGATTAAAATCTACCACCATTTCTAACCCACTTCTCATAACTCAATCTATCCAAACGGTATTCTCTACCAACTTTAGTTATACAAAACAAATTATTTTCATCAGCGTGTTTAGCTAGCATTCTTACATACTTTTCAGACGCCTGTATGTATTCTGCAAATTGTTTTATATTCATGTATTCCCTTGGTGCGTAGTCTTTGTCGTCTCTAAACATTTTCATAACGTCTACAATATCCTCTCTTTCTGCTATTGATAATAAAAGAGAATCCCTATCTATATTTCTTACAACCAACCTTTGCATTTCTGATGCCATGCTAATCCCTCCTATATTCCTATGCTTTAACTATCTCAACATTATTGAAGTACCAATTTAAACCTGTTATTTTTAATTTTTCTAAAGAATTCACTTTCACTGATCCGTCTTCATTGAGTATGTCTATTTCATCTATATCCTCATGAATTTCTCCATCTTTACAAAATCTAATTGTTATCCAAGGAAATGCCTCATCTAAAACAAAGCTAAGTGAATCAATCTCAACTACCATTTGATTTGTAGTTCTTATTTCTAAATTTGTATCTGCTATTTTTATTTTCTCTCTCATATTCTTCCTCCTATATTCCATACTTTATAGCCATGTCTTTAACTATAGCTACATAGCCTTCTATAAGTTTTTTATCTTCTGCTATTACATCTAAATTGTTAAGATTGTTTATTTTTGTTTTACTAACACCTTCTAGTGCCATTCTAGATTTTTTATTTTTAAGCCTAATTTCTAAGCTAACTCCAAATCTTTTATTTAGAAGTTCATAGCTCTCTGCTTTAAGCAAGTTAATATGTTCAAACCCACCTTGATTTTTAGCTATTTTAGCTATTAAACTTTGTGTTTCACTTCTCCAACTCGTTGTATCTAAGCTAACTACATCTTTTATTGTTTTAACTTCCGCCTTTGCTGTTAAAGCATGATTTGTAGCTTCATTTACTTGTTGTCTTAAGTTCTTTAAACTTTGAGCTTGCATTATAATTAGATCTTCTATACAAGATGCTTTATTTTCTTTTGCTGATTTTCTCATTGCAAAATATTCTCTTCTAAATTTTTTTCTAAGTTCTTTTGATTTTTCAGTTCTCATTAAACTAACTAACGCCATGTATCCTTGTTCTGAAAGTAGATATATATTCTTGCTATTAGCTATCGATTGTTTAGTAAAACCTAGTTCTAAAAGTGGGTCATTAGTACTGACCGAGTTTTTTAAATCTAAAATATCAATATCTTCTTCGAATTCATCTATATTCTCATTTATTAATTGGTTGATAACTTTAAGTTCCACTTCGTGTATTTCTGCTATTGTTTTAGCTAAAACAACTTTTTCATATTTTCCAAATCCACCTTCTATTACTGGGACTTCTTTACCTAGAAATTCTTGTGATCCTATTATTTCTATTTCTGTTTGAGCCATTGCTAAACTTTCCATTTATTACTCCTCCTTAATATAAATATAAGTTCCTATTTGGGGAAATATATATCATTGTGTATCATTTGTGTTACATTGTAGATTAAAAAAAATATCATCTATCTTTTTATGGAATGTATCAGCTATTTTTTTAGCTTCCGACAATGTAAACTCCCTTTCTCCAATTTCCTTTCTATTATAAGAGTTTTTTGATATCTCTAATAATTGAGCCATATCCGCTTGTGTCAATCCTTGCATTGCTCTGAGTGACTTTAAGATATTTGAAAGTGGCATAGTGAACACCTCCTTTTATATGTCTTTGTCGTTTATGTATCTTTTGTGTTACTTTATGATTTAAGTATATGTCACACAAACAATACAGTCAATAGTTTTTTTGAAAAAAATAAAACTTTTTTTATCTTTGTTGTTACATTTAGTTTTATTATTGTTACTTTGTTGTAAAATATGTATTGAAAGGAGGTATTTTGATGAATGAAATATTTGGAAAAAGATTTAAGCAATTAAGACACGAATTAGAGTTGAATCAACAAGATTTAGTTACGGATTTCAACAATAAATATAATTATAATTTCACAAGGGTAGCAGTTTCTCAATATGAAAATGGAAAAAGAATACCTGAAATAGATGCATTAACTTCTTTTGCGGAATATTTCGGAGTATCTGTAGATTATCTCCTTGGAAGAACAGATGAAAGAAATATAAAAAAAGAAAAACTAAAACTTGACCCAAGTATAAAAACAATAGCAGCTCATAGATTAGGGGATGTAGAAGATTTAGACGATGAAGCTATTGAAAAAATAAATGAATATATAGAGATGATTAGATTAATGCAAAATCAAAAGAAATAAATATATACATGTTTTGCAAGGGGGATTATTTTAATGCAATGCACAGATAAATATACACTTGATAGTGAATTATTTGATAATAAAAAAATAACTGATGGTTTTTTTTCAAATTTTCAATCAGTATCATCTTTTATTTTCGCCCTTATTCCTCCTATTATAGCTTGGTTTGTATCCAAAGATTTTAAAATAATGATTATAACACTATTTAGTTGTCTAGTTATTTCTGTATTTTATACAGCAAATAAAAACATAATGCACAATAAAAAGCTTCTAAAAAAAGTCCAAGATGAGTTAATTAAGTCTAATACGAATGTGTTAAACCTAGAGTCAATCTTGATAGAAAAAGAAAATGAATTGTCTAAAATAAAAAATAATTTAGAGTTCATAAAATCTAATAGAGATGAATTGATAAAAATGGTCGAAAATTACAGATACGAATCTAATAACTATGAAAACTACTACACAACTGCAAAACTAGGTGTAAAAGCAATAATCGGATCTCATCGAATTACTAAGGACAAGGAAGCTATTTTGAAATTATTTGAAGATATAGAAAATGGTAATAGAAAGGATGTTTCAAGTGAATAATGAATTTAACATAGTCAAAATAATAGATGATTCTAGGGTTGTTGTAAGTGGCGGTTGCGATTACTTTCAAAAAGATGATATATTAGAAATTTTCGTTAAAGGAGAAGAAGTTTTAGATCCTGTAACTGAAGAATCTTTAGGCACTTTGGATGCAATAAAGGCTCGTTTAAAGGTGGATATTGTATATGAAAAGATGTGTTTATGTGTAAATGAAGAGTCAAAAAATCCATATTCTCCTATTGTTTCATCTGGATTAGATGCATTTAAAAGTATTCCTAAGCCATTAAATGTAGATTTAACACAAGTGAGTGGTGGTTTTAAGCATGTTGATATGACTATAAAAATTGGAGATTTAGTTAGAAAAGCACTATAAACTAGTGCCTTTCTTTACGTACTATTTTAAATTCAAAATCCTTAAAATAAATTAGTGACATTCCCCAAAGTGCTGAAATGATAATCATCCAAGCCGGTATCGGAGATTGTAATTTAGCTACTATAGTTTCAAACATAATTAACACCACCTATAATATAATCAATTATATTATAACATACCGAGCAGTTATTCTGCTCTTTTTTATACATTTAAAAAGAACATATGTTCTTAGTTTTTAAGGGGGATTCTATGACAAAATTAGAAAAACTATTTAATTTAGCCGAAAAAGAAGGCATTGAAATATATTATAAAAATTTGAAAATTTTAGGATTTTTGGGATTATATATAGAATGTTATGAATCACCTTCTATGATACTATTAGATGATTCTTTAAAAAACAATAATGAAAAAGCATATAAAATACTTTTAGAAGAGTTAGGGCATCACTATACAAGTTGTGGGGATTCTATTAGTTGTGTCGATACTTATTTAGATAAACTTAAAATCAGTAAGTGTGAAATAAAAGCTGAGCGATGGCTTTGCCACTATCTAATATCTACTCCTGATTTAATTAATGCTATAAATAAATACCCTACATCCGCAGAAGATATATGTGACTATTTAAATGTTGATATTGAAATGTTGCTAAGCAAGCTTAAGTTTTTATCTTTAGAAAATAAATTTTTAAATTTAAGCAATGGAAATTTTTTAATGTTAACAAATTTACCAAATCTTTATATAACTGAAGGATCATTTTATAATGTTAATTCAAACTTCAATTTTTAAAATCACATAGAAAGGACAGAAGATTATGGATAAAAAGCGAGCTTTCATAAGAAGTCGATATAATAAATACTATGTATATGTTGAGTATACTGATTTTGAAACAGGAAAAAGAAAACAAAAAAGTTATGGTAGTTTTGAAAAAAAGAAAGATGCTGAAAAGGCTTTAGTTGATATAAAAAGCGGGATAAATAATGATAAATTCCAAACTCCATCTACTATATCTTTTGTTAATAGGTGCTGGGAATATTACAATAATGAAGCTAAGGAATTTTCACCAACAACTTTAAAGAGGTCTAAGACTGTGATAAATAAACATATAGCAGGATTTTTCAAAAATATGAAATTATCTGATATTAACGTTAGTATATATCAAAAATATGTAAATCATATGTACACTAAAGATTTAAAAGTTAGTACTATAAAAGAAATATTAAATAAGTCAGATGCTGTTTTGCATGAATGTTATAGACTTAGGGAGATACATGAAAATATACCAGATTTCATCGTATTACCTAAAAAACGTGATAGAGATAATAAGACAGTGTATACTGTTGAAGAATCTAAAGATATCCTTAATGGATCCTGCTATAGCCCTTATTTAACTATTCCAGTACATTTGTTTTTACTTGGAGGATTAAGATTTGGTGAAATGGCTGGTTTATTATGGGAAGATATTAACTTTGAAACAAACACAATAAAAATAAAACATAATTTAATTTATGTAAATAGTAAATACTACTTAAGACAAACAAAAACAGACGGAAGTACGCGTGAAATTTCGGTTCCGAATCATGTTATAGAATTACTTAAAAATGAAAAAATAAGACAAAACAAATTAAAAGTTCAAGGGATATTAAAAAATGAATATGATGTAGTTTGTTTAAATAGTTTGAATAGGTATTGGAATAATAGCTCTTTTACTCTAGCTTATAAAAAACTATTAAGTGAAATTGACGTTAAATATATTAATATACATTCATTAAGACATGCACATGCTACTATGTTAATTTTAGCTGGAACTGATATGAAAACTGTATCGGAAAGATTGGGCCATACAGATATAAAAATGACTATGAATACATATAGTCATGTTCTTAAAGAAATGGACAAAACTGCATCAGATAATATAGAAAAAATACTTTTATAGAATGATTATTACCTGTTCAGTGAATAGTCAGTAAATAGTCAGTAAGACCTAAAGTTATATCTTTAGTCAGTGGAATTTCAGTAAAGTTTAATCGATTTCATTCCTAAAGATATAGCTAATACCAACGTTTCAGTCTATTTGGTAATTTTTATTAACCTAGAAATCTACTTCTCGAACAAGTCCCAACAATTATTAATAATTGTTGGAGTTATAATATTTCAATAGAGTTGTTTTGTGAAATAGTCAGCAAGACATAGTTATTAACGTTTTGTTAACAATTCACTTATTTTTTGCATGTTGTTTATTATACTATTAATTTCTAAAGTATTCAACTATACTTTTTATATATAAAAGTGTCTTCTCTCCTATTTTTATACCATATTTTATTGGCCTATATCAACTTTCATATTAATTCTCTAAAAATCATTATATTTTTTAATATCTTATAATTTGAATGTTTCTACATATACTACTTATAAAAAAGGATGTGTATTATGTATTTCAAGAAGCTAAGTATTCTATTTTTTATGACTGTACTTATTTTTTCAAGTAGTATAAATACTGCTTCTGCCATTAGCGCTCCACCATATGATCCATATGTTAAATCCATTGGTAGAGATTTAGATTTTTTAGATAGTAATATGTATGTATTGATAAAATCTATTTCTTCAGAAAACTTTGATATAAATGAAGCTAGAATACAAATTAGTTTCATAAATTCATTAATATATGACCTAACCGAAAAAGCTTCTGATTTATCCAAAGAACAATCAGATGTTGTTGCAGCTTTACAAGCTATATTGGGCTTTTATAAATTATCTATAATAGAAGCCGATAGATATCTGTATTCAAAAAACTCGGATGATTTAATCAGTTCTATAAACGCTTTCTCCATGGGATATACTTCTTCAGTTAATTTGAGAAGAATAGTATTTAGAGCAGGAAAATAACATCCTGCTTTTCTATTTAGTTAATTTTTACTATTTTGATTGTGGAATATTTATCTTTTTACTAGTTAAACTATACTAGAAAGGTGGTTTAATTATGAAAAAGAAAATAATTACACTTTTATTGCTTTCATGCTTTTTATTAAGTGTATCTAGTAATACTTGTCATGCTCTTAACGTATTTAAAGAAGGTGTATATAAGGTTGCAGATTTAAATTTTTCACAAGAAAATCAATATATGGTTCAAAATGTTTCTCAAACTGAGGGTGCTTATCTTCAAGTATTCGATGAAAATCAGGTTTTAGTTCAATCTATTAGATTTCAACCAAACTCTGAAAAATTTAATTTAGTTAAAATTACACCTGAGTTTAGAATAGTAATAGTTGGAGGAGGTTCTATTTATATTTATCCCACTAAATAAATATGCTGCTTAACATACTAGATTAAAGATGCTCTTAAGAGCATCTTTATCATTTTCTTTTGTAATAAACTCCACATAATATTTAATTTAGTTTCTTGTGCCATAATACATGCTATATTTATTATCTATAAATATAAGCTAATAAATGCATAAAATCAAAATTTAAGATGATTTGGCTAACTCAAGAAACATTTTTTCAATTTGATATACTACGCCTGTCAACTTAATGAATATGATATTTAGGTAAATAAATTAATTTTTCATTACAATAAAAAAGCACTCCCTACCTATAAGGAGCGCTTTCAATCATAATCTAAGTTATATTTTTGTTTTAGTGTTATTTGCATTATTGTGTAAGTTTCTAAATAAATCTTATTAATAAACTAATTACAAATATGATAAATGCAATTATTAATACTTTAGATTCTTTATTCATATTTTAAAATTAAATGCCAATTTAAAAAGAAACATTTTATAAAAATTTTTCTATTATTACTTTTAGAAGATCTAAAATGCTTGCTAATAGAATTAGTTGAGCTGTCGCCAACTGAATATTTATTTTATTTTTTTGTTTCTTCTTATTATTAGGCATCCTTTCACACCCTTTTTAATATATATATTCATTTATATTTTTATTTATTCTTTAAATTTAATAAAATAATTTTTTATTATTTTATTAAATTTTTACAACCTTATATTATTTCAATCTCTACATATAATATATAATAAAAAGGAGATTTAATATGAATTTCAAGAAATTAAGTATTATGTTCTTAGTAGCAATACTTATTTTTATAAGTAGTGTTAATATTTCTTCTGCCATTGAAATATCTTCTCCAACTAAACAAGGAAATGAATATATCAATGACTTGAATATGATAGATAATAATATGTATTTGGTAATTAAACTTATATCTAAAGATAATTTTAATAAAGATGATGCAATTAAACAAATAAATTATGCTGATTCCTTAATTAAAGGTTTACATTCAAAAATTTCAAAACTTTCTCCAAAAGAAGATGATGTTATTTTATCTATAAGAGCAGTTTTAAGTTTTTATAAACTTTCACTTTTAAAAGCAGAAGATTATATACAAACAAGAAACACAGAAGATTTAATAGATTCTATAAGTACATTTTCTATAGGGTATAATGCATCTACTTCTTTGAGAAAAATTATAAATGAAGCAGGAAAATAAGTAAAATAAAAAGCACTTAATAAATTAAGTGCTTTTTATTTTACTTATTTTCCTGCTATAGATAATGACTTAATTATAACAGATGGTGATCCAATATTACTTAATGGGAATTTCAAATCATTTCCTATATTTTCAATATCTTTAATTAATTCAAAAAAGTTTCCGGCAACAGTTATTTGTTCTATAGGATAAGATTTTTCTCCCTTTGTTATATAATACCCTTTTGCAGCTAAAGAAAAATCTCCTGTAATTGAATTTGCTCCTGAGTGAAGACCTGCAAAGTCAGTTACTATTATACCTTCATTTACTTCTTTTACAAGTTCTTCAAAAGTTGATTTTCCTTTATCTATATAGAAATTCGTTGGGTCAACACTTACAACTGATGAGTACGATGACTTAAACCCATTTCCTGTAGTTTTTGTATTTGCTTTGTGTGCAGTTTTTAAGTTATGAAGTAAAGTTATTAGTTTTCCATCTTTAACTATATCTTTTTTATAGGTTGCAACTCCTTCATCGTCAAATGGTGTTGATGATAATCCATTGTCTAATAATGGATTATCTACTATTGTAACAATATCAGAAGCTATATTACTACCTTCTTTATCTTTAAGTAATGACATTCCCCTTTGGGCACTTTCTGCACTAAACACATCACTAAATGTTTCAAGTAAAGATGACATAGCTTCATTATTTATTATAGTTTTATAGTTACCTGATTCTATAGATTTAGCCCCAACTTTAGAAAATGCCTCATTTACTGCATCTGATGCAATTTTCTTAGTGTCTATATCTTTTATATCTTCAACTAATTGATATCCCATTCCATCTTGCTTTTGATTACTATATTCTATAACTGGAATTACATATGCCATAAGTAAGTTACTCTTATTACTCAGATTAAGGTTTTTGGTATTACTAATTAAGCTTCTTGATGAACTGTATGATACTTTGCATCCACTTAAATTAACAACCTTATTACTGTAATTTTTTGTTTGTCTTTCTAAATCTATAGCTATTTCAATCAATTCAGCAGGATCTATATTTTCTAGTTTTTCTGAGTAAGTTTTAACCCCACTATAATTTTCATCACCTTTATATATAAACTGTACATCTGTGTTTTCTATAGATACAGCTCCTTCTTTTGCCTTTTTCACTAACATATCTATAGCTTCTTCATCTAAAATTTCAGTATACGAATATCCCATCTTACCATTTATTAATCCTCTAAATGAAAGTCCTATATACTTATCAATATTATATTTCTCTAATTCAAATTCATAAACAGATATACTTATATTTTCTCCATCAGAATAATAAACTTCGCAATCGGTAAAACCTTCTTGGTTAGCTCTTTCAAATAATTGATCTTTAAATATATTAAATTCCATAATTACTCCTCCGATCTTCCACCTACAGTAATTTCTTTAACTCTTATCATAGGCTGACCTACATTTGTTGGTATACTACCTGAAGATGAACCACACATACCTTGAGCTTGCTTTAGATTATCAGACACCATATCTATATTCATAAGTACTTCACTACCTTTTCCAATTAAGCTTGCTCCTCTTACAGGTTCTTTAATTTCTCCATTTTTAACAAGGTAACCTTCAGCTACTGCAAAGTTAAACTCACCTGTTACTGGATTTACAGATCCTCCACCCATTTTTTTTGCATAAAGTCCATTATCAATTGATTTTATTATATCTGCTTCTTTATCTTCTCCAGCTGCTATGTATGTATTTGTCATTCTTGAAGTTGGTGCATACTT
>NZ_JBOGBV010000043.1:0-28648 GCF_051656405.1 Paraclostridium sp.
CCTTCATTCATATCACATAATATTTTTCTATCTAAATAAGACTTTGTTTCTTCGCTTATTTTTAAAGGCGCTAAAGAATCTTCTGCTAATCTTGCCATATTAGCTCTTTTTTCATGATATTGCATATCCATAGAGTGTAATATTTGTTCTATACTGTTCATTATTTAGTCCCCCATTATTTTATATTTATTATGTCAATTCTACCACACTAATAAACATTTGTTAATAGCAATAAACATTTATTTATATTTTTTATAATTTAATTTTATTATGCACTTAAATAAAAGTAGCAGCTTAACTATATCGATAAGCTGCTACTTTTATTAAAATCCTATGTATAATCCAATTGTTAAAAATGCTATACACACTACAATTATTGCTCCTATTAATGGAGCTATATATCTTAACCATTTAGACCATGGTATTTTAGCAAATGCCAGGGCTCCCATTAAAACACCTGATGTTGGTGTAATTAAATTAATAATACCAGTTCCAAATTGATACGCAGTTATTATTAACTGACTAGATACTCCAACTAAATCTGAAAGTGGAGACAATACAGGTATTGTAAGTGATGCAAGTCCTGAAGATGATGGTATTAAAAATGCTAATACAGATTCTAGCGCAAAAGATAAATTAATAAATATAAATTTAGGCAATCTACTTAATAAATCAGCTGAATAATTTAATAAAGTATCTATTATGTGTCCATTCTGAGCTACTATAACTATACCACGAGCTAATGCAATAGCAAGTGCTGCAGATATCAAATCTGAAGCTCCATTTAAAAATGAATCAACTATTTCATCTTGCTTAAGACCTCCAAATATTCCTGAAAAAATTCCTATCATACAAAATATCATAGCTATCTGAGGTATGTACCAATCTAAATTTAAAACACCATAAACCATCATGCACATTCCACCTATAAATATAACTAAAACAATACCTTCTTTTCTTGTAAACTGCTTTATTGATGAATCCTCTACAATAAATTCACCTTTATTTTTTTGGTCATAGTCATACACAATCGACTTTTTAGGATCTTTCTTAACTTTATGGGCATGTAACATAACAAAACTTATTGAAAGTGCCATCAATACCAAAAATATTAAACTTCTATATCCTATTCCAGATCCAGGTGTTATATTAGCTAGAGCCTGTGCAATTCCAACTGAAAATGGATTTATAGTCGATGCTATCACACCTGTTCCCGAACCTATAAAAACTGTGCTTATCGCTGTTAAAGAATCATATCCTAAATTCATCATTAGGGGTATAAATATCATATAAAATGGAAGGGTTTCTTCATTCATGCCAAAAGTAGATCCCCCTAATCCAAATAAAATCATAGAAACTGGTATTATCAACACTTGTAGTTTATTAAGCTTTTTGACAGTATGGTTAATTCCGGATTCTATAGCTCCTGTTTTATTAACTATTCCAAAAGCGCCTCCTACAAGAAGTACGAACCCAACTACTTCAGCAGCATCAATAAATCCATCTATAGGAGATTTGAACACATCTTGAATTCCCTGAGGATTTGGTGCTACCTGTCTATATGTTCCTGGTTTTACTACCATTCTTCCATCTACATTTATTCTTTGAAATTCCCCACTTGGAATAATCCATGTAAGAATAGCAATTACTACAATAAGTAAAAATATTATAGTAAATGTATGTGGTATGGTGATTTTTTTCTTAAGTTTACTCATTTCCATTTCTCCTATTTTTTTACATTTTAAATTTTATGTAGAATTATATCATAATTTGTAGAAGAAATAACTATACTTTTAAAATTTAGAAATAGTCTAAACTTTCACCAATTTCACATTTATTATAAATTTTCACTAATAAAAATTAATACTCAACTAAAATATCACATGTATGTATTTTATAATCATAATTACTTTAGTTTTAATCAAAAAAAGACACTACGTGTCTTTATGAGTTTTTTTTATTCTACTTTTTATTATATAAACTATCGTAAATATAACGACTATTATACATACTAATAAAGAGTACTGTTTCAATATAGTTGTTATAATATGTATTTTATGTCCTAGCAAGTATCCTGCTGAAATTAAAGCCAAGTTCCATATTCCAATACCTATAGTTGAGTAAATTATAAAGGTTATTATATTCATTTTTATAACCCCAGCTACTATAGAAATAAATGTTCTAGCTACTGGAACTACTCTTGAAATCATTACAGATATTTTATCGTATTTTTTTATCCATGAATATGACGACATTACAGATTTTTCAGTCTTAGGAAACTTCCCTATTATAATTTCAATTAAAGGCTTCCCAAATTTATATCCTAAATAATAATTGACTATACACCCAGTTATTCCTCCTAATATGGATATAGTTACTACTTGTGCAAAATTCATATTATATTTAAATGCAAATATCCCTACTAATGGTAAAACTAATTCACTTGGTAGAGGAAGGTTTGCATATTCTAATGCTACTACAATAAAAATACTAATTAATCCATAGTTTATTATAAACTCTTCAACTAATGACCTAAACTCCAACCTCTCCACCTCTTTTACTAAACTTTCTAACTACTGTGTTTTAAACAGTACTATATTTACTATCATATCATAGCTAGACTAAATATATCAATATTATATTTTTACCCCATATTTTATAATCATAATTATAATTTAGTTATTATAGTTTTGAACTTTAGGGATTTATATAATTTTTTCTCGCATATTGTATTTATTAATTCTTTGAAATTTCAGACTATAGGTTGTACAATTTAATTATAGGAACATATATTTATAAACTTTGTGGGGGGGTTTCTATATGTCTATATTTTTTTTAATTTCTTTTATGATTTTTTTAATATATTTTTTATCTATGGTTTGTATAAGGTATAGTTATATATCTAATTTAGCTATAAAAAACAAACTTGATTTTAATTCATTTTACATAAGAAACAATATTTTAGCATATGATACAGGGTTTAATAAAATTACAGATAATATAGCATTTTCATTATATAAAATATATAATAGATGTTAGCCTAAAAAAAGCGTTAATTAAATTTAATTAACGCTTTTTTTGTTAAAGTTTATCTATATATTCCTTCAAATCAGCTTGAAGTTCTTCTATTTCGTATTCATTCATACATACATCTTTTGAATTTTCAAATATTCCTTGATCTATTCTTATAATTTCTTTACTAGCTTTTTCGTATATATCTATTAATATATTTTTTATCTCAAATTTTATATTGTCTTTGAAACTTTCTATATCTTCTATTATATCTTTATTCATCTGATCTTGTTTTAACTTATCATATAATACTTTTCCAATTCCCCCAGTTACAGTACCTGCTAAAAGAAGCGGCGGACAATAAGTAAGCATCGCTGCCCCTATTGTTACACTTGGAGCAGACGCAGATAAAGCAGCTGCATATACAGCTAGTGCACTACCCGATGTAGCTCCAAGCAAAGCCCCTGTTCCAATAGTTGCTAACATTTCGTTCATATCTATTTCTTCTTCATTTAATTTAACCTTAGGTAAATCTATATTGTAATCTCTATAGTTTATGTCTTTTATAAACTCTTTTATTTTATTATTAGTAAGGCTATTAACTTCTTTTATACACTCATTCCACTCTTTAAAAAACAATTCATCTAACTTTACTTTTTCATCATTTATAACATTATTTATATAGCTATCATTTATATATTCTCTAGCTATATCCATATTTTTATTTATTCGATGTATTTCATCTTCTAAAAAGCTTTTATCCAACCATTCATTTATCTCAAAATCCATCTTAGCTTGTATATAATCAAACTTTCCATTTAATAAGTTTTTGTGATTTGATAATTCTTGTGATAGCATTTCTAATGACTTTAAGTATTCATAATGATACACCTTTTCTTTGTGTTTTAAAGCTTCTATAGATGAGTTTACACTTTGAAGTTTTATTTCATCATTACTAGTTCTAATACTTTTTAAAAATTCCATTAATGATAAAAAGTTTCTTTTTAATTCATCTGAGTATTCTGATACTAAGTCGTGTTCTTTTGCTACAGCATTTTTTATTATATTATTTTGATATTCTAAATGAGATGATATTATAAAAAATTTATCTATATATAAGTCATATTCATCTTCTATATACGCTAAAACTTCTTGATGATTATCATGTAGCAAATCTCCTTTGTTTAATACTCCAACTATAGGTTTACCATAAGATGAAATTAATTCTACAGAATCTTTTATATCTTCTTGCCCTATGTGGGTTGAATCAAAAACATATAATATTATATCGGCATTTTGTATATATTTTATAGATTTATTTTCATTTTCTGATGTAATACTTTTTAATCCAGGAGTATCTACTATGCTAATATCTTTTAATACATCTGAATTTATACCTATATTTATGCAGTTTTGATCTATATCATAAGTTTCTTCTTCATTATAAAAAATATTTATAATTGATGATGTAGCTTCTAATACATCTACCTCAGAAACCTCCTTGCCTACAATGGCATTAACTAATGTAGATTTTCCTGACTTAACTTCTCCCATAATCGCTAATTTTAATTGGCTATATGGTTTCTCTAACAAAATATCAAAATTATTCATAACTTCTTCTAGGTTATGTTTAATAATCTTTTTAAAAGGTATATTTTTTTCTTTCATTAAATAATTTCTAACTGGAGATTCTATAAAAGTGCATCTAGCTTCTTCAATATAATTATTTAAGTTACCCAACATAATCCCCCCATTTTTTTAAAATATTATCGATATCATTAACTTGCCTTAAATGTTCTTTTATTATCATATAATCTGTGTATTTTCTTCTAAATGCTTTGGTAGATTTATTAATTATATCTTTTTCTATACTGTTTAATTGGCTATCTAAATAATTTAATAAATTTGACCTTAATTTATTCCTTTCATCTATAATTAAGTACATATTTGTTTCGTAATTTTTTATTTTTTTTAATTTAGTTAAAAGAGCAATTTCTTTATATTGATTTTTTTCTTCTTTTATTAAATATTCAATATTTAATATTTCTTTTGACTTGCTTATATTTACATAAATATGGTTTAAGTCACATGTTTCATCACAACATAAAATTTTTTTATTTAAACTTAAATACATATTATTAAGTTCTATTTCTAGTAAGTTTTCTAAATCTTTTAATTGAGTGTAAACACCATTAGTTTTTAAATTTTCAATATTTGTACATATATTTATTTTCTTTTCAAAATATGATTTTAACTTTTCAATTTCATAATTTATACTTCTTTTTATCTCGTCAAATTTGTATAAATCCTCATATAAATCTCTTTTATAAATATTGATTAGTTTTTTTAAATATTCGCCACTAATTTTTAAATGCATATACTTTGACTTAATTTGCATTTTTTCTGAATTTATTTTAAAATTGCTATCTATACTATTTCTTAGTTCGTCTATATTGCTTAAATTGGTAAGTTTCTTATCATTGCTTATATATCCATCAATTGCTTCTTTTGAAGATACAAAAACTATATCTACAAAATAGTTTTTATATAAATTTTTGACCTCTTTCTTAACTTTTGATAAATCATTGTCTTTATTTCTTATCTCATCGACTTTGTTCACTGCACAAATTATATTATTATAATCATCGCTTAATATATAATTTTCATTCAATTCAACTATCATATCATTACTTGATTTTGAAACTATATTCTTTGCATCTAAAACCCATATAATGCCATCTGCTCTTTTATAATAATCAACCATTCGTTCTTTAGTATTTTTTAGTAAGTTTTGATTTAAACCAGGAGTATCTACTATAATAAAATCATTTAAAACCCCACTTTTGTTTATATAATGCTTTACCTCTACAATATTATATTTATATAAATATTTTTCTTCTAAAGACTTTTTACACTCCTTTAAATCATAAATACTTAAATCATTATTCTTCTTTATTTTCTCAAATTTGTCTTTTATAACTTTTTTTGAGTTCTTAACTTTTTCTTCTTCTTCTTCCAAAATTGATAGCCCTTCATTATAATCATAAGATTTCGTTTCATATCCACGTACAATATCCATTTTTTTTGAATCAGATGATGCTACTATATCTAATCTCCATGTGTTTGGAATATCTTTTGTCTCTAATTTATTATCTTTTATCAATGAGTTTATTAGAGTTGATTTGCCATATTTCCCAGGCCCCATAACAAATAATAAAAATGGTTCTTTAAGTTCAATTATACTTTTAGAAATTATATTTATTTCTTTTTCAATTTCAGCTATAAGCTTATACGTTTTACTTGACTCTAAAAAAGATTGTATCTTCATACTTTTTAGATTATCTTTAATAATTTGAATATCCGAATGAATTTCCTTATAAACTTTTTCTCTATTTGAATAATACATAGCATCAATCCTTGAAATAAGTTTTTTATATACTTTACATTATATTAATATACATCCTATTAATATAACTTACTTTCTAAAACTAATTGCCTTAAGCGTAAAAAAGCTATGTAAACATTTAAATAACGTTTACATAGCTTTTTGCGTAAATAGATATATTTTAATAAAAATGCTTTAATTGCTTTAATCTACTTGGATGTCTCAACTTTCTTATAGCCTTAGCTTCTATTTGTCTTATTCTTTCTCTAGTAACGCCAAATACCTTTCCTATTTCCTCTAACGTCTTAGGTATATCATCATCTAATCCAAATCTCATTCTAAGTACTCTTTGTTCTTGTTCGCTTAGTCCAGTTAATAGTTCTTCGATTTTCTCTCTTAGATTATGTTGTTCTACTTCATGCATAACTACATCTCCAAAATATGCATCTGAAGGTATAAACTCAACTAAACTACTATCTTCATCTTCTTTTATAGGTGTATCCAATGAAACTATGTTTTTATCTCGTTTAAGTAAATCTATTATTTTCTCTACTTCTATCTCACATGCTACGGCTAACTCTTCTATTTTAGGTTCTCTTTGTAGCTCTAGTGATAATTCCTGTTTTTTTCTTTTCACAAAGTTAATTCTTTGATGAAGATGGACAGGTATTCTAATAGTATTCTCACAATCATCTATGTATCTAGTTATACTTTGTTTTATCCACCATGTAGCATAAGTACTAAATTTATATCCTTTTTTATAATCATACTTTTCTACAGCTTTTATAAGTCCTATATTTCCTGCTTGAATTAAATCAAGCATATCGATATTTTCTTTTCTATATTTTTTAGCAATACTAACAACTAATCTGTAATTTGCATTGATAAATTCTTCCTTAGCTCCTATAAATGACTCATCTATTTTTTTAGCTAATTCAACTTCCTCTACCGCAGACAACATTTTGTACTCTTCAATTTCTTTTAAGTACATTTTCATAGCATTTGATGAATTTGATGAATCACTGTAAATGTAATTTTCATAAGTATGTTCTCTTTTAGCCCCCATAATCTACCCCTTCTATCTCTAATAATTTGTTAATCAAATTTAAAAAGTGTCTGTAGTTTCATCCTCATGTTAATAGTATGTAAACTTTTCTTAAAAAATACTTTTTAGTTGTCAACAAATTCCTATATCTATTATTCTACACTTACATATCAAATTCCTTGATTTTTTTTATATTTTTTTAAAATAATATTTTATTAACTACAATATCACTATAAAGAACAAAAGACTGCACAATGTGCAGTCTTTTACCCTCGAACGACAAAGTCAAATCCCTATTAATAAGTCCAATAATAATCTTGCCCCTATATTACGGTAAAATATTAATGAGATTATAACAGATTTATAATACCATTAATAAAAGGGTTTAGTCAAGCTAAACCCTCATATCATCGCAAATTTAAGCATATTTTATTATTTATTGTCGTGGTTACATCCGCAACTTCCACCACAGCATTCATGGTCTTCACCATGACTATGTCCTCCGCAACATTCATGATCTTCATGGTCATGATCTTCTCCACATCCACAATCATGAGATGATTCATGCTCTTTTACTAATTCTTCCATTTCGAAGAACTCTTTTACCATCACATCATACTCTGGAAGTGATTCTTCTGTACCATATTCTTCACCAGTCCAATTTGCATACATCATTTCATTTCCATTAGTTAAAACAGCTCTTCCTGCTAAAGTTATATTATCTACATCTTCTAAGAAATCTACCGCTTCTTGAGCTACTTCCCCTTGTAACGGAGTTTCTTCATCTAAACATTTTATAATCATAACAGGAGCGTAAAAATCTTCATTATCTTTTACGTTTACCATTATGTCTATTACACCTTCTGCACCTTCTTCAAATTCTGATAACGCTACATCTGTATCTATCATCTCTTGTGGAACAAATAAATCTTCCATTAAGTATTTTATAACTCTATCTTTTACTAATTCTTTTGACATAGTAATTCTCCTTTCATCTTTTGGTAATTTTACCTTTTAATAGTATACCATTTTTTTTAAAATTTAACTAAATTTTTTGCTATTTGTATGTGAATTTAAAGGTTTACTGCTTTTATACCCATCAATATAGTTTTTACTCTATTTTTGTATATATACTCTAATTTTTACATTATTGTAATTTATATATAGTATTTACATAACTTAACAATGCATAAATGCTAGGCTTTATGATACTATAGTTACATCCAAGATATAGGCGCTGGGGGTAGCGCATCTTGTAGGTTACAATTCGGTAACATTTTCAAATAATTCATTTATAAAACTATAACATTAAAGAGGTGACTTAATTATGAATATCAAAGTTAAAACATTATTATCATTAGGTGTAGTATCTATAATAGGAGTTTGTTCTACACTACCTATTAATGCGGCATCAAATGAAACTGTATCTAAAAAAGTTTTTTGCGACAATAAAAGTTACGAGGAATACTTATCTGTAAATGTAAATGGTAAAGACTGTGCAACACCTATAAAGCCTTTACACTATTTAATACAAGATATTTTAAATAATAAAGGGAAGTGCCCTACTGCCACTTCACCAAGTAAACCATCTACTCCTAATGTAGATAACAATAATACTGAATCTAAACCTAATTCAAAACCAGAAGGTAATACAGATTCTAATGCAAGTAAACCATCTACTCCTGATGTAGATAATAATACTGGATCTAAGCCTGATTCTAAACCAGAAGGCAATACAGGTTCTGATCAGGAATCTAAACCTGAAGAAAAACCTGAACAACTTTCTAATCCATCTGGTAACTTTGCAAGCTTCCAAAAAGAAGTATTAGATTTAGTTAATAAGGAAAGAACAAGCAGAGGGCTTCAAGCTCTTAAGTTTAACTCTGAATTATCAAATGTAGCTACTTTAAAATCACAAGACATGATTGATAAGAACTACTTTGACCATACATCACCAACTTATGGTTCTCCATTTGACATGATGAAGAAATTCGGTATAAGCTATACTTCAGCTGGAGAAAATATAGCTATGGGACAAGAAACTCCACAAGAGGTTATGAATGCTTGGATGAATTCTGATGGCCATAGAAAAAATATACTTAACCCAGATTTCACTGAACTAGGTGTTGGTATAGCTGCAAAAGGTTCTTCTTTATACTGGACACAAATGTTTATAGGTAAATAATATAAATAAATAAAAAGCCTATATATTAAATTATTTAATAATTTAACATATAGGCTTTAGTTATGTTAATTTTGTAAATTACGTCTAATTTTATACTATTTCATTTTTTATTTCTTCTACTACATTACTTTTTTTAACGCATGTTGAAGAAAAATAATATGATAAGAAAATCGATGCAATTAAAGTTATTGTATACATTAGAATTACTCTCGCTGGGAAAACAGATATAAACTCTCCCCATGTGATTATTGTTAATCTTAGCATAACCCAGCAAATAAATAATACTATTGGTATACTAACTATAATAGGTGTTGCAGCAAAAAATAATCCTTCTAGAGTCAGTATTTTGTTTAATCCATTTGGCGTTAACCCTACTGATCTAAATACAGCAAATTCTCGTTTACGTAATCTAAGATTATTTGAAATGGTAGAAAATGCGTTAAATATACCAATCAAACCAATCATTAAAGCTATAGCAAAAATGCTAATAGATACGGATTTTTGAACTAGTGCATCATGATTCTTTTCTTCCAACAGACTCCATATACTAAAATCATCAGATCCAAGATAAGAGCTACAAATCTTATTTAGTTCTTTTTTTACACTTGGACTAGCCTTATCCCCCACAAACAAATCAATTCCCATAACGCTGTATTCAAGCATACGTTCTGGCATAAACTTACTAACTGTTTGCTGATACGTTTTCATAGGAACTATAAATGCTACACTATATCCACCCATTTTCAAATCACTTGGAGAAACTTCTGTAACAGCGCCTACTTTAGTATTAAATTTATAATTTGTATTCATATCATTTTCTACTTTTTCATGTAATATTAACTCATCACCCTCTTTTATATTTAATAGTGGTATTTTTTGTGTGACTTTTGAGTTATTTGGTGTATGGTATGTGCCATCTAATAATATACCTGTAACTGCACCCTCTTGATAAAATTTATCAGGATCTATACCAATTTCTTTACAGTATTTTTTAAATGACTCATCACTTAATCCAACTAAATTTGTTATAATTCTATACTTTCCATTTTCCTTCAATACATTATATTTAAAACTTACTTCATCAAATCCCCCAGATTTAGAAAAAACATCTGATTCCTGTTGTTTTGTTACATAAGTTGAAGCACGTACTTGTCTTCTAACTACACTATCCTTAACTTTAGGTAGCGAAATAATTTTATTTATCATATCATCACTTGGTTCATCAAGAATATTTAGATTAATCGTCATATCATATTTTGTCATTTGATCATTCTTAGACTCAGCTAAATTTAATATAGATATAATACTAATGTAGCCCACTGTTAATGTGAAACACATTGAAATAGACAAAACAGCAGTACGTAAACTTCTTTTATTAGCTGCAAATTGTACTTTTGCTAGCTCGCCTTCTATCCCAAATATTTTATTGATTATTGGGTAAGATTTTTGTTTTTTAAGTTTTATATTATTATTGTTTTGACGTATTCCAACAATGGCTGATACTTTCGCTACTTTCCTTGCTGGAATATATGCCGATATTAAAACAGTAATCAACGATATAATAATGGCAAAAGCAACTACTACCCATGAGAATGTAATATCTATCTTTCTAAAATTCTCTGTAGCACTAAGAATTTCATTAACTTTAAAGACAACTATATGACTAAATAGATATCCTATCATAATACCTATTGGTAATTGAATAATCCATAGTACAAACCCTTCATAGAGTACAGAATGCTTAATTTGTTTTGGAGTTGCACCTAAGCTTTTTAATACTCCTAGTTGCTTAATCCTGCTATTTGTGGATAAAGAAAATGCATTATATATAATGAGGATAAATGCTCCCATAACTAGTAAAGTCATTATTATTATGGTTGCTAGTATTACTATAGCTTCAATATTTGTATTATTTTTATCGTTAATTCCATATAAGCTTAGCAAAGGTGTATTATAAAGAACATTATATTTGCCATATTCATCTTGTTTTAATCCCGTAGATTTAGCTATGTTAGGCAATGTATCATAAATTTTACGAGGTTTCTCAAATCTCATATAAACTGTAAGTTCGTCTTTAGGCTTTATTTGTGAATGGTTTAAATATCCCATTGCAATATATCCAGGATATGCACAACTCCCAGAAACATCTATTTCTCCAACTATTGTATAATCCTTAGTTTCTATTTCCTTGAAAGTCTCACCTGATCGTTTATTATCTTGAGTTTTAATTTTTTTATTACCTAACATACGATTCCCTGTGGGAATAGTCAATTTATCACCAATTTTGTACGAAGGATTATCCAAGAAAAATAATTTAGATACAACAATCTCTCCAGATTTTTGAGGAAGTCTACCTTTTGTAAGTGTGTTTTTTAAGCTCATATCAGACCAAAATTTTTCATCTGCATCTCTCATTAATAGATACGGACGTTTTGTATCAGAAAGCTTAGCAGTAATCCACTGTCCTTTAATCATAGTAGCTTCAACTTCTGGATTTTCTGTTACATATTTTAATTTATCACCTGGTATAGATTCAAATAATTCACCATGCCAGTATCCTCCATTTTCAATTATTGTGCTTACTTTTGACTCCCATAAAGTATGTAAAAATATACATAGTGAACATAAAAGTGATGAAGCAATTGTAATAGCAAAGATTATAGAAATTGTATGTCGCTTATTTTTTTTCAAATGGTTATATGTATATTCATTCATTATGTTCATTACTTAATCACCTCATCTGACACAATTTCACCATCATCGATTCTAATCATCCTATCTGCTGATAATGCAATTTTTTCGTCATGAGTAATCATTATAATAGTCTGGTTATACTCTTTATTTGAAATTTTTAACATCTCAAGAATACTTTCAGAATTTTTTCTGTCAAGGTTTCCAGTGGGTTCATCTGCTAGGATAATAGATGGTCTATAAATTAATGAGCGACCGATAGCAACCCTTTGCTGTTGACCTCCTGAAAGCTGATTTGGTAGATGATTAATCCTTTCACTTAAACCAAGCATTTTTACAATCTTATCAAACTCTTCTTTTTTGGGCTTTCTGCCATCTAAAAGCATTGGTAATAATATATTTTTTTCAACATTTAATGTAGGTATAAGATTGAAAAACTGATATATTAGACCTACTTTTCTTCTACGAAATAAAGCTAGTTCAGTTTCATTCATTGATGAAATATCAGTGTCCTCAATATATATTTTTCCACTTGTAGGTTTATCCACGCCCCCTAACATATGTAGTAGTGTAGATTTCCCTGAACCACTTGCTCCAATTATTGAAACAAATTGTCCTTTGTTTATGCTCAAATTCAAATTATTAAGTGCAGTGACCTTCGTATCTCCCATTCCATAGGATTTTGTAAGATTTTCAGTTCTTAGTATTTCCAAGATATTCTCCCCTTTATTTATTAGTTCATATTTCAAAGAGTTTATGATTTTACTATGTATTTCTTTGATTAACTTCATTTTACTTTTTCTATCTTACATCTTAGTGACAGAGTTAATTAATTTCTATAAAACTTTATTATAAATTTTGCTCCTCCTGTTTCCTTATTTACAGCAGTAATTTCACCGTTTTGTTTCTTAATTATAGACATTGAAAGAGCAAGTCCAATTCCTACACTATTTTTAGATGAATTAGCACCCTTATAAAATCTAGTAAATAAATGGAGAATGTCCTTTTTATCAAATCCCTTACCATTATCTTCAATTATTATTTGTGTACATAAAGGATCTTGTTTATAATCTATAGAGATTAATCCTGAATCTGGTGTATGTTCGTAGCAATTTTTTACTATGTTAAGAATTGCTTCACTCGTCCAATGAAAATCACCATTAAAAAATATATCACTATTATCTTTAATGAAAAGTTGTTGTTTCTTTTTTTCTATCATTAGACGCAAAGGTTCAACAGCTACACATATCAATTCATAGACATTAATAGGCTTATATTCTAATTGAATTGAATCTGCATCTATTTTTGAAAGTATCAACAATGATGATACTAAATAATTTAGACGCTCTATCTGTGCTGAAATACTTCCAATATATAAAGCTTCATCCCCTTCAATATTACTAGCTTCTAATAATTCAATCATCAATGACATAGAAGTAATTGGAGTTTTAAGTTGGTGGGAGATATCTGCAAGGTTATTACATAGATTTTCTTTTTCCACTCTTTCGTTTTCTCTACTTTCTCTAAGCATCATAACAGTTTTATATAATTCATCTTCTAAAATTGAAAACTCATCTTCTTTGCTTTTAATCTGCATTATATAATTACCTTCGTTTATATCATAAAGATATTTTGCTAAACTATCTATGCGCTTACCCTTTATGATATTTGAAACTACTAGAGATACCACAAGATAAGAAAAGATTGCTACAATTAGTATTAAAATCACATTTATCACGTTGCTAAATCCTTGATTAGTGTTGAAAATAAAGTTGGAACTTTCTATGTAACCATATTGATTTAATATTTTCTTCCCACTATTTATATCTGTTTCATTTTTATTTTTTAGTGCTGATACTAAATCTTGTTCAATATCATCATTAGCATTAGCCCCAACTGCTATAAGTTGTGCAGCTTTTTCATAGAACATGTTCTCTGATTGCTTGTAAATAAAAGCACAACATATAATACAAAAAATTGTTATATATATAAAGCTTGTAGCTAACCATATCCTCATACCTTTTTTATTCATATAAAATTTAATCCTCCAACCTATAGCCTATGCCTCTTACAGTTTTAATAAAAGATGTATCTTCCAACTTCTCCCTAAGACGCTTTATTGCTACTGATAATGTGTTGTTATTTACAAATTCACCATTAACATCCCATAAATTTTCCAACAATGTAGATCTTGTTAAAGTTCTATTTTTATTTTCTAACAATTGTAATAATAAATTATACTCACCAACTGTTAATTCTACTTCTTGGTTGTTTTTATACACTCTAGATTGAGATTTTATTACTTTAATGTTTTTGCAACATAAAATATCTTCTTGGATTTGCTGTTTTACTGTTCTACGTAACACAGCACTAATACGAGATTGTAAAACACTCAATTTAAAGGGTTTTGTAATATAATCGTCTCCCCCCATATCTAATCCTTTTATCATATTGCTGTCTTCATCATTGATAGTGAGAAAAATAATAGGGATATCTTTAATTTCTTTTACATAACGACAAAACTCAAATCCTGATCCATCAGGTAGATTTAAGTCTAATAATATTAAATCTATATCTGGTTTAAAAAGTTCTTTTCCTCTTTTTAAATTTTTACCATGAATAACGTTATAGTTGCTTTTCGATAAAAATGATTTAACTCCAAAAGCAATTGTATCGTCATCTTCAATTATCAAAATATTAAACATCTATTTATCTCCTTTTTTATTATCAAGTCAACTGGCAATTATTATCATATATTATTTTACTTAAAATCAATGTCGAAGTTTGTATTATATTCGATTTTTCTATATTAATTAAAATGAGCCCTTTTGAAAGAATATTACTCTTCTTTTTTTGTTTATAAAATATAGATGTTTTTTATTTTGTTAATTAATCATTCATTAGATGCATATATAATATTTGAGTAAGAACTCTAAAAATGTTATAATTTTGTAATCGTCAAAATTTACAAAATGCTTTATTATATTAGTATCTGTTTAAATTATTTTAAAGGAGATTAATTATGAGTCTAAAAAAGAGAGTTACATCAATTATTATATGTTGTACTGTTATATTAGGAAGTTTTAGTTTAGTATTCGCAGATTCTTCAAGAGTTGTTACTTTAGGAGCTAACTTAAGTTCTGAGCAAAAGCAAACTATGCTAAAATACTTCGGTGTAAATCAAAATGATGCAGTTATACTTGAAGTAAATAACCAAGAAGAAAGAAAGTATTTACAAGGTATAGCCCCTGAAGCTCAAATAGGAACTAAAACGTATTCTTGTGCTTATGTCGAACCTACTAAGGCAGGAAGTGGAATAAACGTAAAAACAGCAAACATTACGTGGGTTACTTCAGCTATGATAGCTAGTACACTTGCTAGTTTAGGTATAACTGATGCTAACTGTGTAATAGCTGCTAATTTCCCTGTAAGTGGAACAGGAGCCCTTACTGGTGTAATGAAGGCCTATGAGGATGCTACTGGTAAGCCTCTAGATGAAAACAAGAAGGAAATAGCTACAGAAGAACTAGTTGTAACTGGGGACTTAGGCCAAGATATAGGTCAAGATAAAGCTACAGGAATAGTTAATGATGTAAAAACACAAGTTATTAAGAATAATACTAGCGATACAGTTCAAATCGCAGATACAATAAATAATATTACTAATAACTATAATGTAACATTATCACCTGAACAACAAAAGCAATTAGAAGATTTAATGCTTAAAATTTCTAAGCAAGATTATGACTACGGTAAAATGAAGGATGCTTTAAATAGCGTATCAGATACTGTAAATGAAAATTTAAAAGATCTAGGCGAAGGTGTAAATAATTCAGGTATATTAGATACCGTTAAAGGATGGTTTACTGGAATCGGAGATTGGTTTGCTGGATTAACAGGTTCTAAAGATAAAAATCTAGGTATATTAGAAAATACAAATGATAGTTTACTTGGTGAAAATGCACACATAGATGCTACTAACAAAGATGCTATAAATTTACCTTCTAGTGAACAAGTTGAAGGATTCTTTGGTAAGGTATGGCATTGGTTTACAGGTTTATTCAATGGAGATTCTAACAACTCAGAAAATAGCAATAACAATAATACAACTGAAACAAGTTCTCCAAATGAAAGCCCTGAGCAATCTAATGAATCTAATACTAATGAAGTTAACAACAATGAAAATGTAGATTTAAATAATAATTCAAATACAAATCCAGTTGAAAACCAAAATAATAACGCAGACAATAATACTCAACAAAATAACTAAAATAAAAAAGGCAGATAATTTATTATCTGCCTTTTTATATTATCCTATAGTCTTTACCAATTCTTCTTCACCTAATATGCGCGTTATTCTAACTCCAAAATTTTCATCTACAATTACAACTTGCCCATAACCAATCTTTCTACCATTTACATTGATTTCAACTTCTTGTCCTTCAAATGTATCTAGCTCAATTAAAGATCCTTTTGATAACTCAAATATATCTTTTAATGCTATTTTCGTTCTACCAAGTACCGCACTTACTTTAAGTTCTATATCTAATACTCTATCAAAATTTTCACTCATATGATTACACTTCCTTTTTTACACTATCTGTTATAATAACACCACGCTTATTTTTAATAAGTCCTGGTTTACATTTAAAAGATCTTGCTCCTCCTACATTAAGGTCTATATCTCCATCTATTTTAGTATCTAGAGTTATAACATCTCCAAGCTTTAAATCTAATAACTCTTCTACACTTATTTCAGTTCTACCTAATACTGCAACCATTTCTGAACTTGTTCCACAAATTTTATTGTAAATAGCATTTGTGAATTCAAAGTCATATTCAATATTTTTACTTTTAAAAAGTCTTTTTGGTTCTAATTGTTCTAATACAGGCTCCATACAACTATATGGGTTGCAGAAAGACATCCTACCTACTTCTTTGTTTCCATCCATCATTCTCATGTGAGATATTAATACTGACTCACTAACTGGATATTTTTTACTAGAACCTACATTTGTGTAAACATTAGAAACTTCTCTATGATCACAACCTTCAAATATATGCATTTTAGTTAAAAACTTACTACCTATATAAGATATTAACTCTCGGTCTACTTCTGTTAACTCTCTATTGTAATCACTGAATACTCCATCTCCTCCAAGTATTAAATCTACAAATGTAAGCGCAACACTCTTATCAATTTGATATATAAGACCTTGAATTAGTGGCTGTATTGAATGTTCAATAATTACTGAGTCATTAGAGATCATATTCATAAACTCTTCGTAGTTTGTTTGTTCTATTTTTTCTAATTTACATACTATATTAGGTCTTTTTAATTCATAAGCTACAAATAAATTTATATTCTTGCAAAATTCTTCTTCTATTATAGATAAGAACCTCATGTTTCCTGTAGAATATCTTTGTGGCTTTTTAAAGTCATATATAACTATTCCTTGGCTCATAATATATCTTTATCTCCTCTATAAATTTCATTGTTTTAAAAGGTCATATACAGTTTTTCATACTTTAAGACTATATAAAATCTTTGGATAATATAAAATAACCTCTTATAATTTAGTTTTATAACTTAGATAAAGCTGATACTATGATTTCCTCTTTAAATGGCTTTACTATAAATCCTTTTGCTCCATATATTATAGCTTCTTTCATTCTAGCTTCTTGCCCTAATGCTGAAACCATTACTACAGAAGCTGCTGGATCAATTTTTTTAATTTCTCTTAATGCTTGTAATCCATCCATTTCTGGCATAGTTATATCTAATGTTACTATGTCTGGCTGTAATTCTTGGTATTTTTCAATAGCCATTACTCCATTTTCCGCTTCTCCTACTATTTCAAAATCATAATTTTGAAGCATCGTACGTATAGACATACGCATAAATGCTGCATCATCAACTATTAATACTCTTTTCATAATTTCTTCCTCCATTTATGTCAATTATTATCTTTTTTTATTTTATATTTTTCTATATACTGATGGTTTTACTCGTTGAAAATCGGTTTGCAGGTTAGATAAATTTTCTGACATACCAATAATTAAATACCCTCCAGGTTTAAGCGAGTCATATAATCTTTTTATTAATCTTTGCTTTGTAGGTGTATCAAAATATATCATTACATTCCTGCAAAAAATAACATCATATTTGCATTTTTCCCAACCTAAACTATTATTTAAATTAAAATATTTAAAATCAATTAACTGTTTTACATTATCATCAATCACATAGTTTTTTTCACTTACTTTTTTAAAAAAACTCTTTTTCCATACAGCTGGCAATTTTGATATTTTATCTTCTGAATAAATTCCAGACTTTGCTTGTTTTAATACATTATTAGAAATATCTGATGCAGTTATATTAACTTTAAATTTTGAACTTTTTCCAAGTATAGATGATACTAACATCGCAATACAATAAGGCTCTTCTCCTGTAGATGATGCGGCTGACCAAATTTTAATTCCACCAGCATGAGGTCTTTTTAAACTAGGCATTATTATTTCATTTTTTAAAAAATCATAATGTTGCTCTTCTCTCATAAAATATGTAAAATTTGTAGTAAGCTTCTCTACAAGTGTTGATGCTTGTTCTCCTGTGCTGTCTTTCATTAAATTATCTATATAACTTTTAAAATCCGTAAATCCTAATTTTTTTACCATTAATAATAATCTGGTTTCTATTAATGTTCTTTTATTTTCTAAGTTTATTCCATAGTTATTATACATATAATTTTTTAAGCGTAAAAAATCTTGATTAGTTAGTTCCATCGTTAACATCCTCTATAATTTTCACTAAAGAATCGCAGTCTAATATCATTTGAACATCATCATTAATTTCACTAACACCTTTTATAAAGTTTTGTTTGTAATCGTCTTTACTTGAGTTCATTTTCATAATTTGGTTAGGTAAAATAGTAATAACTTCATTTACTGCGTCAACAATCAGTCCAATTTTTTCCATACCATTCTCTATTATAATTATACACGTTCTTTCATTATAGTCTATAGGTTCTATATCAAATCTCATTCTAGCATCCATAACAGGTATAATATTACTTCTTAAATTTATAATACCCTTCATATATTCAGGAAGAAAAGGAACCTTTGTTATTGGCAATACCTCAATAATTTCTATAATGTAATTTGATGATAGTGCGTATTTTTGACCGTTTATAATAAACACCATGTATAAATCATCAATTTTGCCCTCTATTATTTCATCATTTGCATTCACAAATAATACACCCTCCTTTTAAATAACTTTTTCGCGTTTTCCAACACTCTTAATAGTTAGCTTATTTGTAAGAGTATCAAAGACAATAGTCCTTCCACAAGAACCTAATACATCTTCAGAAACAATAGAAATATTCAACTTAGCTAATGTCTCTTTGCATGATTTTACATTTTTTTCTCCAATGGTAAAAATGCTACTACTAGAGTTTTTAAAATTAAACATATGTGCACCACCAGCTAACTTAGCTCTTATAAGTCTTTGGTTAGCCCCGGATTTTATCATTTGCTCATATAATAAATAAATTCCACTATCTGCATACTTCGATTTATTATCCATTTTCTTATCAACCTTTGAATCTGGAAGTAAAATATGTACTAATCCTGCAATTTTATTTATTTCATCATACAAAACAACTCCACAACATGACCCAAGTCCAACCGTCATTATTTTTTCTGGTGCTCTTACAATGTTAGATTCTGCTATTCCTACTGTTATAATTTTCATTAACGGTTCTCCTAACAAGCAAAACCTAATGAAGATAGTAATTTCTCACATGACTCAACTTTAGGAATAAAGTAATATTTACCTTCTATATTATTATCTGTTGTAAAGAAATCAGTTTCTATACATAGTATTGAATCTGAAACTGGACCATATAGTGATATAGGTAGATTCATAATTGCTCTGACCATATCTACACTAAAATATGGAATAGAAGGATCAATGCTTAAACTAGTCATATCTGATATTGCTGTCAAATATGTACCACATAATATGTTGCAAATTTCTCCTATTGAACTTAATTCTTTGCGGACTAAATCATAGTCTTCTTTATCAAATTCTAGATTAGTTCCAGTTACTTTTGATAATAAATTAATAGCAGAATCAAGTTTCATTATAACTAGTATAAAACCTTCCATGTCCCCTGATAATTGTAAAACAGTTCCTACAACTAACTCTTCCGGAGAATCATAACTATTAGTTATATCAGAAAAACTTATTAAATCACTCTTTGGTATTCCTATATCTACAATCTCATTCAACATCATACCTAATGAAGTAGATGCATTTCCTGATCCTATATTACTAATTTCTCGAAATACATTTAATTTATCACATTCAAAGTTCATATATACCTACTTTCTATCTACTCTTTATCTCTTACTGTAGATTCTGATCTTTTTAATTGATTTAATATTGCATTTGGTATCATATCTAAAGAAGTTTCTTTCAAAACTGCTCCAATATTCTTTGCTGCCATAGGCATTCCATAAACAACACATGAATGCCTATTTTGTCCTAATGTATATCCACCTGCATTCTTTATATCAAGTAGTCCTTTAGCTCCATCGGATCCCATTCCCGTTAAAATAATACCTATAGTATTTTTTTTCGAAGCTTTTGCTACTGATTGAAACAAATAATCTACTGAAGGGCAGTGGCCACTGATTTTTTCACCCTCTTTAATTTCTAATACATATTTATTATTTCTTTTTTCAACTCCCATTTGTAAAGCTCCAGGAGCTATATATGCATGTCCGCTTAAAATTTCTTGTCCATCTTTACCTTCACATACATTTATAACACACTCGTTATTTAGCCTCTCTGCATATCTTTGAGTAAATACAGGTGGCATATGTTGAGTTATTACTATTCCTGGTAAGCCAACTGGTAACTGTTTTAAAAGTTTTCCAACAGCTTCTACACCTCCCATGGAAGCTCCAATAGCAATTATATCTGTATTAGATTTAGTTCTTATATTTCTTGTTACACTTTTTTTATTTGCAACAGTATTAGGTTTATTTAAATTATTTCTTGAATAATTATCTTTAACTAGTTTAGCTACAGATGCCTCTTTTATTTTACTTGCTAAGTCATTTGCAAAATTGTTCATTCCTCTTGAATCTGGCTTTTCTACAAATCCAACTGCTCCTGCATTTATTGCCTCAAAGCATCTATCATCTGCACCACTTATAACAATAGTTGGTATTGGACATTGTTCCATCAAAATCTTTAAAAACTCAATACCACTCATACCTGGCATTTCAATGTCTAATGTCAATACATCTGGTCTTAGTTCAATTATTTTATCTCTAGCTTCATAAGGGTCTTTAGCTGTTCCTACAATCTCTAATTCTGAAAATTCTTGAAGATACTTAGCTATGACACGACGAAATATACTAGAATCATCAATTATTAGAACTTTTATTTTTTTGTTTACTTCCATATAACGTCTCTCCTTCTGAGTATTTACGATGTCTTCTAACTTTAGTTTGATCTTTTTTATTACTCACTTATAATTGCATTTGCATCAATTATCAAGCTAATAGATCCATCCTCTAATATAGAACATCCAGACATATATGATTGAATTTTTTCAAATTGTGTTAATAATTCTGGTATAGGTTTTATTACCACTTGTTGTTGTCCAATAATTCCATCGACAATGATACAAGCATTACCTATTTCAGATTCAACTAAAATCATAATTCCATTGTCATTTTTTTCAGTATCTATTCCTAATATGTTTGATAGTCTTCTAATCTCATAACAGTTTCCTCTTATTATACTGTGTTCTTCTCCATTTGGATTTTTAACTATATCATAAGCACCTTGTCTAAATACTTCTTTTATGTTAAGTGATGGTATTATATATATTTCATTACCTACTCTAACTTTCATTCCATCAACAATTGCTAAAGTTAAAGGAATTCTAATTACTATATTAGTCCCTTGTCCTTTTTCACTATCAATAGCTATCGAACCTCTTAGTTGTCTTATGTTGGTATATACAACATCCATTCCAACTCCTCTACCAGAGTACTCACTTACAGCTTCCTTTGTAGAGAATCCAGATGCTAGTATAAAGTTATAAGCTTCTTTATCACTTATTTCATCTATACTTTTACTTGTGATTCCCTTTTCTATAGCCTTTTTAACAATTGCTTCTTTATTTAATCCTCTACCGTCATCTTTTATTATTATAACTACATCTCCACCAGTGTTTTTAGCTTCTAATAGTATAGTTGCTTTTTCTGGTTTTGAAGTTTGTTGACGTTCCTCTGGAGTTTCTATCCCATGGTCCATACTATTTCTAATCATGTGCATTAATGGATCAGATATGTTCTCAAGAATATTTTTATCAACTTCTGTTTGATCTCCCACTAATTTTAACTCTACTGATTTACCAGTCTTTCTACTCATATCTCTTACAACTCTTTGCATTTTTGTAAAAGTTGAAGATATAGGAACCATTCTCATAGACATAACTACATCTTGTAATTCAGTTGTTAATTGATGTAATCTTCTAGCTTGCTTTTCAAAATTATCACGATTGAAGTTTTCTAGCTGAGATTGTTTTTCTACCATAGATTCAGTTGTTACAATCTCTCCTACTAAGTTCATCAACATATCAATTTTACTTATATTGACACTTAAGTAGTTATTCTTACTATGTGTGTGATGTTGATTTTCCTCTTGTTTTGAATCCTTTTTTGTAGTCTTATTTTCATCACTTGCTTTTTCATTTTTTTCTTCTTTATTAGATTTATTTTCTTCTTCAATATGTTGAATATCTTCTTCAACGACTATTTTATCCTTTATTTCATCAGCTTTTACTTGAGAAGTAACATTTTTTTCTTCTTCTGTTATAGCTATTTCTTCTTCAAATTTTTCTTCAATTGAAGAACTTATATTAAATACACTTTCTAATTCATCTGCATCTGTAACCTCTTGTATTTCTAAACTTTCTAAAAACATAGTTTCTTTGATGCATTGCTCTATTGACTCTTTTTCTTCTTGTGTACTTAAATATATTCTAAATCCATCATTTATTATTTCATTATCACATTCAACTTCTAAGTTTTCTGGAATTGTTTTTATAAATGAACACTTACTTTCTATCATAGCAAGTACTCCTAGGGCCCTAATCCCCTCCATGCCGCAGCCATTTTCAAATGAAACTTTAGCATAAAACTGTTTTTCTCCATCCTTAGGCATTTTTATCTCAATTTTTTCTTCTAACTCACTACTTTGCTCTAGATCTTTTTCTTCACTTTCAGATTCTTCTTTTAATAACCCTCCTACTCTTTCAAGTAGTTCATCTATACTGGCTTCTGGAAGTAATCCATCCTGAACATTTAATATTTCTTCCTTTAAAAAATCTATACTTACTAAAACTACATCAACTAGTTCTTCCCACTTATTGTTAGAAAGTTCTCTTCCATTTCGTATTTCATCAAAAACATCTTCTATGCTATGTGTAAGCTTAGTTAAACTATCATATCCCATCATAGCTGAAGACCCTTTAATAGTATGCATTGCACGGAAAATTTCTTCAATTTCTTCTTTCCCTAATTTTCCTGTATCAGATTGCCCAACAAGTAGAATTTCTTCTAATTGTTCTAGTAATTGCATATTTTCATGAACATAAAATTCATTTAAAGAATCCATTCCGCTCATACTCTGTCTCCTTTATTAATTAAACTTTTAAATTTTTAATCATTCGTAGCAAAATAATTTACTTCGTTTTTGTTAAAATCTATATTTTTATTTGAATCTTTTAAAACAAACTTGTCTATAAGTGATTTTAGCATTTGAGCTTGTCCACTTAATTCTTCACTTGCTGCTGCACTTTCTTCTGATGTTGCTGAGTTTGTTTGTACAACTTCAGAAATTTGATCTACTCCTACTGTAACCTGAGCAATTGAATTAGCCTCATCCTCAGATGCTTTTGCTATATCATTAACTAGTGCAGTAGTTTTGCTTGTTGTATTTATTATTTTTTGAAGTGACTCTGCTGTATTATCTACAATTTTTGTTCCATTTTCTACTGCTTCTATTGAATTTTCAATTAATGTAGATGTATTCTTTGCTGCTTCTGCTGATTTTGCTGCAAGATTTCTTACTTCATCTGCAACTACTGCAAATCCTTTACCAGCTTCTCCTGCTCTTGCCGCTTCTACTGCTGCATTTAATGCTAATATATTAGTTTGGAATGCTATATCATCTATTGTTTTTATTATTCTTCCAATTTCATTAGATGCAAATGATATATCTTCCATTGCTTTAACCATTTCTTTCATTTGCTCATTACCATCTTTAACTTGGTTAGCTGCATTTAAAGTTAATGAATTAGCTTTTTTTGCATTTTCTGCAGTTCCTTTTATTTTTTCAGATATTTCATTTATAGTTGAAGATAATTCTTCAATTGCACTTGCTTGTTCTGTTGCTCCTTGTGATAACATTTGAGATCCACTAGCAACTTGATCAGATGCAGCTCCAACTTCTTCAGATGCTATGTTTATTTGTTCCATTGTTTCGCTTAAATCATTTGTTATTTTATTTATAGATTTTTCAATGTATTTAAAAACTCCTATATATTCAGCTTTAGTGTCTGTATTGAAATTCCCCGATGAAACATCTCCTAAAACTCTAACTGTATCTTCTATAATATCTTTAATTTTATTACTCATTTGAGTCATGCTATTTGATAAAACCCCTAGCTCATCCTTTGACTCATAATTTAAATCAATATCAAAATCTCCAACAGCCATTTTATTAGCAGCCACTTCTAATTCTTCAATTGGTTTTTTTAAGCTCTTTGTAATGTAAATACATATAATAGCTCCTGATACTATACTAATCACATTTAAAGTTGTTGATATAATTTGTGAAGTTTTCACTGATGCAGATACATCCTTATCAAAATCATTCCCTATTTTTTCAGCCTCTTTATAAAGATTTTCTGATGTTTCTGTACATGCAGTAAACACTTGTGCATATGCAGTAAGATCTATTTCAGTCATAGACCCTTTAAAATTTGGCTGTTGAGTTGTATTATATATTTTTTCATACTCTTGTTTTAATTGCTTTTCATATGCCTCGATACTATCAAGGTATTGGCTAATTTTTTTATTTTCTATATCTTTTTCTGGTCCACTTCTTATATTTTGAATTGTTTTTTCAAGACTATCAAACTCTGCTAAAACTAACTTTCTTGTTTCTACGTGCTCATTATCTGCAAATCCACCATTTATTCTTCTTGAAATTCCAACTAAATCTCTACGTATTCCCATTGCATCAGTTGTTAATTCATATGGTCCTTCAAATAAATCATGGCTTACTCTCCCTGCTTCTTTCAAATTATATAATGTATATAAATTTGAAACTGTTGTAAGCACTAATAAAATTACAAAACAGATACCTAGCTTTTTACCTATTTTTAAATCCTTCATGTGTATGCCTCCCCGTACTTCATCTTGAATAAAGTTAAATAAAATTAGTTCATTTAATAAAACAGTTTATCTTATTTTTTATACGGATAAATACATGCATACTTTAGAATATAATTATATAAATAAAAATTTTTTTTACTTTAAAATTAATTTTTCCATTCGCAAAAATAGAAGCCCCAAAGCTTCTATTTTTTTTATAAACATTTATTAAAAATATTTAATTTTTTATATTAATTTCGAGCTAAAATTTGCTCATCATCTCTAGAAAAACTTATATTATTCTTAAGTTTATTTTCATCCTTTATTTTAAAATTCTCTATTAAAGACTTTAACATTTGAGCTTGTCCATTTAACTCTTCACTTGCTGCTGCACTTTCTTCTGATGTTGCTGAGTTGGTTTGTACAACTTCAGAAATTTGTTCAACGCCTAATGTAACTTGAGATATTGAATTAGCTTCTTCTTCAGATGCTTTTGCTATATCATTTACTAATTTAGCTGTTCTATTTGCTGTATTTATTATTTTTTGAAGCGACTCTGCTGTATTATCTACAATTTTTGTACCATTTCCTACTGCTTCTATTGAATTTTCAATTAATGTAGCTGTATTCTTTGCTGCTTCTGCTGATTTTGCTGCAAGGTTTCTTACTTCATCTGCAACTACTGCAAATCCTTTACCTGCTTCTCCTGCTCTTGCTGCCTCTACTGCTGCATTTAATGCTAGTATATTAGTTTGGAATGCTATATCATCTATTGTTTTTATTATTCTTCCAATTTCAGTTGATGTAAATGTTATATCTTCCATTGCTTTAACCATTTCTTTCATTTGGTTATTACCTTCTTGAACTTGTTTTGCAGCATTTAAAGATAATGAATTAGCTTGCTTAGCATTTTCAGATGTACCTTTGATCTTTTCAGATATTTCAGAAATAGTTGAAGATAATTCTTCAATTGCACTTGCTTGTTCTGTTGCTCCTTGTGATAACATCTGAGATCCACTTGCAACTTGATCAGATGCAGCTCCAACTTCTTCAGATGCTATATTTATTTGTTCCATTGTTTCACTTAAATCAGTTGTTATTTTATTTATAGAGTTCTCTATGTATTTAAAAACTCCTATATATTCTGTATTTGTCTCTGTGTTAAAGTTTCCTGATGCAACTTCTCCTAAAACTCTAACTGTATCTTCTATAATATCCTTTATTTCATTACTCATTTTAACCATACTGCTTGATAAAGTTCCTAATTCATCCTCTGATTCATAATTAACATCAATATCAAAATCTCCACTAGCCATTTTATTAGCAGCTACCTCAAGTTCTTCTATAGGTTTTTTTAAACTTCTTGTTATATATACACATATAACCACACCTATTATTACTGAAATAATATTTAATGCTATAGATATTGATCTTGAAGTTGACGATGTTTCTTTCACACTTTGATTAAATTGAGTTCCTAATTTTTCTGCATTTTCATATAATTTTATAGATTGATCAACACAAGAACTATATATATCCCAATACTTTGTATTTTGTGCTGTCATTTCTTCAGCATGTTTATAATCCTTCTTCTCTAAAAAGGCATAAACTTGCTCATATTCATTTTTTAAGTTGTTAATTGAACTTCTTAAATTACTAATTGATTCTTGGCTCTTTTCTGCAATTTCACTTTCTTCACCTGAAAAAGACTTTTCAATTAAATCAATTCTTTTATTTACACTATCAAAATCTTCTAAGATTGTCTTTCTATACTCTACTGGTTGTTCTCTAAGCATTGAATTTGCTATATTTCTACCTATCGAAACTAAATCTCTACGAATTCCCATACTCTCTGTCGTGACCATGTAAGGTCCTTTAAATAAATCGTCATTTAGATTTTCAGCTTTTTTTAAGTTTGATATAGAGTAAAGATTTGCAGCTACCGTAACTAATAGTACCGCAATAAAAGACAAACTTAATTTTTTACCTATTTTTAAATTTTTCATACATAACCCTCCTTGATTTAACTTTGCTGATATTACAAATCAAAATAATTTGCTCTATCTTTATACGGATAATTATATACATGCTTTAGAATTTAATTGTCAGAAATTAGTTTTATTAAATATTAAAATATTTTTATTCAATAATTGTTTACTTTAAACTAACTACTATCTATGCAAATACTATTTATCTTAAGAAATAAAAAAAAGAAGCTTTAAAGCTTCTTTTTTTTATAATTTTATTTAATAATTATTAAATGCTAATTCATTTTCTCCATCTTCATTAAAATTCATATTGTTATTTGATCTATTTACACCTTTCAAGCTAAAGTTATCTATAAGTGATTTTAACATTTGTGCTTGTCCATTTAACTCTTCACTTGCCGCTGCACTTTCTTCTGATGTTGCTGAGTTTGTTTGGACAACTTGTGAGATTTGGTCTACACCTAACGTTACTTGATTTATAGAGTTTGATTCATCTTCTGATGCTTTTGCTATGTCATTTACTAAAGAAGTAGTTCTATTAGTCGTACTTATTATTTTTTGAAGTGATTCTGCCGTATTATCTACAATTTTTGTTCCATTTTCTACTGCTTCTATTGAATTTTCAATTAATGTAGCTGTATTTTTTGCTGCCTCTGCTGATTTTGCTGCTAGATTTCTTACTTCATCTGCAACTACTGCAAATCCTTTACCAGCTTCTCCTGCTCTCGCTGCTTCCACTGCTGCATTTAATGCTAATATGTTAGTTTGGAATGCTATATCATCTATTGTCTTTATTATTCTTCCAATTTCATTTGATGTAAATGTTATATCTTCCATTGCTTTGATCATTTCTTTCATTTGATCATTACCTTCTT
>NZ_JBOGBV010000044.1:0-11034 GCF_051656405.1 Paraclostridium sp.
ATATCATTTGATAAAGAAACTAAAAAAGCATGTATTGAAAAAACTAGCTGTGTAGGATGTGAAGTATGTTCACAAATATGTCCAAAACAAGCTATATATAAGGGGGATAAATAAATGACAAAGAGCGTACTTTTAGTTGGAGTTGGGGGTCAAGGTACTATACTTGCAAGTAAGCTTCTAACAATTGGTCTTATGGAATCAGGATATGATGTAAAGATGAGTGAAATACATGGGATGAGTCAGCGTGGTGGATCTGTATCTTCTCAAGTTAGATATGGTGATAAAGTTTATTCTCCAGTTATAGAAAAAGGTGGAGCAGATGTTTTAGTTTCATTTGAAAAAATGGAAGCATTAAGATGGTTAGATTACTTAAAAGATAATGGGAAAATAATAGTCAATGACTATCAAATAAATTCAATGCCAATATTAAATGGAAAAGCTGAATACAAAGGAAAGGAAATAAGTGAAGAGTTATTGAGAGTAGGAGCTAAATTAATAAATGCATCAAATAGTGCTATTGAACTTGGAAACCCAAAAACGATGAATATAATTTTACTTGGAAGCTTAGTGAAATCTATGAACCTTGAACATATTGACTGGAATCAAATTATAAGTGATAATGTAAAAAAGGAGTTTGTAGACATAAATATAGAAGCATTTAAAGTAGGAATGAATTTAGTCAAAGGGGAGTAGTTTATGGGGTACAAAATATTAGCGATTAATCCAGGTTCAACATCTACTAAAATTGCAGTATATGAAGATGAAAATATGCTTTTTTCGAAAAGTATAAATCATAGTGCAAATGAATTAGAAAAGTACAATAGTATAACTGATCAATTTGAAATGAGAAAAGAAAGCATTTTAAATATCCTTCAGGAAAACGATTTTAAAAAAGAGGAATTAGATTCTATAGTGGGAAGAGGGGGGATACTTCCGCCTGTAAAATCAGGAGCTTATTTAGTAAATGATGTTATGGTAGATAGGTTGAAGAATAAACCTATAATAGAACATGCATCAAACTTAGGAGCGCTTATTTCTTATGAAATAGCTAAAGAAATAGGAGTAAATGCATATATATACGATAGTGTAGCAGTTGATGAATTAGATGATGTAGCTAGAGTATTAGGGTTTCCAGAAATAAAGAGAAACTGCTTGAGCCATGCATTAAACTCAAGAGCTATGGCTATTAAATTTTCAAAGGAAAACAATAGAGATTATAAAGATATGAATTTAATATTAGCACACCTTGGAGGCGGAATAACTATAGCTGCACATAAAAATGGAAAAATGATAGATGTAGTTTCTGATGATGAGGGTCCATTTTCTCCAGAAAGAAGTGGAAGAATACCTGTTAAAAAGGTTGTAGATATGTGTTTTAGTGGAAAATATACTCAAAAAGAAATGATGAAAAAAATTAGAGGAAAAGGTGGCATAGTAGGGCATTTAAATACTGTAGATATTAGAGAAGTTGAAAAAATGATTGAAAATGGTGATGAAAAAGCTAAATTAATATACGATGCTTTAATTTACCAAGTTGCAAAGGGAATAGGTGAGTTATCTACAGTTTTAGATGGAGATGTAGACGCAATAATTTTAACTGGAGGAATTGCATACTCTAAAAATTTAACTAAAAAATTAAGTGATAAAGTAAGGTTTATTGCACCTGTAACTGTACTCGCAGGAGAAAATGAGTTAGAAGCTCTTTCTTATGGAGCATTAAGAATTTTAAAAGGCGAAGAAAATTATAGAGAATATGAAGAATTAATCGAAGATTTAAGTTTTAATTAAAATAAAAAGAGCTGACTAATATATTAACAGAGGTCAGGTATCCATGTATATTTTGCTCCATGAAAGTTAAAGAACACTTTCAAAATGTCGCTAAAACATACATGGATACCATTCCCTATATATTACAATCAGCTCTTTTTTATTTTGTAAATAATATAGTGGGAGACTATTTAGTTACAAAAGTTTCGCAAGATGCATCTTGCATGTTTATTTGAACAGACTCAGCCTTACAGCATCCATTGCTATTGTGCTTACAGTGATCAGCACCACAAGAGATAGAATGAGTTTTAGCACAAGTACATTCTCCAGAACAGTTAGTGAATGAACTTGATGCTTTATCTTGGTAAGTTGCACAGTTTGTTTGAGATGTTGTTTTTGCTCTTGAACCTTTTACTTGAATTCCAGATGCATAACAGCCTCCACTGTTGTTATATGCACAACTTGTAGATGAACAGTTTATAGGATTTGACATATAAATACCTCCAAAATAAAATAAATTCATAGTCAGTTGACTATGAATTTATTATTTGTTTATTTTAAAAAAATATTAGTAGTATATAAATTTAATTTCTTAAACAATTTTCACAAAGTACATTTACATCATCGAAAGTTTCTCGGCCGAAATTATCATTTATATGATAAACATTTAAATTGTCACTACATCCACACTTAGAACATTCATAGTCGTTATAATCTAAAGCTTTTTCTTTAAATAATTTCCAGTGCAGAGAGTTTAAGTAAGATGCATAATCAACTTGAATAGCTGACTCTAAAAACTTCAAATATAAAGTATCTAAATCAACATGATTTAAATTAGTATATTCTGGGCTAAAATCATTACATGAATCTCCATTTAAAGGAGTACTATTTGAAAGCACACATTTTATATCATAAGTAAAATCATCATTAGGACCTTCTAAAGAAAGATGATTACAATAGGATCAACATTTTTTAGGTAGTTTTTCCTCTAAAACTTTTATCTTTGTATTCATAAATTTATCCTCCCCCAAATGGTTATTTGTACAAGTATATTAAAAAAAGTAGAACATTATGATAAAAATGATATGACAAAAATTTTATTTCAAAGGATTATCAAAATATTAAAACGAAATAGTTAATATTAAAAAATTATTTTTGGAGAATAAATATGAAACCTATTGAGTTTAATAAATTAAGAAAAATTGCTAACAACGAAGTTAATAATAGGCTTAATGATAAGAATATAAAAGATATAAGTTCTTATGAATTTAATAAATATATAAAAATAGATGAGATTTTGGATTCGAAAATTGTTAAAAACACACAATTTGAAAATAGAAAGATAAAGGATATGCAATTTGAAAATATAGAATTTATAAATTGCAGTTTTGAAAATAGTATATTCATAAATTGCAAATTTAATAAAGTTAGGTTTATAAATTGTAGCTTTAAAAATTCAATATTAAGATACAATCAATTAAATAATTTTACAACTGAACATAGCAACTTTAAAAAAAGTATTTTTATTAGCTGTCATATAGATTTTATGACAATTAAGGATTGTGATTTAAAATCATTTAAATTAACTGAATCTTATATATATAACTTAGAATTCGATGATAGTTTAGTGACTAAGTTTAATGAAGATACATTCTTTGACGAATTAAATAATGAAAGCTATGAAAGTTGTTATAAATTTTATAGAGCTATAGCTTATAAATTTCAAGAAAATAATTTATTAGCTAAGTATGGTGAATACTTATATATTTACAAAACTATAGAACGAAAAACTTTAAAGGGAATAAAAAGATTTAAATCAGATGCACTTTGGTTAATTTGTGGATATGGAGAAAGACCGACTTATGCACTTATAACGTCTTTAGAACTTATATTTTTATTTACTATACTATATCTAATTTTTGGACTTAAAATAGGAAGTGAAATTATATCTTATAAAGAGCTGTTTTTTACAGAAAAATCAGCAAATGTTATGATAGATGATTTTGTGAGAGCATTTCATTTTAGTATAGTTACATTTACAACTGTTGGTTATGGAGATATAACGCCGTTTGGATATAGCATATTTTTATCAGGAATAGAAATGTTTTTAGGGGTAACGATGGTTGGTATTTGGACGGCAACGCTTGCAAGGAAAATAAATAGATAAAAAAATAAATAGAATATATCTATATAATAACGTATTTGTATAGATATATTCTATTTTACAATATCTGAAAACTCTATGTATAATAAAAGAGCTTGAGTGTAAAAAATTGTAAATTAAACGGGAAAAAAGAAAAAATAAGGAGGAAAAATGTCAAAAATTTTAGTAGAATTTATAAATACATGACCTACATGTGATGAGCATGGAATGCTAATAAAAAAGCTAGGGGAAGTTTACAAAGAAAAGATAGATATAAAATTATATCAAGCGGGAAAAGATTTTACTTATTTAAAAAAATACGGAATCATAACAAAAGGAACAATGATTATAAACCAAAGGAAAAAATATGATAGGCTTTCAAAGGATGTCATAGAAAAAGCAATAACAGAGGCTATAAATAATTAGGGGAGAATTAAATGTATATTTTAGATTTTTTCAAAGACGTACTACTAGCATCTATAAGTATATTAAATGGAGCTTCAGGTTGGCTAATAATAAGTTTTATAATAGCAGGTCTACTACATAATCTAATAAGTCCAGAAAAATTTCAAAAATCTCTTGGAAATAAAAAAATATCATCATTATTAAAGAGTACAGTTTCAGGAATGTTACTACCAATATGCAGTTGTGGAGTTATACCTATAGGAATAAGTATGTACTATTCTGGAGCTTACCTAGGTCCAGTTTTAGCTTTTATGACATCAACTCCAATTATAAATCCAATAGCAGTAGTATTAAGTTTAGGGTTACTAGGGCCAGACATAACTATTATTTATGTTATATCGGGTTTTGTCGTGCCAATAATAGTAGGACTTTTAGGAAACTACTTAGGTAAAAATGAATTATGTATAAACCAACAAGAGGATGAAGAAATAGCTATTGAGCTAGAAGAAGAAGAATTAAGCTTTAAAGAAAAAGTAATAGAAGGATTAAAATGGTCATTTTCTGAATTAGCACTTACAATTAGTAAATATGTTGTAATAGGAATGTTTGTTGCAGGATTTATAACAACAGTGTTTCCAAGTAGCATAATTCAAAAATACTTAGGAAATCCAGGGGTACTATCTTTGGGTAGTATAGCAGTACTTGCATGTATTATGTACGTATGTGCAGTTGGACATATACCATTTATTGCAGCATTAGTAGCAAGTGGAGCATCACCAGGAATAGCTATAACATTTTTAATAGCTGGAGCTGCCACAAATTTACCAGAACTTATAAGTATGTATAAAGTAATAGGAAAGAGAACTGTAGCTATATATTCTATAACACTTACAACTTGCTCGCTAGTTATTGGGTATATAACAAACTTCCTTTTAATGGGAAAGGCTACAAATATAAATATTAGTTATAAACAGGAATCTATAAGTATAGCTAATACTATAATGTTAAATATACCTGACTCTGTAAAATACCTATGCTCATTTATAATATTTATATTTTTCATAAAAGCTATAATGCCTAGCTTTAGAAAGGTTGTAAAAAATGAAGCGTAAAAAGATTTTAATAATACTTTCTATAATAGTTTTATTAATCGGAATTGCAGTATACAGCAAAGAGAAAAAGAAGCAAGAAAGTAACCTACCAGATGTAAATGAAGAGTATTTAAATTATTTTAAGGAAAATGCAAAATATGAAAAAATACTTACGTACACGCAAAAAGATATAAACAATGATAAAGTCGATGATTTATTAGTAGTTTATAAAAAAGGGAAAAACCACAATGAAATGGTTGGAATTATAAGTGATAACGAAAACGTTTATATGACAGAACCTATAAGAGCACCTATAGACGATATTTTAATAGAATTTAAAAATATAGATGATAAAGATGAGATAGAACTTGTATTATCTGGATCTAAAAATGGAAATGTAGGATACGCAATATATAGGCTAGAAAATAAAAAATTAGTAGATTTATTCGGAGAAGGCATGAATGCATGTTGCTAATATAAATTCAACAAAGGGGAAAATTAAAAGTGAAAATTTCAAAAAAGGTAAAGTCATTAGTACTAATAGGTGCAATAAGCACTACAGTTTTAACAGGATGCAGTAGCAAAGAAAACAAGCAAGAAACGTCAACAAAAGGAAGTTCAGATTATGCAATTAAATTAGGTTATTATAATTGTGACCATATGACAGCTGCGCCAGTTGCAGTAGATGCTGGAATTTACAAAGATTTAGGTCTTAATGTTCAAGCTGTAGGTAACGGAAAAGTTCCAGAAGCTATGGCAGCTGGACAAATGGATGCAGGATACATCGGAACTAAAGGGTTAGTTGGAGCTATCCCGAAAGGATCACCAATAGTTGTAGCTGCAAATAACCATAGAGGTGGATCTGAATACTTAGTAGTTGCAAATGATATAAAAGATCCTAAAGAATTAATAGGACAAAAAATAGCGTCAGATCCAGATGGAGATTTATTATGGACTACAGATTACAGTCCAGAAACAGGACTTCCAGTAGACTCATCTAAATATCAAGTTGTAAATATAGACTCTAGTAAAGATGCATACTTAGCATTAAAGACAGGTCAAATAAAAGCTTTTAGTACATGCGATCCATGGGGATCTGTAGCGGAAAAAGAAGGAGTTGGTAAAATAATTTCATCAACTCAATATAAGGAGAAAAATACAGGAAAAGAATACAATTGTTGTTCATTCTCATTAAATACTAACTTTGTAAAAGAACATCCAGATTTAGCTGAAAAAATGGTTTTAGCACACACAAAAGCTATAGAGTATATATACACAAACCCAGTTAAAGCAGCTAAAATATTTGCTAAAAACTATAGTGTAGATGAAGAAGTAGCATTAATGACTATATATAAAAAGACTGTAGGAGAAGGAAGAACTCTTACATGGAAAATAACTGGAGATGAATATAAAAATAATTTAGATATGTATAAAGATAATAAGGCATTAGATGAAATACCTGATTATGATAAAGTTGTAAATGATAAGCTTTTAAAATCTTGTGGAGCAGATGATTTTGATAAATTTATAAAAGAAAAAGTAGATCCAGTATTTCCTAAAGGTATGAGCTATGAAGATTGGAAAGCAAAGGCAATGGAGATAGATGGACAAAACTAAAAATATAATTTTAGGTTTAATTATTATAATAGGAAGCTTAGGTATATTATTTTTTAATCCTAAGACTGAAAAAATAGATGGAAATATAAGAATAGGGGTATCGGATGATACCTCTGGTTTTATCATTGATTATATGATAAACAAAAACTATTTTACAGATGTTGAAATCGAAAATTTAATAGAGCCATACTCTATAAATGATTGTTGAGCAAGTACAATGCAGTGGGCTCTGAGTTCAGAGCAAATAGATATGGCTATAATTTGTAAAGAAGCGGCGAAAAAATTTGTAGAGTATGATAAAAATTTTGAAATTGTAGATACTGTAGTTCAAAACTCTGATGTATTTTTAGTTAAAAATGAAAATATAAAAAAAGTAGGAGTTACACAAAATAGGAATTATCAAATTGATTTAGTAAAAGAGTATTATGAAAGTGCAAAGGAAGTACCTTTTATAAGTGGGGGACTAGCTTATGCATTAGAAAGCGATAAAGTAGATGCTATAGTAATTGATAGTATAAAAGCACTTGGTTTAAATGGGAAAAAATTTTCTACAGCAATAAATAAGAATTATGATACATATGTAATGGTTGTAAATAAATCATTTAAACAAAATAAATTATATGACCAATTTATAAAACTATATAACCAAAGTGTAAAAGAATTAAATGATGAAAACTTGTTTAAAAAAGAACTAGAAAAATATACAGATACAGAGATATCAAAAGAAGTTTGGGGTGAGTTTAAAAAGTGGAATTTAAAGTTTCTACAAATACAGAAATAAATAAAAAAAGAGGAATAAATAAAAAGTTTTTAGATGCATTTTATAAAATATTATTATTTATAGTGATAATAGGAATATGGGAAATAAGTGCACAAAGGATAGGAAGCTCACTTTTACTTCCTATGCCAATGGATGTATTTCACGGATTTATAACATGTATAACAGAACCTGAAATTGTAAAAAACGTATTAATTACTATGCAAAGAGTATTAAAGGGATTTATGTATGCTATGGGATTTGGACTTCCTCTAGGACTTATTATGGGGTTCTCATCAACTTTTGAGAAGGTATTTTCTCCAGTAGTAGATTCAGCAAGACAAGTACCTATAATGGCTTGGGTTCCATTAACTATAGTATGGTTTGGTATAGGAGATGGACCAACAATATTTTTAATAGCTTTTGCAGGAGTATTCCCTATAATCCTTAATACAATTCAAGGTGTTAGATCTATATCAAAAGATTATTATAACGCAGCAAAAAGCATGGGAGCATCTCCGTTTGTAATATTTACTAATGTAATGCTACCAGCAGCTCTTCCAGATATTTTAACTGGAGCAAGACTTGCAATAAGTACTGGTTGGATGTCTGTAATCTGAGCCGAGTTTATAGCAACGAGTGCCGGTCTTGGTTACTCTATGGTACAAGCTCAAACAATGATGAATACAGAGCTTTTAATTGGACTTATGATATTTGCAGCATTAATAGGATTCATAATCGATAGGATATTAAAATTTATAAACAAGAGCCTTTGCAAATGGAGGTTTGATAATTAATGAAACTAAAAATAGACAATATAAGTAAAACCTTTATAAATAATAAGGTAGAACATAAAGTATTAGAGGATATAAACCTAGATATAAAAGAAGGGGAATTTGTATCATTACTAGGTCCATCTGGCTGTGGTAAAACTACATTATTAACTATAATAGGAGGCTTTCAAACTTGTGAAAAGGGTCAAGTTTTACTAAATAATAAAGTAGTAGATAAACCAGGTATAGATAGAGCATTTGTATTTCAAAATTATGCATTATTTCCTTGGAAAACAGTAAAAGGAAATGTTGAATTTCCAATGAAGCAACAAAAAATGTCTAAAAAAGAAAGAGAACAGAGATTAGAAGAACTATTATCAATATCAGATTTAAAGGGAAAAGAAAAGATGCATCCACATCAGCTATCAGGGGGAATGAAACAAAGGGTCGCTGTTATAAGAGCGCTGGCATGTAATCCAGAAGTCCTTTTAATGGATGAGCCTTTAGGAGCGGTTGATTTTCAAATGAGACAAAATCTTCAAGAAGAACTAGAAAATATTTGGATGAAAAAAAAGATAACTGCAATAATGGTTACTCATGATGTAGATGAAGCGGTATATATGAGCGATAGAGTTGTAGTTATGTCTAGAGATAAAGGGCGTATATTAGAAGATTTAAAAATAGATCTAGATAGACCAAGAGACAGAGAGAGCGAAGAATATCTAGAATATAAAAATAGATTAACAAAAAAATTATCAGCATGTTATGGAGTATAAAATTAAAATGGAAAATAACAAGTATAGAAGCTTAGATGAAACACAAAAAAATATTAGAGTATCAATCATGGATATGATAATACAAAAAGAAAGACCTGTAAGCCTAGATGAAAGTATAGCTTTTTTAGAAGATAAGCTAAAGCTAAAAAAAGAATATATAGAAGAAACGTTAGAATTATTTATAAATAAAAACATAATGGTAGTAGATGATCAAAAATGTATAAATTTTATATATCCAGTATCAGCTCATCCAACTATGCATAGAGTTAAGTTAGCAGACAATAGAGAGTTTAATGCAATGTGTGCAATTGATGCACTAGGGTGGAGATGTACTTTCAATCAAGATATAGATATAAAATCTAGATGTTATGTAACTGGAAATGAAATAAATATATCGATAAAGAATGGGAAGATAACAAGTTTAAATAATCCAAATTTAAGAGTACTTCATTTAAATTTGGATAAGCACGAAAATTGGGCAGCAAACTGTTGAAACATTATGAATTTCTTCTGGACGAAGAATGAGTTTGATAAATGGGTAAAAGAAAATGGATTTGAAAATGATGAAGATATATACTGCTTAGATATAAATGAAGCTATGGATGCTTCATATGACATATTTTATGTAGGCTAAAAAAGAAGCTACCTTAAACAGGTGGCTTCTTGCATTCTTCAAATAAAATTCATTTACTATTTTAAAATTTGTAGTATAATAATTACTTATATAAAAGTGATTTATCACGAAATTAAACTTTTAGGTATATATTAAACTTGTGCCTATATTGTGAAAGACAGGTGATGGCGGTATGAAAAAAATAGTATGCTTGCTACTAGTAGTAATGACTATGGGAGGTATGTATTATTTTTCTAGTCAAAAAGGAGATGTATCAAAACAACAATCTGATACAGCTGTTAATGTAATTGATAAAATTAGATCAGAAGTAAATTTAAAAGATCATAATATAATAAGTGTAAAAGAAAAAGTTTTTGATAAACTTAAGCAGTATGGAGATAAGGGATATATAGTTAGAAAAATGGCTCATTTTAGTATATATGCAGGTATAGGATTTTCTATAAGTTTACTTATATATGCGCTTAGTAGAAGAATATACATAGCTAGTATTGTAGCTATGATAGCAAGTATATCATATGCTTATTATGATGAGATGAGACAGTTAGCTGTAGCTGGAAGAGTAGGTAGCGTGAAAGATGTTCTTATAGACTCATCAGGAGCTCTTACGGGCATCTTAATACTGTTTGTAATAGTTATAGTGTTTAAAGGGATTAGAGGGTTCTTTAACTTTATATTTAAAAGACATAGTAAAGTTGTATAGGTTACTTCGTGGGATTATGTATAAGTTTCTTACAACAGGCTGGAAAAAAGCCTGAAATGTTTCGAAATTTACACATAATCCCACTTCGTTTTTTGTGACTTGAAATTGTATATAAAAAATGAGAAAGATTCTCAAAAGGACTAGAATATGATTGGTAATATTTGGTATAATTAGAAAGCTAATGATTTGTATTTACAATTTTAATAATAAATTATTAGCATTTATAGGGTTTATATCATTTTAAGGAAGGGAATTTAACGATGATAAATGAAGAAAGATTGCCTCATGTTATATTTAGGGTAGCTGATAATTTATATGCAATTGATAGTAGCGTTACAATTGCATTAACTGAGTTTCCTGATAATATAACT
>NZ_JBOGBV010000045.1:0-13421 GCF_051656405.1 Paraclostridium sp.
GACATACTCCATTCTTCGATGGATACAGACCTCAATTCTACTTCAGAACAACTGACGTAACAGGAGCTTGTAAGTTACCAGAAGGTGTAGAAATGGTTATGCCTGGAGATAACATCCAAATGAATATAGAGTTAATAAATTCAATAGCAATAGAAGAAGGATTAAGATTCGCAATAAGAGAAGGTGGAAGAACAGTAGCATCAGGTGTTGTTTCTTCTATAATAGAGTAATTCTCTTACCTTAAATATAAGTTTAAAAAACTAAAAAAAAGAGGGGGATATCCTCCTCTTTTTTTAACTTGAAACTAACAAAAACATTGACATGCCTACTAATTTATGATAATTTATATGAGGTGATGATTCAAAAACGATAAATTGAACCTATTATACAGAGTAGGCAATAAAGTTAACAATATATATATTGTATTTACGAGTTGGAGGTGTAGCAGATGAGAGTTAAAGTAACTTTAGCATGTACAGAGTGTAAGCAAAGAAACTACAACACTACTAAAAACAAAAAGAATAACCCAGATAGAATAGAATTACAAAAATATTGTAGATTCTGTAAGAAGCATACTGCTCATAAAGAAACAAAATAGTTTTTATTAAGGATGTGAGTGTGGAATGGCTGCCCAAATAAATGAAAGTCCAAGAACTAAAAAGAAGTTTAGTTTCGTTAGATATGTTAAGGAAACTAAAAGTGAATTAAAAAGAGTTACGTGGCCAACAAAGAAAGAGCTTTTAAAAAACACAGGAGTTGTTTTAACTGTTGTTGTTTCGGCTACTATCTTAGTATGGGCTTTAGATAGTGTATTATCTGGTGCACTAAATCTAATACTAAAATAGAAAGGGAGAATCAGAATGTCGGAATTACAAGAGGCTAGATGGTATGTAGTACATACTTATTCAGGTCATGAAAATAAAGTTAAAGCAACAATTGAAAAAGCTGTTAAAACTAGAGGTATGGAAGATTGCATAACTCAAGTAGTTGTCCCTACTGAAGAAGTAGTTGAGACTACAAAAACTGGGAAAGAAAAAACTAGACAACGTAAGGTATTTCCAGGGTACGTACTAGTGAAAATGGTTATTACTGATGAATCTTGGTATGTCGTAAGAAATACTAAAGGGGTTACTGGATTTGTAGGACCAGGTTCTAAGCCAGTTCCTTTAAGTGAAGAAGAAGTAATAGCTATGGGCATAGATACAGCTGTTCCTAAATTAGTAAGCGGAGACATAAATTTTGAAATTGGCGAAGTAATAAAGGTTGCTAATGGTCCTTTTGAAGGACAAGTAGGAACTATAGAAGAGATAGACCTGGAATCAAAAGAAGTAAAAGTGTGTATAGATGCTTTTGGTAAAAAAACTCTATTTGCAATAGACTACAAAGGCATAGAAAAATATAACTAGAGAATAAATAATCTGAGGAGGTGCGCTCAATGGCTAAAAAAGTTATAGGTCAAATAAAATTACAAATACCTGCAGGGAAAGCTACACCAGCTCCACCAGTTGGACCAGCATTAGGACAACACGGTGTTAACATAATGGGATTCACAAAGGAATTCAATGCTAAAACTGCAGATCAAGCTGGAATGATAATACCAGTTGTTATAACTGTATATCAAGATAGATCTTTCAGTTTCATAACAAAAACTCCTCCAGCTGCAGTATTATTAAAGAAAGCTGCTGGATTAGATACTGCTTCAGGAGAGCCAAATAAGAAGAAGGTTGCTACTTTATCTTCAGCTAAGGTAAGAGAAATAGCTGAGTTAAAAATGCCTGACTTAAACGCTGCTTCAGTAGAATCTGCTATGAGAATGATAGCTGGTACTGCAAGAAGTATGGGTATCGTTGTTGAAGACTAATTAATATTAGATTAGTTATCTTCGCTTGAAAAAGTGGGAGGTAAAAAACCAATATAACCACAAGGAGGACATGAAAAATGGCTAAAAAAGGTAAAAAATACGTAGAAGCTTTAAGTAAGATAGATAAAACTAGATTATATGATGCTTCAGAAGCTTTAGCTTTAGTTGCAGAAGTTGCTACTGCTAAGTTTGATGAAACTGTAGAAGCTCATATAAAATTAGGTGTTGACTCAAGACACGCTGACCAACAAGTAAGAGGTGCGGTTGTATTACCACACGGAACTGGTAAAACTAAAAGAGTTTTAGTTTTTGCTAAAGGTGCAAAAGCTGAAGAAGCTACAAATGCTGGTGCTGACTTTGTAGGTGCTGAAGAATTAGTACAAAAAATACAAGGTGAAAACTGGTTTGAATTTGATGTAATTGTTGCTACTCCAGATATGATGGGTGTAGTAGGTAGATTAGGTAGAGTATTAGGACCTAAAGGTTTAATGCCAAACCCTAAATCAGGAACAGTTACTTTTGATGTAGCTAAGGCTATAGATGAAATAAAAGCTGGTAAAGTTGAATATAGATTAGATAAAACTAACATAATACACGTTCCAGTAGGAAAAGTATCTTTCGGTGGAGAAAAGTTAACTGAAAACTTTACTGCATTAATGGATGCTATAGTTAAGGCTAAGCCTGCTGCTGCTAAGGGACAATACTTAAAGAGCGTAGCTGTTACTTCAACTATGGGACCAGGAGTTAAAGTTAACCCTGCTAAAATAGCTGAATAATAAAAGCTTGACATTAATAAATAACGATGTTAAAATAATATTCGTTAATAAATAAAAAAGAATAGATTTGCCGTAGACAGTAGGTGCTTTAAGCTTAATATCCTACCGAGGTTTTAGATAAATTTTGATGCTAAAGCTTTTGTATGTCTATATGATTACAAAAGCTTTTATAAGTTGCGGCAGATAAAACCTATCGGATGAAGGAGGTGCTGACCAGATGAGAAAAGCTATAGAAGTAAAATCACATGTTGTTGCTGAAATAGTTGAGAAGTTACAAAACTCTTCTTCTGCTATAGTTGTTGATTACAAAGGATTAACAGTTGAAGAAGTAACTGAATTAAGAAAGAAAATGAGAGAAGCTGGTGTTGAATACAAAGTATACAAAAACACTTTAGTTAGAAAAGCAGCTAAAGAAGTTGGTATAGAACAATTCAATGACGAATTATTAGTAGGAACAAATGCGATAGCATTCGGACACGAAGATCCAGTTGCTCCAGCTAGAATAATAAAAGAATTTATGGATTCTCATCCAAAAATGGAATTAAAAATGGGTGTAGTTGAAGGAGAATTCTACGGTAAAGAAGATATCGTTGCATTCGCTAACATACCATCAAGAGAAGTACTTCTTGCTAAATTACTTGGAAGCTTAAAAGCTCCAGTATCAAACTTTGCATACTTATTAGATGCAATGATCAAGAAGCAAGAAGGTCAAGAAGCTTAATAATAGCTTAAGACTTAAGAATAAGAAAAAAATAACAATTATTAATTAAAAAGAATATAATTCGGAGGTGCTAACAATGACAATAGAACAAATATTAGAAGCTATAGAAAACATGAAAGTTTTAGAATTAAATGAATTAGTTAAAGCTGCAGAAGAGAAATTTGGAGTATCTGCTTCAGCTCCAGTTATGATGGCTGGTGCTGCTGCTGGTGGAGCTGCTGAAGAGAAAACTGAGTTTGACTTAGTATTAACAAGTGCTGGATCTTCAAAAGTTGGAGTTATAAAAGCTGTTAGAGAAATAACTGGATTAGGATTAAAAGAAGCTAAAGAATTAGTTGACAATGCTCCTAAGACATTAAAAGAAGCAGTTTCTAAAGACGAAGCTGAACAAATGAAAGAAAAGTTAGAAGCTGCTGGAGCTTCAGTAGAAGTTAAGTAGTTTTCTTTTAAAGAAGATGTCCTTTAGGGCATCTTTTTTTTTCCTCAAATGCAGAAAATAACAGTATATTTTTTAAAAAAGCGAATTAGAGGATGATTTTTTGAACATAATAGATAATGCATGTTTTATGTCGAACAAAAAAAGCTAATATTATGCATATACATAAAAGTTATATATTGAAAAAAGCTTGCAATTATGTTAGAATTATTAGATGCGTTAGAATAAACTATGGTTTTATTTTTAATTATTGAGAGGTGAAAAGTGAATGCCACATCCTGTCACGATAGGTAAGAGAACTAGAATGAGCTACTCAAAAATAAAAGAGATAGCTGATGTACCAAATCTTATAGAGATACAATGCGATTCCTATGAGTGGTTTTTAAAAGAAGGTTTAAAAGAAGTGTTTGAAGACATTTCACCTATAGAAGATTATACAGGTAATCTTATATTAGAATTTGTTGATTATTCTTTAGACGAGAAACCGAAGTATGACATAGAAGAATGTAAAGAAAGAGATGCAACATATTGTGCACCTCTAAAAGTTAAAGTAAGACTTATAAATAAAGAAACAGGTGAAATAAAAGAACAAGAAGTATTTATGGGTGACTTCCCTTTAATGACAGAAAAGGGAACTTTCATAATAAACGGAGCAGAAAGGGTTATAGTAAGTCAGTTAGTTAGATCTCCTGGAGTTTACTATGCTCAAGAAATGGATAAGTCAGGTAAAAGACTTATATCATCTACTGTTATACCAAACAGAGGTGCATGGTTAGAATATGAAACTGATTCTAATGATGTTATATCTGTAAGAGTTGACAGAACAAGAAAACAACCTGTTACAGTCTTATTAAGAGCATTTGGAATAGGTTCAGATGCAGAAATAATAGAGCTATTAGGCGAAGATGAAAGATTAATGGCTACATTAGAAAAAGATAACACAAAAACTGTTGAAGAAGGTCTTATAGAAATATACAAAAAGTTAAGACCAGGTGAACCTCCAACAGTAGAAAGTGCATCATCATTATTAAATGCATTATTCTTTGATGCTAAGAGATATGACTTAGCTAAAGTTGGTAGATACAAGTTCAATAAGAAACTTGCGTTATGCTATAGAATAATGAATAAAATTTCAGCTAATGATATTATAAATCCAGAAACAGGGGAAGTATTTGTTAAAGCTGAAGAAAAAATATCTTTAGAGGTAGCTGTTGCTATACAAAACTCAGGAATAAATGTTGTTGAGTTATTGGCTGAAGATGAAAAAGTTGTAAAAGTTATAGGAAATAATTTTGTAGATATAAAATCACATATAAACTTTGATATAGACGATTTAAAGATAAAAGAAAAAGTTCACTACCCAACTTTAAAAGAGATTTTAGATGAGTATAGTGAAGAAGAAGAAATAAAAGAAGCTATAAAATCTAGAATGAAAGAACTTATACCAAAGCATATATTATTAGATGACATAATTGCTTCTATAAGCTACCAATTTAATATATTCTATGGAATAGGTAATATAGATGATATAGATCATTTAGGAAACAGAAGAATAAGATCAGTTGGTGAATTACTACAAAACCAAGTTAGAATAGGTCTTTCAAGAATGGAAAGAGTTATAAAGGAAAGAATGACGGTTCAAGATATGGAATCTATAACTCCTCAAGCATTAGTAAACATAAGACCTGTTTCAGCTGCAATAAAAGAATTCTTTGGTAGTTCACAACTATCACAATTCATGGACCAAACAAACCCATTATCAGAGTTAACTCATAAGAGAAGACTATCAGCACTTGGACCAGGAGGACTTTCAAGAGAAAGAGCTGGATTCGAAGTTCGTGACGTTCACCATTCTCACTACGGAAGAATGTGTCCGATAGAGACTCCAGAGGGACCAAACATCGGTCTTATAAACTCTCTAGGAACATATGCAAAAATAAATGAATTTGGATTTATAGAATCTCCTTATAGAAAATACGATAAGGATAGCGAAAAAGTTACAGATGAAATACATTACTTAACAGCTGACGAAGAAGACTTATTTATAAGAGCTCAAGCAAATGAGCCTTTAGATGATAATGATGCATTTGTAAACAGCAGAGTTGTATGTAGAACTGTAAATGGTGCCATGGAATTAGTTCCTACTGATAAAGTTGACTACATGGATATATCTCCTAAGCAAGTTGTGTCTATAGCGACAGCTATGATACCATTCTTAGAGAATGATGACGCCAACCGTGCGCTTATGGGATCAAACATGCAACGTCAAGCAGTACCACTAGTAAGAAGAGAAGCACCTATCATAGGTACAGGTGTTGAATATAGAGCTGCTAAAGACTCTGGAGCAGTTGTAGTTGCTAAAAATGCTGGTATAGCAGAAAGAGTAAGTGCAGAAGAGATAATCATAAGAAGAGAAGATGGAAATAAAGATAGATATAAGTTACTTAAGTTTAAGCGTTCAAACCAAGGTACTTGTATAAATCAAACTCCTATAATAAATAAAAATGATAAGATAGAAGCTGGAGATGTTATAGCTGACGGACCATCTACTGAAATGGGAGAAGTAGCTTTAGGAAGAAACTGCTTCATAGCATTCATGACATGGGAAGGTTACAACTATGAGGATGCTATCTTAATAAATGAAAGACTTGTAAAAGAAGACAGACTATCTACTATTCATATAGAAGAATATGAATGTGAAGCTAGAGATACTAAACTAGGACCAGAAGAAATAACTAGAGATATACCTAATGTTGGAGAAAGTGCTATAAAGAACTTAGACGAAAGAGGTGTAATCAGAATAGGGGCAGAAGTTGACTCTGGAGATATATTAGTAGGTAAAGTAACTCCTAAGGGAGAAACAGAACTTACTGCAGAGGAAAGATTACTTCGTGCTATATTCGGAGAAAAAGCTAGAGAAGTTAGAGATACTTCATTAAAAGTACCTCATGGAGAATCTGGTATAATAGTTGACGTAAAAGTATTCACAAGAGAAAATGGAGATGATTTATCTCCAGGGGTTAATGAATTAGTTAGATGTTATATAGCTAAGAAGAGAAAAATAAGAGTTGGAGATAAAATGGCCGGACGTCATGGTAATAAAGGGGTTATATCAAGGGTATTACCTGAAGAAGATATGCCTTTCATGGAAAATGGTCAACCACTTGATATAGTTCTTAACCCACAAGGTATACCATCTCGTATGAACATCGGACAGGTTCTTGAGGTTCATTTAGGTCTTGCTGCTAAAACTTTAGGATGGCACGTAGCTACATCAGTATTTGATGGAGCAAAAGAGCCTGATATAAGGAAAGCTCTAGTAGAAGCCGGATATCCAGATGATGGAAAAGTAACTTTATATGATGGTAGAACTGGAAATGTCTTTGATAATAGAATTACAGTTGGATACATGTACATGTTAAAACTACATCACTTAGTTGATGATAAGTTACATGCAAGAAGTACAGGGCCATACTCTTTAGTAACTCAACAACCACTTGGTGGTAAAGCACAATTTGGTGGTCAGAGATTCGGAGAGATGGAGGTTTGGGCATTAGAAGCATATGGTGCTGCTCACATACTTCAAGAAATACTTACAGTTAAGTCAGATGACGTTGTAGGACGTGTTAGAACTTATGAAGCTATCGTTAAAGGTGAAAATATACCTGAACCAGGTATACCAGAATCATTTAAAGTTTTAATAAAAGAACTTCAAAGTTTATGCTTAGATGTAAAAGTATTAACAGAAGAAGATAAAGAAATAGAAGTAAGAGAGTCTATAGATATAGATGAAGATGCTAAAGAGTTTGAATTGGATATTATGGAAAACATAAGCGAACTTGAAGAAAATAGCATAGTTGAAGAAATAGATGATCTTGAAACAACAGAAGAAGTAGCAGAAGAATTAGAATTTGAAGAAGACGTAGTTTATGAAGATTTAAATTACGACGATGAAGACTTTGATATATAGTTTCTTAATTTTAAGTAAATCTCAAATAGAAGGGAGAGAACTCCTTGTTTGAACTAAACAATTTCGAGTCAATAAAAATAGCATTGGCTTCTCCGGAAAAAATAAGACAATGGTCTAGAGGAGAAGTAAAAAAGCCTGAAACAATAAACTACCGTACACTTAAGCCGGAGAAAGATGGTCTTTTTTGTGAAAGAATATTTGGACCACAAAAGGACTGGGAGTGTCACTGTGGAAAGTACAGAAGAGTTAGATACAAAGGTGTTGTTTGTGATAGATGTGGAGTAGAAGTAACTAAAGCAAAGGTAAGAAGAGAAAGAATGGGACATATAGAGCTAGCAGCTCCTATGTCTCATATCTGGTACTTCAAAGGTATACCAAGTAGAATGGGACTTCTACTTGATATGTCTCCTAGATCATTAGAAAAAATATTATATTTTGCATCTTATGTAGTGACTAATCCTGGTGAAACTGGATTAAATGAAAAGCAATTATTAACAGAAAAAGAATACAGAACTGCTGTAGAAAAGTACGGATATAATACTTTTGAAGTAGGAATGGGTGCTGAAGCTGTTAAGAAGCTTTTACAAAACATAGACTTAGACCAACAAAGTAAAGAATTAAGAGCTGAACTAAAGGATAGTACAGGTCAAAAAAGAGTTAGAACTATAAGAAGATTAGAAGTTGTAGAAGCATTTAAGAAATCTGGAAATAAACCAGAATGGATGATATTAGATGCTATTCCAGTTATACCACCTGATTTAAGACCAATGGTTCAATTAGATGGAGGAAGATTTGCAACATCTGACTTAAATGACTTATACAGAAGAGTTATAAACAGAAATAACAGATTAAAGAGATTATTAGAGCTTGGAGCTCCAGATATCATTGTAAGAAATGAGAAGAGAATGCTTCAAGAAGCTGTAGATGCTTTAATAGACAATGGTAGAAGAGGTAGACCAGTAACTGGACCAGGAAATAGACCATTAAAGTCGTTATCAGATATGCTTAAAGGTAAGCAAGGACGTTTCCGTCAAAACTTACTTGGTAAGCGTGTTGACTACTCAGGACGTTCTGTTATAGTTGTTGGACCGGAACTTAAATTCTATCAATGTGGTCTTCCTAAGAAGATGGCTCTTGAATTATTCAAGCCATTTGTTATGGATAGATTAGTTAAAGAAGGATATGCACACAACATAAAGAGTGCGAAATCTATAGTAGAAAAAGTTAAGCCGGAAGTTTGGGACGTATTAGAAGATGTTATAGAAGGACATCCAGTAATGCTTAACCGTGCTCCAACTCTTCATAGATTAGGTATACAAGCATTTGAACCAGTTTTAGTTGAAGGAAAAGCTATAAAGTTACATCCATTAGTATGTACAGCATACAACGCTGACTTCGATGGTGACCAAATGGCAGTACACGTTCCTTTATCTGTTGAAGCTCAGGCTGAGGCAAGATTCTTAATGTTATCTGTAAATAACATACTTGCTCCTAAAGATGGTTCTCCTATAACAACTCCTTCTCAGGATATGGTTCTAGGATGTTACTACCTAACAATAGAAGCTCAAGAAGGTGCTAGAGGTACTGGAATGATCTTCAAAGATTACAATGAAATGATGCTTGCTTATGATAATAATGCAGTTACACTACACTCATTAGTTAAAGTAAGAAGAACTGTTGATGGTGTTGGAACTCAATTAGTAGAAGCAACTGTTGGTAGATTTATATTCAATGAAAATATACCTCAAGACTTAGGATTCGTTGATAGAAACGAAGATAAGTTTGCTTTAGAAGTAGATTTCTTAGCAGATAAAAAGTCTTTAGGAAAAATAATAGATAAGTGTTTCAGAAAGCATGGAAACACAGTAACTGCTGAAATGTTAGACCATATAAAATCTTTAGGATTTAAATATTCTACAAGAGGTGGTATAACTGTTGCTGTTGCAGATATGAAAATACCAGAAGCTAAGAAAGGTTATATAACTGAAGCTGAAGGTAAGGTTGATAAATATGAAAAAGCATATAGAAGAGGTCTTATATCTAACGAGGAAAGATATGAGAGAGTAATAGAAACTTGGACAGAGACTACTGAAAAAGTTACAGATGCTCTTATGGCTAACCTAGATAGATTAAACAACATCTTCATAATGGCTCACTCTGGAGCCAGAGGTTCTAAGAACCAGATAAGACAGTTAGCTGGTATGCGTGGTCTGATGGCCAATGCATCTGGTAAGACAGTTGAAATACCAGTTAAATCTAACTTCCGTGAAGGTTTATCAGTACTTGAATACTTCACATCTTCACATGGAGCTAGAAAGGGTCTTGCCGATACAGCTCTACGTACAGCTGACTCAGGATACTTAACAAGAAGACTTGTTGATGTCAGTCAAGATGTTATTGTTAGGGATGTTGACTGTGGAACAACAGAAGATACAGAAATCTTTGCAATAAAAGATGGAAATGAAGTAATAGAAGAGCTATATGATAGAATAGTTGGAAGATATACTATAGATCCTGTAGTTCATCCAGAGACAGGTGAAGTAATCGTTGAAGCTGATGCTATGATACAAGAAGATCAAGCTGAAAAGATTATAGAGTCTGGAATAAAAATAGTTAAGATAAGAACAGTTCTTAATTGTAGAACTAACCATGGAGTATGTTCTAAGTGTTATGGTAGAAACTTAGCTACTGGTAAAGAAGTTAATATAGGAGAAGCTGTTGGTATAATAGCTGCTCAATCAATCGGTGAACCTGGTACTCAGCTTACAATGCGTACATTCCATACAGGTGGGGTTGCCGGAGGAGATATAACACAAGGTCTTCCAAGGGTAGAGGAATTATTTGAAGCTAGAAAGCCAAAAGGTCTTGCTACAATAACTGAAGTATCAGGTAGAGTAGAGATAGATGAAACTGGTAAAAGAAAAGAAGCTACAGTAGTTCCAGAACAAGGTGAAGCGCAAGTATATGCTATACCATATGGTTCAAGATTAAGAGTTAAGAATGGTCAATTTGTAGAAGCTGGAGAAGCTTTAACTCAAGGATCAATAAATCCTCATGATATAGTAAGAGTTAAAGGTATTGAAGGTGTTCAAGATTATGTTGTTAAAGAGGTTCAAAGAGTTTATAGAATGCAAGGGGTTGACATCAACGACAAACATATAGAAGTAATTGTTAGACAAATGCTATCTAAAGTTAAAGTTGAAGATCCAGGTGATACTGATTTATTACCAGGAGGATACGAAGATGTTCTTACATTCAATAAAACAAATGAAGAAGCTGAAGCTCAAGGGTTAAGACCTGCATCAGCTAAGAGAGTTTTACTTGGTATAACTAAGGCATCTCTTGCTACAGAATCTTTCTTATCAGCTGCATCATTCCAAGAAACTACTAGAGTATTAACAGAAGCTGCTATAAAAGGAAAAGAAGACCACTTAATAGGTCTTAAAGAAAATGTTATAATAGGTAAGTTAATACCAGCAGGAACTGGAATGAAGAGATATAAAAATATAGCAGTTGAAAAAATAGAAGAATAATTTTACTTTGTTATATAAACTAAACATCCTTGACATAAGGTGTCTCTGATGCTAAAATGTAAAGGTATGTGAAGTAAAGATATTAAATATTACTAAGGGCTAAGCTCTTAGTAATATTTTAAATATATTTTATTTTAACTAATAAAAAGCATAATAATATGCACCAAACTAAAGAGCTAAAACCACAAATGTGTGTTATAGACATTTATTGCAATGTAGCATACCTGCTACATATTATATCAGTATGAGCCCATATTGATGTAGTTGGCGGTCATTTAAGATCGAAAAATTTGGAAGGAGGTGCAGATGATGCCAACAATTAACCAATTAGTTCGTAAGAGAAGAAAAGCGATAGAAAAGAAATCTACTGCTCCAGCATTACAAAAAGGATACGATTCTTTACACAAGAAATCAACTGATACTAGTGCTCCACAAAAAAGAGGGGTTTGTACTTCAGTTAAAACATTTACTCCTAAGAAACCTAACTCAGCTTTAAGAAAAGTTGCCAGAGTTAGATTAACTAACGGTATAGAAGTTTCTGCTTATATACCAGGAGAAGGACACAACTTACAAGAACATAGTGTTGTTCTTATAAGAGGAGGAAGAGTTAAAGACCTTCCAGGGGTTAGATACCACATATTAAGAGGTACATTAGACACAGCTGGTGTTGATAAGAGAATGCAAGCTAGATCTAAGTACGGTGCTAAGAGACCTAAACCTGCAAAAAAATAAGCAATTAAAAATCAATTTCAATTATAGTTCGGTGCTTTAAATATATAGATATTTATGGCATCACGGCGTTTTATATGATGTCGAGTACCTATGATTTAAGATTAAATAATTAAGGAGGGAAGCAAAATGCCAAGAAAAGGTAATGTTCCAAAAAGAGAAGTTTTACCAGATCCATTATATGGAAGTAAGGTAGTAACTAAGTTAATAAATAACTTAATGATAGATGGGAAAAAAGGGAAATCTCAAAAGATAGTATATGATGCTTTCGAGATAATCGCTGAAAAAACTGGAGAAAATGCTTTAGAAATTTTCGAAACAGCTATGGAAAATATAATGCCTGTTTTAGAGGTTAAAGCTAGAAGAGTTGGTGGAGCTAACTACCAAGTTCCAATTGAGGTTAGACCTGAAAGAAGACAAACTTTAGGATTAAGATGGTTAGTAAACTATACTAGAGCTCGTGGTGAAAAAGGTATGGTTGAAAAGCTAGCTAAAGAAATAATGGATGCTGCTAACAATACAGGAGCTTCTGTTAAGAAGAAAGAAGATACTCATAAGATGGCAGAAGCTAATAAAGCATTTGCTCACTACAGATTCTAATAATAGGATATATTTGATATCCTTTTATTAGATGGGATGTCGTAAGGAGGAGAATCATGGCTAGAAAGTTTCCTTTAGAAAGAACTAGAAATATAGGAATCATGGCTCATATAGATGCTGGAAAAACTACTACTACAGAAAGAATCCTATTCTATACAGGGCAAACTCATAAAATAGGAGAAACTCACGAAGGAGCTTCTCAAATGGACTGGATGGAGCAAGAGAAGGAGAGAGGTATAACAATAACTTCTGCTGCTACTACTGCTGCTTGGAAAGACCATAGAATAAATATAATAGATACACCAGGACACGTCGATTTCACAGTTGAGGTTGAAAGATCTCTAAGAGTTCTTGACGGTTCAGTTGCAGTTTTCTGTGCTAAAGGTGGGGTTGAACCTCAATCTGAGAATGTATGGAGACAAGCTGATAACTATGGAGTACCTAGAGTTGCATTCGTAAATAAAATGGACATCATGGGTGCAGACTTCTACAATGTTGTAGCTATGATGAAAGATAGATTAGCTGCTAATGCAGTTCCAGTTCAATTACCAATAGGTAAAGAAGATTGGTTAGAAGGAGAAGTTGACCTTGTAGAAATGTGTGCTCACATATACAAAGATGACTTAGGTGTAGAAATAATAAAAACAGAAATACCAGAAGATATGAAAGAATTAGCTCAAGAGTGGAGAGAAAAGCTTGTAGAAGCTGTTGCTGAAACTGATGAAGAGTTAATGATGAAATATCTTGAAGGTGAAGAATTTACTGTTGAAGAAATAAAGACTGCTCTAAGAAAAG
>NZ_JBOGBV010000046.1:0-62767 GCF_051656405.1 Paraclostridium sp.
ATACATTTGGAACTGGAAAAGTAAGTGAAGAATTACTTGTTGATTTAGTTAACAAGAACTTTGATTTAAGACCAGGAGCAATAATAAGAGATTTAGACTTAAGAAAGCCTATGTACAAAAATGTTGCAGCTTATGGACACTTTGGTAGAACTGACTTAGATTTACCATGGGAAAGAACTAATAAAGCTGAAGCTTTAAGAGAGCAAGCAAATATATAGTTAGATAGTATAGCTTAGGAATATATATAACATTTCGTCATGTTATATATATTCCCTTAGCTATTTCTTAAATCAAGTGACAGTTAGAGGATATAAATAGAAATAAGGCATTGCACTATGTGCAATGCTTTATTTTTGTTAAAGTTTTCCAGTTTTTAACCGTATATAAGTAGATGGTATCAAATTAGCTATATTTTAGAAGTTATTATACTTCTTTTTAAGAAAAGCTATCATAATCAACAGAGGACAGGGAGGAAAATATATGAAATTAAAAAACTTAAAAATAGGACAAAAGTTAGGGGTAGCATTTGTTATTTTATTAGTGTTTACTGCATTATCAAATTTATTTTTAATAAGCAACTTAAAAAAATCTACAGATAGAAGCAATCAATTATTTGATGGTCCTTTTCAAGTAACCAATGAATCTATGAGTATTAGAAGGGATTTAGCATCTATAGATCAAATTACTATGAACTCTATTGCAGGAAATAAGTCTGAAGAACTTGAAGCTTTGGTACAAAAAGATTTTGAAAATATTGATAAAAGCATGGATGTACTTAGAAAAAAAACTTTAGGTGACAAAAAATTAGTTGATAATCTTGGAACATCTTTAGAAACATTAAAAAGAGAAAATGGCAATCTATATTCACTTATACATCAAGGAAAAGCAAAAGAAGCAGAACACATTGCAGTAACATCTGGAAGTGTATATTATAATGCTTATGATACATGTATAAATACGGCAAAAGCTATATATGAAGATGAAAAAGCTCGTAGTGTAGAATTTAATAAAGAGATAGAAGAAAGATCATCAAAAGCTATTAAATCTTCTGTAGTAATAAGTGCAGTTGTTATATTATCAGGTCTTGGTATATGTATATTTATAACAAAAAAATTACAAACTCCAATCAAACAATTAGAATCTGCTGCAAATAAAATGGCAGATGGAGATTTTGATATAGATATTGAGTATGAATCAAAAGATGAATTAGGGTCATTATCAGATAGTATGCGTCAAATGAGTAGTAAAACAAAAGAAATTATAATGGATACTACACACGTATTAGAAGAAGTTGCATCTGGAAACTTTGATGTTGAAACTAGTACTGAGTACGTAGGAGTATTTAAAGTAATAGAAAGTTCTGTTTTAAAAATAACTAAAGATCTAAGTGAAATAATGTTACAAATAAACTTAGCATCAGAAGAAGTTGAAGGAGCATCAAATCAAGTATCAAGTGGATCACAACTTTTAGCACAAGGTGCTACAGAACAAGCAAGTGCAGTGGAAGAATTATCTGCAACTATAGCAGAAATATCAGATAAAATTAAAGAAAATGCTGATAATGCAAAAAAAGCAAATTCATTAATGTTAAATTCAAGTAAGCAAGTTAAAGAAGGAAATGACCAAATGACTCATATGATAAAAGCCATGGAAGAAATATCATTTACTTCTAATGAGATAGCTAGAATAATAAAAACAATTGATGACATAGCATTCCAAACTAATATATTAGCTTTAAATGCAGCTGTAGAAGCAGCTCGTGCAGGAGAAGCTGGTAAAGGATTTGCAGTTGTTGCAGATGAAGTTAGAAACCTAGCATCTAAATCAGCTGAGGCCGCTAAAAATACAGCTACACTTATTGAGAATTCAATAGAAGCTGTTGATAAAGGTAATGAAATAGTAGAAAATACAGCTGATTCATTCAAGAGAATAATAAACACAACAAATAGAACAACTGCAGTAGTTAATGATATAGCAAAAACATCTGAAGATGAAGCTAATGCAATAAACCAAGTTACACTAGGTGTAGACCAAATATCTGAAGTAGTTCAAACAAATTCAGCAACTTCAGAAGAAAGTGCAGCTGCTAGTGAAGAATTAAGTGGACAAGCACAAATGTTAAAATCACTTATAGAAAGATTTAAGTTAAAAAGTGTAAATAGTTCAAGTAAAAATATAAATTTTGAAGAAGAATTAGATGATTATTTTGGAGCTAAAAATGTTTAAATTTAGTTAGCTTTATATGCTAGTTATGATATATAGTCTTCCGGCACTAAAGCCTAAAAGCGTGGCTTTAACGTTTTGTCAGCCTATATATCATAACTTAGCTTGAAAAAAGTTAAACTAAATTTTATTGAAGGTGTCGTGGATGCGACACCTTTTATTTTTTTGTTTTTGAAATTACACTTGCATTACGAGGTATTTTGATTTACTATATTTATGTAACTACATCGTATAGTGAGGTACTTAATGAACGGAGGTGATTTTATGGAATTAAATAAAGAAGTTTTAAAAGGTCATATAGACACATTAATTTTAGCTATTTTAGATGAAAAAGATTCTTATGGATATGAAATAGCTAAAATTGTTAGGGATAAAACTACATTTGAGTTAAAAGATGGAACAATGTATGTTTCTCTTAAAAGATTAGAAACAAAAGGGTTGATAAAATCTTACTGGGGAAATGAACAAGGGGCAGGCAGTAGAAGAAAGTATTATAACATAACTGATGAAGGAAGAACCGCTTTAGATATAAAAATACAAGAGTGGGACTTTGTCCAAAACATAATGAATCAATTTTTAAAGGGGAGAAAATAAGTTATGAAAATTATTGATGAATATTTAAAGTCATTATATAAAAATGATAAAAGTAAGGAAGTAAAAGAGTTAAAAGAAGAATTAAGGGAGCATTTAATAACATCAACTAATGAATTTATTGATAATGGATATTCAGAAGAAGATGCACAAAGAGAAGCTATAAATCAATTTGATGGTGGAACTGAAATGCTAAAAGACTTACATAAATCGCTTAAGGAAAGTAAAAAGGATAATGAAAAATTAAATAAAAGAATGATAAATATATTCAAAAATACAGCTGTATTATCTTTAATTGTATGTTTAACAATGATGGTATTTATAGGAAATATTCGAGAAAAAATTAATTATATACATGATATGATGGGCGTTGAGGTAGATATCATAACAACGGAAAAAGACATACACAACCCAAAAACTTATGAAAAGGAATTAAAAGAATTACTTAATACTAAAGAATTTAAGCTTGTAAGAAATTTAAATATATAGATAAATCCAGGTGAAAAAGTTGTATATAGATACAGTGATAAAGTAAATCAAAAGGATAAGCTTGTTACATTAGGTGGGAATGGAAAAATTCTTAACTCAAAAGGAGAAAGAGGTGGATTTGAGGTTTATATAGATTATACTCCAGTATTGACAGCTAATATGATTTTTGGATGTTCATTATGTATAGGAATAGCTTCAGCTATTATTTATATAGCGTTACTTATAAGGTTTAAGTTTGCATTTAGGAAAAAATTAATCTATAGAGAAGTTTAATCTATAAAACTAATTGTAGGTGTCGAATGGTTGCGACACCTTTTTTGTTGAATTGTTAGAATATTAAGTTAAAAGGTAATTAAGAAAATATGGTGAATAATTAATAATATTGGTAAAAAATGACAAATAAGGGGTGCATTATGAATAAAAAAATATTTGGAGGATTATTAATAACAAGTATGTTATTAATATCAGGGTGTACATCTACTAAAACTACAGATGTAAATATATTAGCGACTACAGATTTACATGGAGTACTTCCAAATGAATTAAGTGAATATGTAGCAAATGAAAAAAAGAAAGATAAAAATATAACATTAGTCGATGCTGGTGATTTTTGTGATAGTGAATTTGGGGTATCTGGGGATATGGAAAAATTCTTTGAACAGACAGGTCAGGATAGATTAGCGAATAACTTACAATATAGGGATATGCCTTTAGCAAAAGAAATGAAGGATATCGGATATGAAACTGTAACCCTTGGAAATCATGAGTTTTTAGGAAGTAAAAAAGAACTAGATAATATGATAACTAGTTTTGAAAAACAAGGTGTAAGTGTCTTATCAGCAAACACGTATAAATCAAATGGAGAAAGTTATACAAAACCTTATGTAATAAAAGAAGTAGAAACTCCAGAGGGAACTGTAAAATTAGGAATATTGGGACTTACTATAAAAGAAGTTGGAGAAAGTAAATATTGGGATGGAGAAAAGTTAGTAGAAAATAAATCTTTGGAGCTTAAAGATCAAGATGGATTTAAGGGAGAATTATATATGACAGATTTAGTAGAAGATGCTAAAAAATGGGTCAAAGTCATGAAAGAAAAGGACAAAGCTGATATTGTAGTAGCTGTTGCTCATACTGGAGAAAAGCCTAAAAAACCAAGACACCCAGGAAATAGAATACAAGATTTAGCTACACAAGTTGATGGGATAGATGCAATTGTAGCAGGTCATAACCATGTTCAAATTAAACAAAATGATTATAAAAATAAATCAGGAGAGAATGTTATAGTAACAGAGCCTGGGAAACATGGAGAATGTATTTCTAAAATAAATTTAAAGCTAGAAAAAGATGGGGATAAATGGGAAGTTATTGATAAATCAAGTGATATAGTTCAATTTGAAAAAAGTAAAACAGCTCTAAATGAGATGTGTAATAACATAGGTATATTTGGGGCTTCAGTATTTGAGAAAAAAGATAAATTAGGTGAAGAAATAAGCTTTGGTAAAACTATGAAGTTTAAGTGGAATAAACTATATGTGTTTAGTCCAAAAACACAAAGAGAAAAAATTTACAATACAGTGGGATATAAGTTTTTAAATATTGCTGAAAGTAATGAACCCCAGCTAGTATTTATGAACGGAAATGAAGTTGTCTTATACATGAGTGGCGAGGAAAGGTGTGCACCATATAGCTTTGATTTTAAAAAATCAGATTTTAATGATGGAGTTTTAACTATTAGATCTGATAAAAATGACTGCTTTAGAATGGAAGAAGGAGAAGAAAATACATATACCAATAGTCCTACGATTAAGTTTGTTTATACATCTAAGTAGAGTTAAGATAAAGAAAGGGTTTTGAGATTTTATGAATAAAAAATTATTATATATAACTATAGGAATATTTACAATTTTTATAGGGGGATGTACATCTACGAAAACGACAAATATAAGTGTATTAGCTACTACAGATTTGCATGGAACCTTACCATATGAGTTAAGTGATTATGTTGCAAATGAAAAAAATAAGGATAAGAATATTACTTTGGTTGATGCAGGAGATTTCTTTGACTTAGGATTTGGGGCATCTGACGATATGAATAGATATTTTGATAAACGTAGAGAGAATAGAAATACTGAAAAGTACATAGAAGCACCTATAGCAAAGGAAATGAAAGATATAGGGTATGATGCCGTAGTTCTTGGAAATCATGAATTTGTATCTAATAATAAGTTTTATCTAGACAATTTAATATCTGATTTTGAAAAACAAAAAATAGATGTATTGTCAGCAAATGCATACAAAAAGAACGGGGATAATTATACAAAACCATATGTTATAAAAGAAATAAATACTCCACAAGGCACTGTAAAATTAGGAATTTTAGGACTTACAATAAAAGAAGTTGGAGAAGGAGATGTAGAATTGAAAGATTTACCAAATTACAATCAAGAACTGTATATGACAGACTTGGTGGAAGATGCTAAAAAATGGGTTAAAGTTATGAAAGAAAAAGATAAGGCTGATGTTATAGTAGCTGTTGCTCACACTGGAGAAAAGCCTAAAAAACCAAGACACCCAGGAAATAGAATACAAGAGTTAGCTACTCAAGTTGAGGGTATAGATGCAATTGTAGCAGGACATAACCACGTTCAAATTAAACAGCATGATTATAAAAATAAATCTGGTGAGAATGTTATAGTAACAGAACCTGGGAAACATGGGGAATGTATATCTAAGATAAATTTCAATATAGAAAAAACTAAAGATGGATGGGATATAGTTGATAAATCTAGCGAAATAATTCAGCTTGAAAAAAGTAAAAAAGAATTAGAAGATATATTTAACAATATAAGTAATTTATTTAGTAAAACTGGAGATCTAAATGAAAGTACTAAAGAAGTTAATTTAGGAAAATTAGCACCTTTTGAGTGGGATAAGGCATATGCATTTAAGATAGGTACTCCAAGGGAGGAAATCTATAAAACTATTGGGTATAAGTTTTTAAATATTGGAGAATCAGAAGTTGGAGAGTTTAATCAAGTTGCATTTATCAAAGACAACAAAGTAGTATGCTTCTTATATGGTAAAAAAGATATGACTGGATTTGGTATGAACTTTAATGATGATGATTTTAAAGAAAATACTTTAGAAATTATCCCTGGAAAAAATGATAAGTTTTTAATTGATATAAGTGAAAAAGAACCATTAAATGGGCTTCCTATAGTTAACTTAAATTATGTAGGACAAGTAGGATAGTTATAAAAAAGATATCACATATTACTTAGTGTGATATCTTTTTCTACGTTTAAGGAAATTAACCTTAATAAAAGACAGTTGATAGAATATGAAGCTTAGTTATATAAACATAATGTGAATATAATATTTAGCATATATTGCAATTTTAAAATAACTAGAATATAATGAATATATAGATATTTAACTAATTAGCTAAATATATAAAGGAAGGAATTTATTTATGGGAAAAGTGTTTAAAGCTTTAAGTGATGAAACTAGAAGAGAAATTTTAAAACTTTTGAATAAACAGGATTTAAGTGCAGGCGAGATATCTAATCACTTTGATATGTCAAAACCATCTATATCTAAACATTTGGATATTTTAAGAGATGCAGAACTTATAAGTTCTGAAAAGAAGGGGCAGTTTGTAATTTATTCTATAAACACTTCTGTAATTCAAGAAGTTTTAGGGAATTTTTTAGATATATTTCAAAAATAATAAAGGGGGAATGTATATATGAAAAAGATTGATATTACAGGGATAGTGCTTTCTATAGCATCGTTATTAATTATAATTTGGGGAACAATAGCACCAGAAAATAACTTAAGTTTTACTGTTGTTGTAGCACTCGCTATTATTTCAATGATAATTTTAGATATCAAAGCATCAAAGGTATCAAATTTATCAGAAGGAAATCCTAAAATTAAGACTATGAGATTTTTGAATAGACTTAGCATGTTAGTTTTTGTAGGATTTTACTTATTGACTATTATGCCATCAACTAAGAATTTATTAAATTTAGAAAATAATGATATAGTTATAGTTACTTTGGTATCTATTCTAATTATAGTATTTGGAAATTCTGCACCTAAAATACCATTCAATAGATATGTAGGCTTAAGACTTCCTTGGACTATAAGAGATGAAGATACTTGGAAATTAGCTCATAAAATTTTAGGATATATTTCTTTTCCAGTAGCAATTATTATGTTTATATCAGCATTTTTCTTTAAAATAGAAACATCTTCAACTATATGCATATTATTGTGGATCATAATTCCAGGGGCGTATTCATTTATATTCTATTATAAAAAAATGAGGAGATTAAAAGTATAAAAAATACCTATCAAATTTGATAGGTATTTTTTATACTTTTCATTTAAATAAACTATTAATTTAGGTTAATATATTAAGATGAGTACAAAATTTTGCATAAAAAATGTGCGTATATTTTGTCTTTTGTGCAAAAATAAAAAGTTATATAATGAACTTAAGAAAGGAAGAACATATGAAACTTAATAAAAGACTAGAAGATATATTAGATATACTTATGAATCATGAATATGTAAAAATTGAAAAAATAGTTAAGTTATTAAATATTTCTAGAAGAACAGTTTATTACGATATTTCAAAAATTAATGATTATATAAAAAAATATAATTTAGAAATATCGAATGTAAGAAACTTAGGTTATCATATAAGCTCAGAAGATAAAGATAAGATAAGAAAGGTGCTTAAGTACTCTAAAGATGACTATATATTATCTTCAGAAGAAAGATGCATAAGTATAATAATCGATTTATTTTTATCTTTAGAAAAATTAACGATAGAAAGATATTGTAACAAGCTTTTAGTAAGTAGAAATACTGTTTTAAACGATATCAAAAATATTAGAGAATATATAAGTAAATATAAATTAGAATTAGAAGCTAAAAATGGATATAAGTTAGTTGGAAGCAATAATTCTAAAAGATATCTATTTATAAATTTATACAATGAATACAATTATTTTTTCGATGAATACGGGTATATGCAAGTATTTGAAGATATAAAGACTTTAATGAAAGAAGAAAATCTAAATATTTTAAAAAATACCAACGCAAATTATATACTTATGTATTTAGCAATTTTTTATAAAAACTATTATGTAAAAAATAAAGATATTATAACTTTTAAAAATGAAGATAAGAATTTCCTAGATAGTTTAGACTCTCATCAAGAGGTTAAAAGATTATTAAATATAATTAGAAACGTCTTAAATAATGACATTGATGAAGACGAAGTGTATTATATACAAACGTTTTTTACAAAAGATGAAGATATAAGAACATATTTTTATCAAAATGAACTTAATAGTAAATATATTCTTCCTGTTAATATGATGGTAAAAGAGTTTGAAAAGATTTCTTGTATATCAATAGAAGATTATGATGTGTTATCTAAAAATATACTAAATCATCTTATACCTTCTATATTTAAAATAAGGTATGGAATTTACTACTTAAACTTAATAAAAAGCGAAGTAAAGCAAAAGTATAAATCAATTTATCAGTTTACAAAACAAGTTGTAAAAACTATTGAGAACAACTTGGATATATATTTAAATGATGATGAGATAGCATATATAGCTATGTACTTTGGAGGATATAGTTCCAAAATGGGAGTTGAAATTAAAATTCCTAAAATTGTTATAGTATGTAATTCAGGTATGGCAACTTCACAGCTTCTTAAAAATCAGATAGAGCAGTTATTTGATTTGATAGAAATTCAAGATATATTGCCTTTGAAAAATTTTGAAAATTATGAAAAGTACTATGATTTTGCTATAACTACTGTAGACTTAAACCAAAAACAAGCTATAAAGGTAAATCCTATACTTACAGATTTAGATAAGCAAAATTTACTATCTCAAATATCAAATACGCAATCTGTATTTAATTTTGAACAAGAATTTATAAATAAAATTATCAATGGAGTAGAAAAATACGCAACTATTTCAAATAAGGAAAAGCTAAGAGAAGAGATTAAAAATATTGTAATTTCTTCTAGAGAAAAAGGAAAAAGTTATAAAGCAACATTAAGAGAACTTCTAAATGAGGATACTATTTATCTAAATCAAGAAGCAGCAAATTGGGAAGACGCAATAAGAGTTAGTGCGAGACCACTAAAGAATTTAGGATATGTTAAAGATTCTTATATAGAGGCTATGATAGAAAATGTAAGAAAATTAGGCCCATATATAGTTATAGCTCCAAAGGTTGCGATGCCACATGCAAGACCAGAAGATGGAGTAAATAAAGTTAGCATGACCCTTACAACATTTAAAGAAGAAATTTATTTTTCTGGGAAAGAGCAACATAAAGTTAAGATTCTTATAAGCTTAGCTCCAAAAGATAATCAAACACATATAAAAGCACTTGCTTGTCTGACTAAAATGCTTAGTAAAAAAGAAAATATAGATAAAATTTTAAATAGTAAAGATAAAGATGAAGTTTTAGAAGTTATAAATAAATACTCAAGATAAGCAAGGGGGGGTAAGAGATGATAGTTAAAGTTTTAGACAATGTAAATGACTATAAAGAAGCTATCAAAATTACTTGTGATATTTTACAAAAAAGGGATTCGATAAATGATTCTTATTATGAAGCAATACTAAATAAAATTGATGAATTTGGATCATACTTTTGCATAGCACCTAAAATTGCAATGCCGCATGCAAGACCAGAAGATGGAGCATTAAAAACAGATTTATGTTTGTTGAAGTTAAATAAGCCAGTAGATTTCTTAGGCAAAGAAGTTAGTTTATTTTTCACTTTAAGTGCAGTTGATAGTAGCTCACATCTAGAAATTATGCAAAAGGTTGCTAAAGTATGTATGGATCAAAATAAATTAAATACAATATTAAATTTAAATAATGAAAAAGAGATAATGGAGGTAATGTAATATGAATAGAATAATGGCAGTTTGTGGATCAGGATTAGGATCAAGTTTTATGGTAGAGATGAATGTTAATGAAGTATTAAGTGAATTAGGATTAAGTGGATATGAAGTTTCTCACAGTTCTTTAGCAGATGCAACAGCTGATCAAGCAGATATATTTATAACAGCAAGAGACTTAGAAGATAGTGCATCTCACTTACCAAACTTAATAGTTTTAGATGCGTTATTTGACAAAGATGAATTAAAAGCTAAATTACAAGAAAAATTAGGTTGCTAAAACCTAAATAAAGAGGGGGCATCATAGATGAGTGGTTTTTTAAAAGTAACTATCGACTTTTTATCTGAGCCATCAGTGCTTGTAGGATTTATAGTTTTAGTAGGACTTTTATTACAAAAGAAGCCTATTGAAGATATAATAAAAGGAACTTTAAAGGCTATGGTTGGATTTGTTGTAATAGCAGCTTCAGCAGGTATAATAGCAGGTTCACTAGAACCGTTTGGTAAAATGTTTGAGTATGGATTTAATGTAAGTGGAGTTATACCTAACAATGAGGCAGTAGTTGCACTTGCTATGGATCAATTCGGTACAGCTACAGCGCTTATAATGACATTTGGTATGATAGTAAATATTCTTATAGCTAGATTTACGAAATTTAAATATATATTTTTAACAGGACATCATACATTATTTATGGCTTGTATGATAGCTGTTATATTAATATCAGGTGGAATGAGTGGAGCTCACTTAATATTTACGGGTTCACTTGCACTAGGACTTTTAATGGTAATTTCTCCTGCTATATGTCAACCTTTCATGAAAAAGATAACTAAGAATGACTCAGTAGCACTTGGTCACTTTTCATCAGTTGGATATGCGATATCTGCATCAATAGGAAAGGCTGTTGGAAAAAATTCAAAATCAACAGAGGAAATGAAAGTTCCTAAGTCTTTAAGTTTCTTAAGAGATTCAGCAGTTTCTATATCAATAACTATGTTAATTTTATATATAGTAGTTGCACTTGTTGCAGGACCTAAGTTTATTGAATCAGAGTTATCAGGTGGTAAAAACTTTATAGTATTTTCAATGATACAAGCATTAACTTTCGCAGCAGGATTTATATTAATCCAAAATGGAGTTAGATTAGTTTTAAATGAAATAGTTCCTGCATTTAAAGGAATAGCTAGCAAGTTAGTGCCTAATTCAAAGCCAGCACTTGATTGCCCTATAGTTTTCCCTTATGCACCAAATGCAGTATTAATAGGATTTTTAAGTTCATTCATCGGAGGTATAGTTTCGATGTTAGCTCTTGCAGCAACAGGACTTGTAATAATAATACCGGGGGTTGTGCCTCACTTCTTCACAGGAGCTACCGCAGGAGTATTTGGAAACTCCACAGGTGGTAGAAAAGGAGCTGTAATTGGAGCTTTTGTAAATGGAGTAATAATATCACTATTACCAGTAGCATTACTTCCTGTACTTGGTAGTTTAGGTGTTGCAAACTCTACTTTCTCAGATGGAGATTTTGGAGTAGCTGGAATATTCTTAGGTAAGGTACAAGCTTTAGTTGGAGGATATGGACTTACAGCAGTTCTTTTAGGAATACTTGCAATACTAATTATTTTAACAGTTAGTTCTAATAAAAATAAATCATCAAAAATAGAAAATTAATTAAAAAGCCTACTAAAAGAAAGTTTCTTTTAGTAGGCTTTTTTAAAAATGAAAATTATATTTAAATTTGTACTTGTTTTCTTTCATTAAAAAAGCTTTTATATGCAATATATGTAGCCATTATACTAGAAATTGATGTTGAAGCTAAAATCATAAATGTAACCATTATTTGAAACTTTATAGCTATAAGTGGAGATGCACCACCTAAAATTAGCCCGGTCATCATTCCAGGAAGCGAAACGATTCCTAATGTTTTAGCAGAATCTATAGATGGAAGCATTGAAGTTTTAACACTATCTCTTATTATTTCTTTGGAAGCTGAATAGATATCACTTCCTAGGGAAAGTTTTACTTCTACCTCATTAAGCCTAGTTTTAAAACTATTGCTAAGATTTCTATAACTAAGCCCTATAGCAACCATAGAGTTACTAATAACCATTCCTGCAACTGGAATTATTTGATTTGGCACGAACTTAATGGCTCCTGATAAAACTAGTATTGTTAATGTTATAGAGCTTCCAACAATTAAAGATATGAACGATACAAAGACTACATTCTTTATTTTTTTACCTCTTTTTTTAGTATTTAAAGCAGCTATAAACGTCATTATAAGTAATATAATAATTGTAAATGCAGAATTTTTTAAATTAAAAACATATTCTAATATGTAACCTACTAATATAAGTTGAATTATAGCTCTTACCATACTTATAATAATTTCTTTTTCAAGTTTTAAATCTTCTTTATATGAAATAAATATAGGAATTGCAATAAGTGCAGATGCTATAATAAGTGATATTGTATTCATTATTTTAAGTCCTCCTCAGCACAAATTTGGCCTTGATCCATTTGAATTCTTTTATTAAATATAGACTCACTTTGCTCTAAACTGTGAGTAACCCAAATAACAGTAATTCCATTATCGTTCATTTCCTTTATTAAAGACTCAACTATTTTAGCGTTCTCTTTATCTAATGCAGATGTAACTTCATCTAACAATAATATATCCGGAGTAAACATTAGGTTTCTTATAAGTGCAACTCTTTGTTTTTCTCCACCAGACAAAGCATTTATATCTTTATATAGATACTCTGAATCTAAATTTAATTTCTTCATAAATTGAAGAATTCTTTTTTTATCAATTTCTTTTTTTCTTATAATAAATGGATATGAAAGATTATCAAATACTGATTTACCAAATAGATAAGGAATTTGAACACAGTAGCTAATTTTTTTTCTAAGTTCTATTGGATCATAATCTATATAATTTTTTTCTTCAAAAAATATTTCGCCATTTGTAGGGCTTATTAAGTCTGAACAGATTTTAAGAAGTGTACTTTTACCACTTCCTGAAGAGCCTATTATAGATACACAATCGCCTTTTTCTATATTTAAATTTACACAATCTAGTATCTGTGTGTTATCTGAAATATATCTTATGTCTTTTAGTCTGAGTATACTCAACTCAACACCTCCTTAATTAGTTGCATTTTATATAATTAAAATGATAATATATATTATAATGTCTAAAATCGATATCGAAATACGATATTGACCAGGTATGATTATATAACATATGGAGGAAATAATGCAAGAACAAATACTGAGAAAAATATTTTTAGGATTTATACATATTCACATGCTTCATCATGCAAAAAAGGAACCTTTTTATGGATCGTGGATGATAGAAGAACTAAAATCACATGGATATGATATAAGTCCGGGAACTCTATACCCTATACTTAAGGCAATGGAACAATCAGATTTGATAAATAAAGAAGAGATAGTAGTAGGTGGCAAAGTAAGAAAATATTATAAAATTACACCTGATGGAGAGCTTGTACTAAAAGAATCTAAGATAAAAGCTAAAGAACTTTTTAAAGAACTTGAGTAATTAGATATAAATTTTATTGTAAATAGAGATTAGATTATATAGTATTTAAAATATATATTAAGTTAAGGGGGATGTTGGGGAATGAATAATGAAAATAAATATAGCATAGATAATATATCAAAAAACTTAATTGAAAATTATAGAGCAGTAGAAATTACGCTAGAGGATTTTTTAAATATGGATGAAAACAATGAAGAAAACAGTTTTGAAGACGTTTCAAAAATTTATAAAATAGATAATTTGGGTGTTATTGAAAAACTATTAAGTGAAGAAGAAAAAACACAAATAGAATTGACTATAGAACATCTAAATAATATAGATAATGATGATTCTTCATATTTAGATAAAATAAGTACTGGTCAGTTAATTATCATAGTTCTTGAGAGTAAAGATAAAGTTAATTTATCAGGATTTATAATGGAAGGAAATGGTCAAGTTTTATTTGATTATTTAACTAGTTTAATTGGAAATGATGTAAAAAAAGAATTTAATAAATTAGATGAAATTATTGAGGAATTAAAAGAATTTAAGCCGTATGGAAAATATTTTAAATAGTGTTGAAAATAAAAAGAGAGTTGTAGTTATTGAAGAAATACTTAAAGACTGAACTTAAAGTCTTTGTATGAATGAAATAACTACAACTCTCTTTTAAGTCCACACTCTAGTCTATGTACAACCCCATAGCTATAGTATTGTAATAAATACCATTTACACATATATCTTTCTTCAATAGTCCTTCTTTTTCAAATCCAAACTTTTCATAAAGTTTTACGCCTCTAATATTATCTTCTCTTACTAGAAGGTTAATTTTCTTTGTTATTTTATTAGATTTAGCCCAGTCGATAAGATAAGCCATAATCTCGCTTCCAAGACCTATACCCCAATATTTTTTTCGAAGGCTTATTCCTAATGTTCCGTTGTGCTTCATTCTTTCTTTTTGAACTGAAGTAATAGAAGCTATTCCAACAATTTCATTCTCTATAATAATCAGTACATTCTTAGAATTATTCATACTATTTACTCTTTCGATATAATCTTGCTCTGCTTCTACACTCATTGAAAATTCATTTTTTCCAAAGGTTATAAAATCACTTTCACCGCCTATTATATTTAGGTAGTCTATCATTGCTTGGGCATCTTCTTTGTTAGGTGATCTTAAAATTGCAGTTTTACCATTTTTCAACTTAATTTCTTTCATATAAAATCTCCTTTTAATTTCAAGATTAATAAATCTTATTTAAATAGATATGATTCTTTGTAAAACTTATGAATCCTTTAAAAAAAATTAAAAAGCATATAATAGTTTTGTAACATTAGTGTAAAAAATGGATGATAATATATAATATATTTATAAACTTTAAATACGAATGGATGTGAAAAGATGAATATATTAGTTGCTGATGATGAATTAAGTATGCTAAAAATCATAGAAGCTTATTTAAGAAAAGAAGGATTTAATGTTTTTACTGCTAGCAATGGAGAAGAAGCATTAGATGTATTCTATAAAAATAAAATTGATTTAGCTATACTAGATTGGATGATGCCTAAAATAGATGGGATAGAAGTTTGCAAGGAAATAAAAGAGAGTAGTAATATAAAGGTAATGATGTTAACAGCAAAGAGTCAGAGTGATGATGAGGTAGATGCTCTCAATTTTGGAGCTGATGACTATGTCAGAAAGCCATTTGATCCTAGAATTTTAATAATAAGGGCTAAAAAGCTTATGGGATACAGTGATATAGTTACAATTAAAAATTTAAAAATAGATTTTAAATTTACAAAAGCATTTAAGGATAACGAAGATATAGGCCTTACTAAAACAGAATTTGAGTTATTAAAATGCTTTATCAATAATAAAGGTGTAATACTTTCAAGAGAAAAATTACTTGATTTAGTTTGGGGGATGGATTATTTTGGTGATTTTAGAACAGTAGACACACATATAAGAAGGTTAAGAACAAAAATAGGTGAAAATTTTATAGTTACACATAGAGGATTAGGTTATAGTTTGGAGGAAAAGAATGACTAAACTTAATAAAAAGCTAGCTATTAGCATATCTTTAGTTGTAGTAATTGTATCTATATTATCACTAACTATAAATAATATTTTTATACATAAGTATTATTTACATGAAAAAAAGAAAATTATAAATACTGTTGGAGATGAAATTGAAAAATTAGACTCAGATACTATTATTAAAGGCATAGATAATATAGAGGATAAATATGGAATAAATATGATTTATACTCATTTAGATATGGCAAATGGTATAAATGAAGATGCTATAACTGAAGGATTGATAAAAGAGTTTGAAAAGAAAGATATAAAACTTAAGAAATTTTGGATTTCTCATTATTTAGTTGAGGACATGAAGGAAAAAAGTGTTAATAAAATATATAATCAGGGAAATCTAAAGTACAGCTTATTAGTCAAGTTTATATTGAAAGATAATTATATATTTGCAATATCAATGCCTATAGAACATTCTCAAGAAACTATTTCTATAATAAATAAATTTAATTTAATACTTAATAGTTTTTCAGTGTTAATAATAATATTATTGACGTTTATTTTATCTAAAAAGATAATTGATCCACTCGAAAAAATAAAACTATTATCTAAAGATATAGCAAAGTTAAATTTTAGGACAGAAAAAATAAAAACTAATGATGAAATAGAAGAATTAGCAGATAGTGTTAATCAAATGAGTATAAGTTTACAAAAAGCACAAAATGAATTAAATAAAAGAAATGAAAATTTAAAAATATTTATAGGAGGAGCATCTCATGAGCTAAAAACACCTATAGCACTTATAAAAGCTTATGCTATGGGAATTCAAGATGGAATAGATGATGGAACTTATTTAGACACAATAATAGAAGAAAGTGAAAAGATGAATGATATAATAAACAACTTAATTTATCTTTCAAAATATGAAAAAAGAGAAGTTAAAATAAATTCATTTGATTTGAAAGAAATATTATTGTTAATTATAGATGAATATAAATTGATTATAAATGAAAATGACGTAGAGGTTAATTTAAATATAGATGAAAATGAATTCATGATTGATGGAGATATAGAAGGAATAAAAATTGTATTAAGAAATTTAATAAGTAATTCCATAAAATATACTATTGATAACAAAATATGTATATCTTTAAATAAAAATGAAAAAGTATATGTGTCTGTATCCAATAGAGCTAGCGGAGTAATAGAATCTGAACTAGATAATATATGGAAGCCATTTTACGTATTAGAAAAATCAAGAAATAGACAATTATCTGGAACGGGATTAGGGCTTAGTTTAGTAAAGGAAATATTAGATGCACAAAACTTAACATATGGAACAAAATTAAAAAATGAATATATAGAATTTTTTATAGAGTTCTAAATAAGAAAGAAGGCTAAAACTTATATAGCCTTCTTTTTTTATGTTTAGGCAAATTTTTATTTTGTAACATTCATGAAACAAACTTTTTTTATAATAACCACATAACAAATAAACAAGGAGTGTGACATTATGAAAAACAAAGGTTTTTTGGCCATGATAGTTGTTTTAATAGGATTAATTTATATAATGATAAGTTTTTATTCTTTAAAAGATATAAATAAAGAAGATATAGATGTTTCTAAATTTATAAATGAAGTAGATGAAGTTAGTGATAATAAAGCTCAGATCAATTGGAAGTATGTTGCAGCTATAATTGGAGTTATGGAAAAGAATGATTTAAATAATGTTAAAGAAGAAGAAATGAAAAAAGTATCTAAATTATTTTTAAATGAAAATAATGAAGCAAAAACTTTAAATAGTGTTGATGAAGTTATAAGTAAACTTAAATTTAATAAATTTGAAAAAAATCTTACGCATAGGTATATAAATCAACTTAGTGATTTTGGGGTAATGCCACAAAGATTAAGTAAAAATAGTGATTACACAAAATTTATAAATTCAATAAAAGATGATGCAATACAAAATTATGAAAAATATAAAGTTTTACCATCCATAACTATAGCTCAAGCAATATTAGAATCCGGATGGGGCCAATCAAGATTAGCTAAGGATTATAATAACTTATTTGGAATAAAAGCAGATGCAAATTGGAAAGGAGAGTATGTAACCTTAGAAACTAGAGAATTTAAAAGCAATACTGTAAATGGAAAGTTTAGAAAATATAAAGATGCAGGACAATCAATTGATGACCATGCAAAGTTTTTATATGAAAATAAGAGATACCAAAACAACGGGGTATTTAGTGCTAAGACATATATATATCAGGCAAAAGCTTTGCAAAATGCAGGTTATAGCACAGATACAAATGAAAAAGGCCAAAAGGTTTATGCAAACAGATTAATTGAAATAATAAAGCAATATAATTTACAGCTTATAGATAGTGAAGTTCAGAGTAAATAAAACTGTAACATACGTGTAACAAAACTAAACTAAAATGACTTTGAGGTGATAAAGATGAATAAAAAAATATCGTTATTGTTAAGCTTTGTACTTATAGGAACAAGCTTAGCGGGGTGTAGTAATGGAATTATTAAAAGTGATGAAGATATATCAGCTAAGGTAGAAAAAGTTAATAACTTAGATTTTAAATATGACGTTAATCCTAAAAACTTTCAAGTATCTGTAGATGTTGATGGAAAAAAGGAAATTATATCAGAACCTATGAAGGATAGATCTGTTACTAATTTAAAAAAGAAAGATAATGAAATTTCGTGGACATACCCAGATGAACATATTAATGTAGACATAAAAAAGAAAGATAATTACTTAGATGTAGATATCAAATCAACATCTAAAGAAGCTAACACTTTTACTTGGCCTAGTGTCAGTGGTGAAAGTTATGTACTTCCTATAAATGAAGGGAAGTTTATACCAAGCAATGATAAATACTGGAAAGAGTATTTAAATGAGCAAATATTTAATACTATAGAGAGTTTTTCTATGCAATTTTTCTCAGTAAATAAAAGTAACTTTGCAGCTACTTATATAATGAAAAATAAATATAATGATGAAATAAAATTTGATACAAAAAATAATATAAAGTTTGATTTTACTCATGAATATCCAAGTATAAACAAAAATAAAGATTATGGATTTAGGGTATATATAACAGATAAAAATGTAAATGATGTAGCTAAAAATTATAAGAATTTTGTAATTGAAAACGGAGAATTTAAAACATTAGCACAAAAAGCAAAGGAAAATAAAAACATAGAAAAGTTATATGGGGCACCACAGATTTACTTCTGGGATAAATCTATAATTACTGTTGATGATATTAAGTGGAATTTATTAAGACAAAACATGGATGAAGAATTTATAAACTGGATGAAAGAGCTTCTAAACACAAAAGTAGAAGATGGCAAAGAGGTTTCAAATGTTTTAGATGCTATAAAAAGTCAAGATTATGTAGATAAATACCAAAAACAAACTATAGTAAGCGGATTTAATTCAGTTATGATGCTAAAGGAATTTTATAATCCTAATGTGTTTAAAGATTTAAATAAACAAACTCAAGACATTGTGAAAAAAGGTATAAATAATTTAAATAGAAATGAATTAATTTCATTAAATAAAGAGTTATTAAAATCAAAACTTAAAGATTCAACAACTCCAACAACTTATTGGTCAAGAAATAATACAATAGATGTATTAGATGATATGAAAAAATCAGGAATAGATAATGCTTGGATAGGATTTGATGACTTAGAGGCAGGATATGTTTCACCAGAGTTTGTAAAAAAAGCTAATGATTATGGATATTTAGTTGGACCTTATGATTCGTATCATTCAATTCATAAGCCAGGTGAGGAAAAATGGAGCACAGCTAAATTTGACGATAAGTCATTATATGATAATGCAACAATAGAAGATAAAGATGGAAAAAAATTAGAAGGATTCCAAGGAACCGGTAGAAAACTAAATCCTACATTATCTATGCCTAGTGTAAAATCAAGAGTAAACAAGATTCTTAATGAAGGATATAAATTTAACTCATGGTTTATAGACTGTGATGCAACTGGAGAAATTTACGATGATTATTCTAAAAATCATATTACAACTCAAGAACAAGATTTAAATGCGAGATTAAAAAGAATGAGTTATATAAGCGATGATAAAAATATGGTTGTAGGATCAGAAGGTGGAAATGATTTTGCGAGTACGACTATAGCATTTGCACATGGACTTGAAACACCTGCTTTTTCATGGATAGATCCAGATATGAATAAAAATAAAGATAGTGAGTATTATGTAGGTAGATATTATTCACCTACAGGAGGAGTTCCAGAAATTTTTGAAAAACAAGTTCCTGTTAAAGATTTATATAAAAAGATATTTATAGATCCAACATATTCACTTCCTTTATTTAGATTAGTTTATAATGATTCTGTTGTAACTTCAGATCAGTGGCTATGGGGTACATTTAAAATACAAGGTGAAGTGGAAAATAGAATGATGAAAGAAGTTTTATATAATACAGCTCCTATGTATCATATAGATAAAAGTGAATGGGAGAAACATAAAAAAGAAATTTTAAACCATGATAAAGTTTGGTCAGAGTTTGATAAAAAAGCTATAAATAAACCTATGACTGACTTCAAGTTTTTAAGTGGTGATAGATTAGTACAAACTACTTGTTATGGAGATGATTTGAGAGTTGTAGCAAACTTCTCTAATAAATACTTTAAATACAAAAATGACACTGTAAAGGCAAATTCTCTTATTATATATGATAAGGGTGAAAAAACTGCTTATAGTCCTCAATAAATTTTTAAATAGTTAAAGTAGAGTATCTAAATAAGATGCTCTATTTTAATGTGCTATAATTGTATAGTATAGCTATTAACTGATTATATTAAAAAAAGTGGGGTAAAAATAAATTACAAATTAAATACTTTTAAGTATACCAAAATGTTAAATAATAAATTATACTATATTAATGACAAAATAAATAGTAACGACTAATCGGAGATATACTAGGAGGTAAATTTAGTGAAGCTACAGAAAATGGGCATGAGAACCATAAAAACAGGAATAGCTGTAATGCTATGTATCTTATTGGGGCAATTTCTTGTTCAAAAAATTTTTTACTGCGCAATAGCATGTGTAATTTCTGTTCAAGATACAGTTAAAGGATCTATGAAAGCGGGTCTAAACAGAGTAAAAGGAACAATTGTAGGAGGTATAATAGGATTTTTATTTGCACTTATACAGCCAGGAGAACCTATTTTATGTGGAATAGGTATAATGCTAACTATATATGCGTGTAATTTATTAAAGGTGAACTCTGTAGTAGTATCATGTGTAACATTTTTAGCAATACACTTAGGAGTTGGAACATATAATCCAGCATACTACTCTATACATAGAGTTATAGATACATCTGTTGGGGTAGTAATAGGAGTAGTTACAAACTACTTAATAGCAAGACCTAATTACTTAGACAAGACTATAAATGAATTTAAAAATATAGAAAAATCAGCTATACAACTTATAGAGTCAAAAATTGTAAACGAACAAAGCCTAGACATAAACATATTTAAAAAGAACATACAACAATTAGATAAAATATACTCTAAATTGTCTGATGAATTAGATTATGGTGGTAAATACGAAGCTGATATAGAAAATTTAGAAAGATCTATAAGTATATGCAGAGAAATTTATTTCCACATGCAGTCTATAGAGCTATTAGAAAATAAGCTATATCTAAATAAAGAAAATTTTAATGCAATAAAAGAATTGTACAACACAGAGGAAATTTGTTTTGATGTTGAAGAAAATAAGAGTCCTGTGTTCAATTACCATTTAAGTAAGATAATAGACGAAATAAAAACTTTAAAAGATTTTAATGAATCTATTCAATAAATGTCCTGGGTCAAAATACCTAGGATATTTTTTACGCTTAAGAAATTTTGTATTATTTATAAAATTTAGTTAATCATTAATAATTAAAACATAGATAAATAAGGATGTGAATTTGTGAAACGCAATAAAAAAATGATCTTAATTTTATTAATAGTTATTATTTTGCCTATATCAGCATTGTACTTATTAATAAAAGATAGCAATGAAAAGCAAAAAATTGCTATGGAGCAAACAAAAAGTGAAAAAATTGAAAATCAAAAAGTTATTAATATAGCTTTATTTGGATTAGATAGAAGAAGTAAGGAAGAAAAAGCTAGAGCAGATTCTATAATGGTTGCTAGTGTAGATTTGGAAAATAAAACTGTTAACTTAGTATCTATACTAAGAGATACATTAGTAGATATCGAAGGGCATGGAAAGGAAAAACTAAATCATTCATATGCATATGGCGGAGCTAAGTTAGCGCTTGATACTTTAAACTCAAATTTTGATTTAAATTTGAAGAACTATGTAAGTGTAGATTTTTTCAGTTTAGCTAAATTAATTGATTTAGTAGGTGGAGTAGATATAGAACTTAAAGATTATGAAGCAAATCAAATAAATAAAAATTTAGATGAAATCAATAATATAGAAAAATTACCTCATGGAACTGACTATATTGATGAAATGGGAACTAAAAATTTAAATGGAAGACAAGCTGTTGCATATTGTAGAATAAGAAAAGAAGGAAATGGAGATTACGAAAGAACTCAAAGACAAAGAACTGTATTAAAATCTATAATAAATAAATACGAAAGCTTAGACTCTGATAAAAAGTTTAAAGTGAATATGGAAATGATGTCTCAAGTTAGTACAAATATACCAGTAAATGATATAAAATACATACAAGAAAAAATACAGAATGAAAAAAATTATAAAATAAATCAATATATGATTCCAGTTGAAGGTAGTTTTAAAACAAAAACAATTAATGGAATGTGGGTTATTGATGCTAACATGGAAGAAAATATAAAACAATTACATAAATATATAAAATAAAAAGACGGGTGTCAGTGGTAGCACCCGTCTTTTTAAAAGGAGAAATAAGTATAGTATGTTTAGTGATATAATTAAAAATTGCATTTGAAATTATATTAAAAGTATAAACAAAAAAATGAATTATATACAAAAAAATATTCAATTTTATAAATAAAACTGAAAAATAAGAAATCTAATTTAGATTAAATTTAACAAAATGGGAATTATACAAATATAAGCAAATAATATAGAAAGGAGTAACTAGGTTAGCTAGTTATATATAAATTTATGAAAGAATCATATTGGATATTAAGTTCTAAAGGTGAATGTTATGAAAAGCTAAAAGAAGATTTAGAAGTAGATACTCTTATAGTTGGTGGTGGGATAGTAGGCGTGACAACTGCTTACTTATTATCAAAAAAGGGAATAGAAACTGCAATTGTGGATGCTCACAAAATAGGATATGGAAGTTCAGGTAGAAATACAGGAAAAATAACTTCGCAGCATGGTATTGTATATTCAAAAATAAGAAATAAATATGGATTAGACAGTGCTAAACTATATCATGAAGGAAATGAAAGTGCTATAGATTTAATAGAGGAAATTGTAAAGAGTAATAATATTGATTGTAACTTTGAAAGATTATCTTCCTTTATATACTCAGATAATGAAAACTACATAGAAGAGCTTGAGGAAGAATATCAAACTTGTAAAAAGTTAGGAATTGATTGTAAGTATCATAAGAGCTTGGATATACCATTTGATGTAAAAGGAGCGATAGAATTTTTTAACCAAGCTCAATTTAATCCTAAAAAATACTTAGATGCACTAACTAAGGAATGTTTAAAGTTAGGCGTTAAAGTGTATGAAGAGACCCCTATAGTAGATCATGAAGAAGAAAATATATATAATTTAAAGACTAAAGATGGAAAAACAATAAAAGCATTAAATGTTATATTAGCTTCTCATGTTCCTTGGTATGATGGATTAAATCTTTATTTTGCTAAAGAAAAAGGCGAAAGATCCTATTTATTAGCTGGAGAGTATGAAAGAGATATACCAAAAGGAATGTATTTAAGTGTTGAAGATAGTGGATTTACATTTAAACCTTATTGCGGAGATGGTCAAAATCTAATTATTTTAGGTGGAGGAGATCATAAAGTTGGACAATGTAAAAATGAAGGTGAAATATATGAAGATTTAATACATGAACTAGGCGAAAAATTTAAAGTTAAGCAATTTAAATGTAAGTGGTCAGCACAAGATTATATAAGCTTTGATAATATACCATATATAGGTTATGTAAATAAAAAAGAAGATAACTTTTACGTTGCAACAGGATTTTGTAAGTGGGGAATGACGAACGGTACATTAGCATCTATGATAATTAGAGATTTAATATGTTATAGAGAGTCAAAGTTTGAAGATATATTTAATCCCTCTAGAAAAGGTAGCGTATTTACAACTGAATTTATAACTCAAAATATTAATGTAGCTTGGAAGTATGTAAGTGGAAAGTTAAAAATAGGAGATAATAATTTAATATTAGAAAAAGGCGAAAGCAAAGTTGTTAATGTAGATGGTAAAAGATGTGGCGCATACAAAGATTATGATGGAAAGCTATATATAGTAGATATTACTTGTACACATTTAGGATGCGAGTTAACTTTTAACTCAGCAGAAAAAACATGGGATTGTCCGTGTCATGCATCTAGATTTGATTATAGAGGAAATGTAATAGAGGGGCCTGCTTTAAGAAATTTAAATAGATATGATGAAGAAAAAAATGATATAGACCCTAAAATATTGTAAATAAGAAACCTATCATAAAAATCTTTTAATATAGATTTAATGGTAGGTTTTTTGTGCTTAATGAAAGAATTAATTTAAAACAAATTCAATATATATTAAAAAAATAAATTTAGAGGGAGGAAACTTAGGTAAATAGAATCATAGTATAAATGTAGCAGTAAATTAAAAGATATTTTAATTTAAATAATTTTATTAAGGTGGGGGGATAAGTATGAAACCTTTAATAGGTATATTGGCAAATTTAGCGACTATAGATAGCGGAGCGTTTACTGGAATAGAGAGAGTTCACTTGCCAAATTCGTATATACATGCAGTTGAAAAAGCTGGTGGGGTTCCAGTTGTAATTCCTGTAAATGGAGATAAAGAAAATATAAAAATACAAATTGAAGCTATGGATGGAATTATAATTTCAGGTGGAGATGATGTAAATCCTACATTATACAAAGAAGAACCAGTTAGAGAGTTAGGTTATATTTACCAAGATATAGATGAATTCGATATAGAAGCTATAAATGTAGCATTAGAAAAAGATAAGCCTATACTTGGAATTTGTAGAGGATTACAAATACTAAACGTAGCACTAGGTGGAAGCTTATATCAAGATTTAAAATATATAAGAAGTAGTCATATAAAACATAACCAACAAACAAAGCCATATTTAGGAACTCACTATATAGACATAAAAGAAGATTCTATATTAAAAGAGATTATTAATGAAAAAATTTTAGTAAATAGCTATCATCATCAGAGTGTAAAAACGTTAGGAAACAACTTAAAAGTAATAGCATATTCAAATGATGGTGTAATAGAAGCTGTTCAAAAAATAGGTGAAAAATTTGTTCTTGGAGTTCAATGGCATCCAGAACTAATGGTGGATCATAGTGAGCATATGTTAAATATATTTAAAAGATTTATAGAAGAGTCTAAAGAAGATTAAAGTTAAAATAAAAAGGAAAAACCAATAGAAATAAATTATTATCTATCGGTTTTTCCTTTTGTGATGTATTCAAATTAAGTGAATTATATCATAATTGTTAAGCGTTTGCAATATAAATTAAGATACTAATTAGTTCACTAAAGAAATATTAATATCATAGTATAAATTATAGATGATAGTAACATGGATATTAGTGCTTAAATTTTCTAAATTATTGCGATTAATGCTATGTTTATCTACAATATATTGATATTTAAAATAATATATACTAGAATTACGTATATATTATTTAGATGATGAAATTTTTAAGTAGAAAGAGGCGTATGGATATGAAAAAAGTAAACGTTGCTATAGTTGGAGCGACAGGTATGGTAGGAAGAACGTTCTTAAAGGTATTAGAAGAAAGAAACTTTCCAATAGATAACTTATACCTATTTTCTTCAGCTAGATCAGCAGGATCTAAAGTAGAATTTGCAGGAAAAGAATATACAGTAGAAGAACTAAATGAAAATTCATTTGATAGAAACATACAAATAGCACTTTTCTCAGCAGGAGGAAGTATAAGTGAAAAGTATGCACCAATAGCAGTATCAAAAGGTGTAGTAGTTGTAGATAACTCAAGTGCATGGAGAATGGATGAAAATGTTCCTTTAGTAGTACCGGAGGTTAATCCAGAAGCTGTTAAAGAACATAAAGGAATAATTGCAAATCCAAATTGTTCTACTATCCAAGCAATGGTTCCATTAAAACCTCTTCATGATAAATATAAAATAAAAAGAATAGTATACTCAACATATCAAGCTGTTTCAGGATCAGGAGTAAAGGGTACTAAAGATTTAGAAGATGGAGTAAATGGTATTCCTAATCAATTTTATCCACACCCTATAGCTTATAACTGCTTACCTCATATAGACGTATTTATTGAAAATGGATACACAAAAGAAGAGATGAAAATGATTAATGAAACTATGAAGATTTTAAATGACTATAACTTAAAGATTACTGCAACTACAGTAAGAGTTCCAGTAGTAAACGGACATAGTGAGTCAGTTAACGTTGAGTTTGAAAATGATTTTGAAATAGATGAATTAAAGGGTGTATTAGCTGCTTTTGAAGGATTAGAGCTAGTTGATGATATAGCCAACAATGTATACCCAACAGCATTTGAATTAAGTGGAAGAGATGAAGTATTTGTAGGAAGAATAAGAAGAGATTTCAGTGTAGACAGCGGAATAAATATGTGGGTAGTAGCTGACAATATAAGAAAAGGTGCTGCAACTAATACTGTTCAAATAGCTGAACTTCTTTTAAAATATGATTTAGTATAAAATTGGGAGGTATAAATTATGTTATTTAAGGGATCTGGAGTTGCGTTAGTTACTCCTTTTAATGAAACTGGTATAGATTTCAATAAACTTGGAGAATTAATAGAATACCATATAGAAAATAAAACGGATGCGTTAATAGTTTGTGGGACTACTGGAGAATCTACAACTATGTCAGATGAAGAGCAATTTGCAGTTATAGATTTTACTGTTAAAAAAGTAAATAAAAGAATACCAGTTATAGCTGGAACAGGCTCTAATAATACTATGCATTCAGTTTACTTAAGCAAAGAAGCTGAAAAATTAGGAGTAGATGGATTATTAGTAATAACTCCTTATTATAATAAAACAAATCAAAGAGGATTAGAGCTTCATTTTGAAACAATAGCAGCTAGTACTAAGCTACCAATAATATTATATAACGTTCCAGGAAGAACTGGAGTTAATATAAAGCCTAGTGTTATAGCAGAACTTGCTAAAATTGAAAATATAGTAGCTGTTAAAGAAGCTAGTGGGGATTTAGCTCAAGTGGCAGAAATAGCTAGATTAGTTCCAGAAGGATTTGCAATATACTCAGGAAATGATGATTCAATATTACCTCTTTTATCTCTTGGTGGAGTAGGAGTTATATCAGTAGTTGCTAATATATGTCCTAAAGAAACTCATGATTTGGTAGAAAAATTCTTAAATGGTGATATTGAAGGTTCAAGAAAATTACAATTGGGTATGAAATCATTAATAGATAAACTATTTATCGAAGTAAATCCAATACCTGTAAAAACTGCTATGAATTTATTAGGTTTTGAGGTTGGAGATTTAAGACTTCCTTTAGCTCCAATGGAAGAAAGTAATTTAAAAACATTAAGAGACGAACTTGTAAACTATGGGTTTGAGTTATAGGAGGAAAGACATGATAAAAGTTATAGTAAATGGCGCTCTTGGTAAGATGGGAAAAGTACTTACTAGATGCGTAAATGAAGATAAAGATTTAGAGTTAGTTTGCGGATGCTCAATGCCAACAGGTGAGACAACTGATTACAAACTATACACTAAAATGAGTGATATAAAAGAAAGTGCTGATGTTATAATAGATTTTTCACATTTCTCTGCACTTGATGATGTTTTAGATTATGCACTTAAAACAAAAACACCTTTAGTAATTGCTACAACAGGATTTACTAAAGAACAATTAGAAAAAATAAAAGAAGCTTCAAAGATAATACCAATATTCCATTCTTCTAATATGTCTTTAGGAGTAAATGTAATGTTAAAGCTTGTAAAAGAAGCTGCAAGAGCATTACAAGGATTTGATATAGAAATAATAGAAAAGCATCATAATAAGAAAGTAGATGCTCCAAGTGGAACTGCTATAATGGTAGCAAATGCTATGAAAGAAGTTTTACCTGAGTCTATATACAACTATGGAAGACATGGTAGAGATGCCAAAAGAAATGAAAATGAAATTGGTATACATGCTATAAGAGGTGGAACAATAGTTGGAGAACACGAAGCTATATTTGCAGGATTAGATGAAGAGGTTATGATATCTCATAGAGCTCAATCTAAAGATATATTTGCAAATGGAGCAATAACAGCAGCTAAATATTTAGCAAATAAAGAAGCTGGATATTATAATATGGATGACATGTTAAAGTAATTAGGAGGGTACAGATGATAAACTTAAATGACGCATATGAAATAGCAAGGTATATAAAAACAGTAGAAAAAAAGACACCAGTGAAGGTTTATGTTAATGGAGAGTTAGATGCTAAGTCAACTGAAAACTACAAAGTATTCGGAAGCAATGGATCATACACTATAATAGGAAACTATGATTCTATAAAATCAGTTTTAGATGCTCAAAAGGATAAATTAGTTGATATACACATGGAATATGACAGAAGAAACTCTGCTATACCAATGTATAACTACTTACATGAACATGCAAGAATAGAGCCAGGTGCTCATATAAGAGATATGGTTACTATAGGTAAAAATGCAGTAGTAATGATGGGTGCAGTTATAAACATAGGAGCTGTAGTTGGAGAAGGTTCTATGGTAGATATGAATGCAGTAATAGGAGCTAGAGGTACACTTGGTAAAAATGTACACCTTGGAGCTGGAGCAGTAGTAGCAGGTGTTTTAGAACCACCTTCAGCAGACCCTGTTATAATAGAAGATGATGCAATGATCGGTGCAAATACAGTTATACTTGAAGGCGTAAGAATAGGAGAAGGAGCAGTAGTAGCTGCTGGATCTGTAGTTACACAAGATGTTCCTGCTGGAGCAGTAGTAGCTGGTTCTCCTGCTAAAATAATAAAAATGAAAGATGAGAAAACTGCTGATAAAACAAAATTAATGGATGATTTAAGAAATCTAGATTAATAAAAAGATAAAAAAGCTGATGTTAAAATCAGCTTTTTTTTATGTATAAAAAATATATGATAGTAAAACTTTTAAATATATGAAAAAATTTGAAAAATATAGTTTAATTAGTTTTTTATAGGTTAATATATTTTTATATTTAAATGTTAAAAATAGTATATAACTATGGTACTAATAAATATTTAAAAATTATACGGAAAGGATGGTTTAGTCTATGAGTATAGAGTTTAATCAAGAGGGATTATCGACTAAAGAAGTCATAGATAGAATTGAACGTGGGGAAAGAAATGCTCCTATAAAGCCATTAACTAGAAGTTATAATAAAATATTTAAAGATAATATATGTACATTATTTAATTTTATAAATATTATAATTGCTACTTTAATTATATATACTGGAAGTTATAAAAATCTATTATTTTTAGGTGTTTTAATCTCAAATGTATCTATTGGTATATACCAAGAAGTAAGAGCTAAAAAAAGTATAGATAAGCTATCTTTATTAAATCAATCAAAAATAACGGTTATAAGGGATAATCAAAAGAGTAAAATTAATCAACATGATTTAGTAAAAGATGATTTAATGGTAATAAATAGAGGCTCTCAAATTTGTGCAGATGGAGTAGTAGTTAAGACTGATGGCATAGAAGTAGATGAATCTCAATTAACTGGAGAATCAGATCCAATTTTAAAAACAGTTGATTCTAACGTTATGTCAGGAAGCTATGTTATAAGTGGGATGGCATATGTAAAAGTTGTAAATGTTGGAGAAGAAAGCTATGCATCTAAAATCGCAATGGAAGCAAAGAAGGAAAAAGATATAAATAGCCAATTAATAAAAACTCTTAAACAAATTATAAAAGGGCTTGCTTTTTTCATAGTTCCAATTGGAATAGCGCTATTTTTATCAAAGTCAACTTCGGGTATAAATACAAATGATGTTATATTAGGCGTTTCAGCAGCTATGATTGGAATGATACCAGAAGGTCTAATATTAATAACTTCTATTGCATTAGCAGTTGAAGTTATTAATTTAAGCAAGAAAAAAGTTCTTGTAAAAACTATGGGGTCTATTGAAAACTTAGCCCGTGTAGATTTATTATGTTTAGATAAAACAGGGACTATAACTGATGGGAATATAAAATTAGTAGACATAATCACATGTGAAGATTTTGAAATAGACAAGCTTAAAGAAGGAATTTCAAATTTAGTAGAAAATTTAGAAGAAAACGCAACAAGTAAAGCATTAAAGGTAGAGCTTCCAAGTCCAAAATCTTGGAAACCTATTAATAGGGTACAATTTTCATCAGCTAGAAAGTGGAGTGGAGTTACTTTTGAAAAAGAAGGTAGTTATATAATGGGAGCTCCTGAATTTGTTTTTGAAAAAATATCACCAAGTATTCAAAGTATAATAGATGAATCTACTAATAAAGGAGAGAGAGTTTTAGTTTTTGCACATTCAAATGACTCTATAGTTGATAATGAACTTCCAAAAGATAGAAAACTAATAGGTATTTCTATTATGGAAGATACAATAAGACCACAGGCTGCAAATACATTGAATTATTTTAAAAAACAAGGAGTATCTATTAAAATTATATCAGGAGATAATCCAAAAACTGTTTCACAAATTGCAAAACGAGCTGGTGTTGATAATTCTGATAAATACATAGATATGAGTAGTATTTCAGATAATGATGACTTAAAAAACTATACAAGTAAATATGATATTTTTGGAAGAGTTAGCCCGCAACAGAAAAAAGAGCTTGTAAAAATATTTAAAGATGAAGGACATACTGTTGGAATGACAGGCGATGGTGTAAATGATATTTTAGCCCTTAAAGAGTCTGATTGTAGTATAGTAATGGCAGAAGGTAGTGATGCAGCAAAGGGAATTTCTGATTTTGTACTTTTAGATTCTAATTTTGATTCCATGATAGGTGTTGTTATGGGAGGTAGAAGAGTAGTAAATAATATACAGCAAGTAGCATCTCAGTATTTAATGAAAACAGTATATTCAATTATACTAGCTATAATTTTTATATTTATGAAGGGATCTTATCCATTTCATCCTATACAGTTGATGCCAATAACTTCACTTGGAGTTGGAATTCCATCGTTTTTTTTAGCATTTAGACCAAATTATTCACAGATAAAAGAAAATCTATTATTAAATATTTCAATACCAGCATTAACATCTGGAATTTGTGCAGTTTTTTATATAATGATAATCTCAGTAGTTGGTAATATGTTAAACTTTAATGAAGCAATTATATCAACTTTATGTGTATTACTAACAGGATCAGTTTGTTTTACATCCTTATGGCATATATCTAAGCCGATTGATAAAAAAGTAGGATTTATGATAATTACATTAGTTACTATATTTATTTTAACTATTATACTTTTTAGGAACATATTCTCATTTGTAAATATTATTAATTTAAAAATGATGGTAGTATATATACCGTTAATTTTATCAGTTATACCTATATATAAGTTTATTAGAAAAATGGTAACTTACATTGTAATGAAATATGTTAAATACAAACATAAAATGAAGCAAAACAAAAAAAGCTGACACCCGTGTGTCAGCCTTTTTTATTGGCAAGATTCACCTCTATTTCAAGGTAGCTATCTATCTATATATATACACTATAATTAGTTTTCTAAACATTTTTTTAGAAATTTATAGAAAAAAATTATTTAGCACCTTTATTATTGATTAATAAGAATAGTGTTTCGGCCTTTTTAGTTGTCATAAACTCTTTAGAATCTTTATGTTAATAATAAGTTTAAAAAAATAACTAATTTAATTAAATTTATATATTAAAATTAAGAAAGTTAAATAAATAGATTAATAAAAAAATTTGAAAAAAATAAAAAGTTAAAAATTATAATTTAATTTAAAGAAAATGAAAGAAGCAATAGAAAACGTATCAAAAAAAATTAATATAAAATCTAGCTACATATGTGAATAATACTAATTTTAAAAAATAATGAAAATTAATAAAATACATACGTTTAGATTTTGAAAAGATTGTGAATAGAAAAAGTTAATTGTCAAAAGATTGAGAAAAAGGCAGGAAAAAACAGGAAGAAAACGATTTACAATAGCGTATTGACAATAAATTATAACAATATATAATAGAAACCGTAATCATACAAATTTTGGGAGGTAAAAGATCAATGTCTGATCAAAATAGAAATTTAACTTGGCAAAATATTGCCTTAATGGGGTTTGTTATGGTATGGGGATTTGGAAATGTTGTCAATAACTTTGCAAATCAAGGACTTACTGTAGTATTCTCATGGATATTCATGATAGCTTTATACTTTGTACCATACACATTAATGGTTGGGGAACTAGGGTCTGCATTTAAAGATTCTCAAGGTGGAGTTTCAGCTTGGATAAGTTCAACTACAACACCGATGCTTGCATTTATGGCAGGGTGGACTTACTGGGTTGTTCATGTACCTTATTTAGCACAAAAGCCACAAGCATTATTAATAGCACTTTCTTGGGCAGTTAGTCCATCAGGAGAACTTGCTACAACATTAAAGGAATTAAACCCTTTAATATTACAAGGAATGGTACTTGTTGTATTTTTAATATTTTTATATATTTCAACAAAGGGAGTAAAAGTATTAAAGGTTATAGGTAACGTAGCAGGTATGTCAATGTTTGTTATGTCTTTATTATACATAGTATTAGGATTAGCAGCCCCAGCTATAACTGGACATGTTGCAACACCTGATATAACACCTAAGTCATTTATTCCTAAATTTGACTTTGCATATTTAACAACTTTATCAATGTTAGTATTTGCTGTTGGAGGATGTGAAAAAATAGCCCCATACGTAAACAATACTAAAAACCCATCTAAAAACTTCCCTAAAGGAATGTTAGTTTTAGCTGGAATGGTTGCTGTATGTGCACTTTTAGGATCAATAGCTATGGGTATGATGTTCAATGCTAACGCTATACCAGAAGACTTAATGATGAATGGTCAATACTATGCATTCCAACTATTAGGAGAGCATTATGGATTAGGTAGTTTATTTGTTATAGTTTATGCATTAGCAAATACTGCAGCACAATTATCGGCTTTAGTATTCTCAATAGATGCTCCACTTAGAGTATTATTAGGAGAAGCTGACTCTAGATTTATACCTAAGAAATTATCTAAAACAAATAAAAATGGTGTTTTAGTTAATGGATATATAATGACAGCTGTATTAGTTTCTATATTAATAGTAATTCCAGCATTAGGAATAGGTAACACTAATGAGTTATTTAACTGGTTATTAAAATTAAACTCAGTTGTAATGCCAATGAGATACTTATGGGTATTCCTAGCTTACATGGGTCTTAAGAAGATGAGTAGTAAATTTAAAACTGAATACAAGTTTATAAAGAGTGATAAATTAGGATTCATAGTTGGAGCTTGGTGTTTTGGATTTACAGCATTTGCTTGTATAATGGGTATGTTCCCAACAGATGTTCCTGCATTTAGTAAAGAATGGATATTTAGAGTTTCTTTAAATGTTATAACACCTATAGTATTAATGGGAATAGGATTATTATTACCTGTTATAGCTAAGATAACTAATGGAAGTGAAAATGCATCTAACTAATAAATTTAGTTAATAAATAGAGATAAAAAATGAGTGAAGGAAACTTCGCTCATTTTTTACGTTTAAGGAAAACATATTTAACTAATATTTGTGGATAATATCTGGATTATAGTCAATAAAATATGTTTTTCTATGTCTAAAAATAATTAATGGGAATATATGGAAAATATATGGTTTGCAAAAATTAAAAACAAAAAAATTAAAAATAAATTATTCATAAATTAAAAGATTTGTAATATTCAATCTAGTTTGAGATATATTAATACATATGAAAATACATAATGAACAGTAAAAAAGTATATACGAAATAATATTGAATTTATATATAAAAGCATATACAAAAAGCAAATATTGGAATATAAAGAAAATTTAGGTATTTAGGAAGTGAATTATTAATATATACTTTTGGAAATTTATAGTATTGTAATCTGAAATTCAGAGTAGTAATATATACATGTTACATACATTATACAAATTAAATGCATTAAATATTAAGAAATAAAATTTAGAGAGGTGGAGTACGTTTGGAAAAAAAAGTTTTAACTGTATGTCCATATTGTGGGGCAGGGTGTCAGCTTTATTTAGTTGTTAAAGACAATGAAATAGTGAGAGCAGAACCTGCAGATGGAAGAACTAATGAAGGAAACTTATGCCTAAAAGGATATTATGGATGGGATTTTCTAAATGACCCCAAAATTCTAACATCAAGATTAAAAAAGCCTATGATAAGAAAAAATGGGAAGTTAGAAGAAGTTGAATGGAAAGAAGCTATAGATTATACAGCATCTAGACTAAATGAAATAAGAGAAAAATATGGCCCAGATGCAATAATGGGAACTGGTTCTGCAAGAGGACCTGGAAATGAAGCAAACTATGTAATGCAAAAATTTATGAGAGCAGCAATAGGAACTAATAATATAGACCATTGCGCCCGTGTTTGACATGCACCATCAGTAGCCGGTCTGGCTTACTCATTAGGAAATGGCGCTATGTCTAACTCTATACCAGAGATAGAGAACTCAGATTTATTATTTATATTTGGATATAATGGAGCAGATTCACACCCTATAGTTGCTAGAAGAATTATTAGAGCAAAAGAAAAGGGTGCTAAGTTAATTGTTACAGATCCAAGGGTAACAGAATCTGTAAGAATTTCAGATATGTGGTTACCTATAAAAGGTGGAACTAATATGATTTTAGTCAATGCATTTGCTAATGTATTGATAGAAGAAAATCTTTATAATAAAGAATATGTTGAAAAATACACTGAAGGATTTGAAGAATACAAAGAAATGGTTAAAAAGTATACTCCAGAGTATGCTGAAAAAATGACAAACGTACCAGCAGAAGATATAAGAAAAGCAATGAGAGAATATGCAAATGCTAAAAATGCTACTATCTTATATGGAATGGGTGTATGTCAGTTTGGTCAAGCTGTTGATGTTGTAAAAGGGCTTGCATCATTAGCTCTTTTAACTGGAAACTTTGGAAGAGAAAGTGTTGGAATAGGACCTGTACGTGGACAAAATAATGTTCAGGGAACATGTGATATGGGAACTTTACCTAACTTATTCCCAGGGTATCAAAAGGTAACTGATGACAAAGTAAGAAAGAAATTTGAAAAAGCTTGGGGAGTTAAACTTTCTTCTAAACCAGGTATTATGTTAACTGAAGTACCTCATTTAACATTAAAAGATAATAAAGTAAAAGCTTATTATATATTTGGAGAAGATCCAGTACAAAGTGATCCACACGCAAGTGAGGTAAGAGAAACTTTAGATGCTATGGAATTTGTAGTAGTTCAAGATATATTTATGAATAAAACAGCTCTACATGCAGATGTAGTACTTCCTGCAACTTCATGGGGTGAGCATGATGGAGTATACTCATCTGCGGATAGAGGATTCCAAAGAATGAGAAAAGCAGTAGAACCTAAAGGTGATGTAAAACCGGACTGGCAAATTATGTGTGAAATATCTACAGCTATGGGATATCCTATGAGTTATAATAATACTAAGGAAATATGGGATGAAATGAGATCATTATCACCATTATTCGCTGGTGCATCGTATGAAAAAATAGAAAAACAAGGAAGTGTTTTATGGCCTTGTACAGATGAAGATCATAAAGGTACACCTTACTTATATGAAGGAAATAAATTTGAAACTGAAAGTGGAAAAGGAAAACTATTCGCATGTGAATGGAGACCTCCTAAAGAAATTCCTGATAAAGAGTATCCTCTTGTATTATGTACAGTTAGAGAGGTAGGACATTATTCAGTAAGAACAATGACAGGAAACTGCAGAGCACTTAGAGCTTTAGAGGATGAGCCAGGATACATACAATTAAGTATAGAAGATGCTTCAAAGCTAGGAATTAAGGACAAAGAATTAGTTAGAGTAAGTTCAAGAAGAGGAAGTATATTAACTAGAGCCTTAGTAACAGATAGAGTTATACAAGGTGCTACATATATGACTTACAGTTGGTGGATTGGATCTTGTAATGAGTTGACTATAGATAACTTAGATCCAATATCTAAAACTCCAGAATATAAATACTGTGCAATAAAAGTAGAAAGTATAAAAGACCAAGATTCAGCAGAGCAATATATAAAAGATGAATATGAAAAAATAAGAAAACAAATGTTAATTGAAAAATAGACTATATATCTGATTTTAAAGATCTATCTGATTAATTATAAAAATGATAGGTCTTTAATTGGGTTATAAAATAAAAATATATTGTTAAGTTAAAAATAAAACAAAGGGGAATGGGTATGATAGATATTTCTACGGCGATAGATAAAATTATTGAAGAATCTAAACTAATAGGGACATGTGAAAAAGATTTAATGGAATCGATAGGATATACATTAGCTGAAAATATATATTCTAATGATAATTTGCCCCCCTTTAATAAATCAGCTATGGATGGGTACGCAATAAAAAGCAAGGATTCTTTGATTTGTAATGAAAATGAAAAAATTTGTTTAGATATTGTAGGGTTAATAAAAGCAGGAGATTGCTTTGAAGGTAAAGTAGATGATAATCAAGCTATAAAAATAATGACAGGAGCTCCTGTTCCAGATGATACTGATGCAGTTATACAAATAGAAAATGTAGAATTAGATGAAAATAAGCTTATATTATCGGAAGTAGTTAAAAAAAATAGAAACATAATTAATATTGGTGAAGAGCTTAAAGTTGGAGATTTAGCATTAGAAGTCGGGCAAAAAATTAGGGCTAGTGAAATAGGACTTTTAGCATCTCTAGGATATTCAAAGATTAAGGTTTATAAAAAACCAATTTTATCAGTATTAACTACTGGGGATGAACTAGTTGATATAACTGATTCTATAGAAAATGGTAAAATAAGAAATAGCAATGAATACTCATTAAAGGCTTTAGCAAAAGATTTAGAAGTGAAATCATTTGGAATAATTGAGGACAAAAAGGATGTTATAAAAGGAAAATTAAAAGAAGCTATAGAAATTTCAAATATAATAATAACATCAGGTGGTTCTTCTACAGGTGATTATGATTTTATTGAAGATGTATTAATTGAGTTAGGTGCTGATATTAAATTTAATAAAATAGCAATAAAACCTGGCAAGCCAGTTATATTTGCTACTATTGGTGAAAAATTAGTTTTTGGATTACCAGGAAATCCTCTATCATTTATAACTACCTATGAAGAGTTTGTAAAGCCTGCTATATTAAAAATGAGTGGTGAAGATATAAAAGAAAATAAATTTCCTGTTATATTAAAGCATGATATAAAATGCAAAGTGGGAAGAACAAACTATGTTTATGTTGATATAAATAAAGAAGATGGTAAATTTTATGCATATGAGACGGGTTCTCAATGTTCTAATCAACTTTTAATGATTACAAAATCTAATGGAATAGTGATAGTTCCAAAGGATAAAGGATTTGTAAAAAAAGGAGAAATATTAGATGGGAAATTTATATTCCAATAATAAACATAAAATAATATCTATAGTTTCTACAAAGTCTGGAATGGGAAAAACGACTTTGGTGGAATCATTAATAAAAAAATTTAAGAAAAAAGGATATAAAGTTGGAGCATTAAAGCATGATGCTCATAAGTTTGATATAGATAAAGAAGGTAAGGACAGTTATAGGTTTACAAAGGCAGGAGCTAAAGATGTAGTTATAGCTTCAAGTGAAAAAATAGGGGTAGTAAAAATCCTAGAAGAAGACAAAAGCTTAAGTAAAGTATTAGAACTATTTGACGATGTAGATATTATCTTTACTGAAGGATTTAAACAAAATCCTTATCCTAAAATTGAAGTTCATAGAAAAGAAGTCGATAAAAATTTTCTTTTTAATAATTCAATAAATAAAGATACATTTATCGCTATAGCGACAAATGAACATATAGAGGGTATAACCAACTTAAATATAAACAATATAGACCAAATAGTTAATTTTATTGAATCTTATATAAAAACAGAGGAACTTAAGATTCCATTAATAAATTATGATTATGATAAAACTATAAAAATAGATGTGGTTAAAATAGATAATCAAAATGCTAAAGAAGAAAAAGAAACTATAATATCAGAATACCCATTAAGTTTAATTTTAAACGGAAAATATTTAAATACTTTCTTATGTACTCCAGATAAACTAGAGGAATTGATTGTTGGGTTTCTAGCTACAAAAGGCTATATATCTAATAAAAATGATATAGAAAGTATAATTATAGATGAAAAATTAAAGGTAGCACAGGTTATATCGAATAAATCTGATACTAATTTAAACTTAGAAAAAATATTTTTAAATGATTTAGATTTTATTGAGTGTAATCCAGTTAAAAATAGTTTTGAAATAAATATAAATACAATTTACAATTCAATGCACATGAACTTGACATCGTCTCAATTATTTAAAGATACTGGAGGAGTTCACAGTGTAGCACTGTTTGATGGCGCTGATCCTGTAGTGATATGTGAAGATGTTGCTAGACATAATGCTATGGATAAGGTAATTGGATATAGTGTATTAAATGATGTGAATTTTGAAGATAAATTTATAGTAGTTAGCGGAAGAATTTCTCTTGAAATGATGCAAAAGGCATGTAAGATGCAAATTCCTATAGTAGTTTCAAAGTCAGCTCCTACAAATCTTTCAGTAGAGCTTGCAAGAAAGTTAAATATAACTTTAGTTGGATTTGTAAGAGGAAGAAGAATGAATATATATGCTAATGGATATAGAGTTAAGTATTAAAAAGTAAAATTAAAAGGTGGGAAAATATGAAAAGTACATTAAATTCGTTTGTAATAGCAGACGCAAACAAATGCGTAGGATGTAGAGCTTGTGAGGTTGCATGTTTTGTTGAGCATAATAAGAATAATAATGTTGGATATACTGTTGGAACTGTAGAAATACCTGTTATACCAAGATTATATTTAGTTAAACAAGGTAATTTTTATATGCCTATACAATGTAAACATTGTGAAGATGCACCTTGCTTAAATACATGTCCAAATAAGGCAATAAAAAAAGAAAATAATACAATAATTGTAAAAGAAGAAGCATGTGTTGGGTGTAAAACATGTATATTAGCATGTCCTTTCGGAGCTATAGACCTATTACCTCAATATAAAGATGGAAAAAAAGTAGAACAAATAGAGTTAGAAGATGAAAAAGTAATAGCATATAAATGTGATTTATGTAAAGGTAGCGATAAACTAGCATGTATAAATGCCTGTCCAGAAAATGCATTAAAACTAGTGTCTCCTATAGAAGATAAAAAATTAAAAAATAAAAAAGCAGCGCTTGCTTTGCTTGGAATTTCAAATAATAAATAGGAGGATAAGTTATGATTGTAAATATAGATAAAGACTTATGTACGGGTTGTAAAAAATGTAGTGATGTTTGTCCAGTAGATGCAATACAAGGAGAAAAAGGAAAGGCTCAATTTATAGATGAAGATAGATGTGTAATTTGTGGTCAATGTGTACAGCAATGTAAATCATTTGCTCCTATATACGAATTAGGACAAGATACAATAGAAGAAAAGAAAGAAGAAAGAGGTATGCTAGAAAGCGTACAAGAACCTTTATTTGCAGCTTATAATACATGTGATGTAGAAAAAGTTAAAGAAGCTTTAGCTAACCCAAATTCATTTACAGTGGTTCAATGTGCTCCAGCAGTAAGAGTTGCATTAGGAGAAGAATTTGGTTGTGAGTTAGGAGAATTAACATATGGGAAGATGGTTGCAGCATTAAAACAACTAAAATTTGATAGGGTATATGATACAAACTTTGCAGCTGATTTAACTATAATGGAAGAAGGTAGTGAACTTATAAAAAGAATAGGGGAAAATAAAAATCTTCCTATGTTTACTTCTTGCTGTCCTGCATGGGTAAAGTTTATGGAAGATAATTATCCTGAACTTACGAATCATTTATCAAGTTGTAAATCTCCTCAACAAATGGGTGGAGTAGTATTTAAAACTTATGGTGCTCAAATGAATAATGTAGATCCTAAAGATGTATTTAGTGTAGCTGTAATGCCATGTACTTGCAAAAAATTTGAATGTGATAGAGAAGAAATGAAGTCAAGTGGATACAAAGATGTAGATGTTGTAATCACAACTAGAGAATTAGCCTATTTAATAAAAGATATGGGAATTGACTTTAACAGTTTAAACAATGAAGACTTTGACTCTCCTCTAGGAGATTATACTGGAGCAGGAACTATATTTGGTGTTACAGGTGGAGTTATGGAAGCTGCTATAAGAACCGGATATGAGCTTATAACTAACCAAGAAATTCCTAACGTAGAGGTAACTCAAGTTAGAGGTGGAGAGGGAATAAGAAAATCTGTTATAAAAGTAGGCGACTTAAGTCTAAAAGTTGCAGCGATAAGTGGTTTAAAAAATGTAGTTTCTATATTAGAAGATATTAAAAAGGGTAACTGTGACCTACACTTTATAGAAGTTATGACATGTCCAGAAGGATGTATTAGTGGTGGAGGGCAACCTAAACTTTTACTAGATGAATATAGAGAATTAGCTTATGCAAATAGAAGAAAATCAACTTATAATCACGATAGAGATATAGAGATAAGAAAATCTCATGAAAGTCCTGCTATAAAGAAAATATATGATGAATTTTTAAAAGAACCATTAGGAGAAAAATCACATCATTTATTACATACAAATTATTGTACTAGAAAGGAAGTGGCTAAATAATGAATTGTTTTGTTATATCAGACCCAAATAAATGTATAGGATGTAGAACATGTTCTATTGCATGCGTAGTAGCTCACTCTGAAGAAAATATATTTTTACAAGATCCAAATCATATAAACTTTAATCCAAGACTTACTGTTGTAAAAACTGCAGAAGTAAGTGCGCCTATTCAATGTAGACAATGTGAAGATGCACCTTGTGCAAATGTATGTCCTAATGAAGCTATAAAAAGAGAAAATGGGGCAATAGTAGTTAAGGAAGAAAAATGTGTTGGCTGTAAAACATGTATTATAGCCTGCCCTATAGGAGCTATAGAAATAGTAAGTAAAGAAATTAAATTAGATAATATAGATTCAGATAAATTATATTTCAAAGAACAAATGGTAGCAAATAAATGTGATTTATGTGCAGGGAAGGAAGACGGTCCTGCATGTGTAAATGTATGTCCTACTAAAGCATTTAAAATAGTAAAAGAAGAGGATGTAAAAGTAATCATAAATGATAAAAGAAAACAAGCAGCAGCATGCATTTCCAACTTATAATAAGGAGTACAACTAATGAGAAAAACAAATAAGATTTTACTTATTGTAAGTGCTATATTGGTATTAGGTTTAAGTGGGTGTAGTAAAGATTCTAAAGAAAAACAAAATATAACTATATCAGCCGCGGCAAGTTTAAAAGAACCTCTAGAAGAAATAAAAGGTATATATGAAAAAGAAAATGATGTGAATATTACACTTAATTTAGGGGCATCTGGAACTCTTCAAAAGCAAATAGAACAAGGTGCAGATTGTGATATATATATATCTGCTTCACCTAAGCAAATTAATGTATTAGAAAAGAAAAACCTTATAAAAAAAGATTCTAAAATAGATTTATTACAAAATAAACTTGTGATAATATCAAATAAAGAATCAAATAAAAATTTAGATCCAAATGACAGCGATTTGAAGTTCTCTATAGGAACACCTAAAGTAGTTCCAGCTGGAGACTATGCTAAAGAATCATTAGAGAATATGGGAATGTATGATAAATTAAAAGATAAAATAATATATGCAAAAGATGTAAAGCAAGTACTATCTTATGTTGAAACAAACAATGTAGACTTTGGAATGGTATATAAGTCAGATGCATTAAGTTCTGATAAGTGTAAAATCTATGAAGTAGTGGATGACAATATGCATAAGCCAATAATATACCCAGCAGCTATTGTAGCAAGTACAAAGAATGAATCTCAATCGGATAAATTTATTAAATACTTAAATAGTCCAAAGTCTAAAGAAATATTTAAAAAATATGGATTTGAATGTGTAAATAATTAACATGAAAGATGCCATAATCTTATCCATAAAAATTTCTGTAGTAGCTACAATGATAACTTTAGTAGTAGGTATTTTTTTGGCTAGAATATTTACAAAATATAATTTTAAATTTAAAACAATTATAGAATCTTTTATAATTATTCCTATGGTATTACCACCATCTGTTGTTGGTTATGGACTTTTAGTAGTTCTTGGGAAAAATGGTCCAGTAGGAGAGTTTGTATATAATTTATTTGAAAAATCATTGATTTTTACTCCACAGGCGGCATGTATAGCATGTATAGTAGTTGCGCTTCCGATGATGTATCAAAGCTGTAAAACTGCTTTTTTAGAAATAGATACCACATATGAAGATGTAGCTAAAGATCTTGGAGCTACTGATAGTAAGGTTTTTTGGAAAATAATAATACCATTATCTAAAAAAGGTATTATAGGCGGAACTATATTATCATTTGCGAGGGCTTTTGGAGAATTTGGAGCAACTTTAATGGTAGCAGGCAATATACCAGGTAAGACTCAAACGGTACCTTTAGCCATATATTTTTTCGTAGAAAGTGGTGATATAAGGGAAGCAAATATATTAATAATAATAACTATAATAATAAGTTTTACTACTATATTTATATTAAATAAATTAAAATAAAATATAAGATTATGTTTTAATTAAAAAATAAAAGCACAAAGCTTAAATATAACATTAGATTTTAAATTGTTTAAGTTTTGTGCTTTAAACATTTTTACGCTTAAGGAATTTATGATTAACGAATATTTGTGGATAACTTATGAAGTATAGTCATATCAAAATATTGGTGAAAGTAAAAAATGACATTTTGAGCAACGGACGAAGTCGTTGGCGACATGAGCGAAGCGAATTTTTTATTTACATAACAGTTTGCATTTTAGCTGCAGTTAAATTAAATAATTTGACAAAAAAGATGACATTATTTATATAGGTGATTAATATGATAGATTCTCACAACAGAAATATAAATTATTTAAGAATATCTATTACTGATAGCTGTAACTTGAGGTGCAAGTATTGTATGCCAGCTATTGAAAATAATTTTAGAAATGAAGAGTCACTATCTTGTGATGAAATATACAATATAGCTAAGGATTTAGTTGACTTAGGAATAGATAAAATAAGAATAACTGGTGGAGAGCCATTAGCAAGAAAAGATAGCTTAGATATAATTAGAAAAATAGGAAGATTAGATTTAAAAGATTTTGCAATAACAACAAATGGAATTTTATTAAAAAAATATGCTAAAAAGTTAAAAGAATATGGAGTTAAAAGAGTTAATATAAGTATAGATTCTTTTAATCCAATAAAATATAAATCTATAACTAGAGGTGGAAATTTACAGGCTGTTTTAGAAGGTATAAATGAGTGCAAAAAAGTAGGATTAGTACCTATAAAGTTAAATGTAGTTTTAATAGGTGGATTCAATGATGATGAGATAAATAAATTTATAAATTTAACTATAGATGAAGATATAGAGGTTAGATTTATAGAACTTATGCCTATTGGACAAGTTAGGGAGTGGAGCTTAGATAAGTTTATATCTAATCATAAAATTATAGAAGCAAACCAAGAGCTTATAAATATAGAAGCTGAGGATATATCATCTCCAGCTATTTATTACAAAATTCCAAATGGAAAGGGTAAAGTAGGTATAATAAATCCAATATCTTGTAAATTCTGTGAAAACTGTAATAGATTAAGGCTAACATATGATGGAAAACTTAAACTATGTCTTCACTCTAACGAAGAAATAGATTTAAGATATGCAATGGACAATAATATAGATATTAAAAAGATAGTACTAAAGTCTATAAAAGATAAGCCAAAAGAACACAATTTAGAAAATGGAGAATATGTAGAAAGAGACATGGTTCGAATAGGAGGTTAAGATGGAGTTTACTCATTTTAATGAACATGGAAAAGCCAAAATGGTAGATGTAAGTGAAAAAAATGAAACAAAAAGAACTGCTACAGCTAAAGGTAGCATATCTATGAAATCAGGAACTATAGAGGTAATAAAGCAAGGGAAAATAAAAAAAGGCGATGTACTTTCTGTAGCACAAGTCGGAGGAATAACAGGCGCAAAGAAAACATGGGATTTAATACCTATGTGCCACAATATATTTTTAACAGGAGCGGATATTAAATTTAATATATTAGAAACAGAAATAGAAATAGAAGCTACTGTATCTACTGTAGGTAAGACTGGAGTAGAGATGGAGGCTTTAACAGCTGTCTCTATGGCAGCACTTACTATATATGATATGTGCAAAGCTATAGATAAGGATATGGTTATAAACAATATAAGACTTGTAAAAAAAGTAGGTGGAAAAAGTGGGGAGTACATTAGAAATGAATAATATAGGAAAAGTAGTATCTATAAATATAAGTGAGAAAAAAGGAACTATAAAAAAACCAATAGAAAAAGGAATGTTTAAACAAAATCATGGTCTTGTTGGAGATGCCCATGCAGGTGAGTGGCATAGACAAATAAGTTTACTTGGAATTGAAAGTATAGAAAAAACAAGAAAACAAGGAATAGATGGTTTAACTCCTGGAGTTTTTGCCGAAAACCTAACAACTGAAGGTATAGTTCTGTATGAGCTGCCTGTAGGAACCAAGTTGAAAATAGGTGATACAATTCAAGAAGTTACGCAGATAGGGAAGAAGTGCCATAAAGGCTGTGAAATAAAAACTAAAGTTGGAGACTGTGTAATGCCTAGAGAAGGAATATTCACTAAAATAATAAAAGATGGTGAAGTTAAATGTGGAGATAAAATAGAAATTATTGAAGCATAATATAAAAGAAAATAAGTAATAAATATATCCATGTCAAGTGGACACATATAAAAAGCAATTTTAAGTGGCATGAGTACGGTATTCAACTGGACTCATGCCACTTTTAAATATAGTCAATTTAAGCAATGTTATAGATAACGTAGAAAAAAACATGGAAACTATAAGATTACCTAAGACTATTAAATAGATAATTCAAAAATGATTATTTATTTAATATTTCTAGAGTCTGAGCTATAAAGTCTTCTTTATCTTTTGCTGTTATTAATTCCGTATCTACATAAGCTGTAAATTCTGATCCACATTCACATATACAATCTTCTTTTATATCAACTTCTAATAAAGCTCTTTTTAATTCATCCTCGCTAATACCAGAACACATTGAACAAAAACTTATCATACTTAATACCTCCATATTAATATATAGATATTTATACACTTATAGGTAGGGGGATGAAACGTTAAATTGTTACTAAATTTGTAACTAATTTGTAACCCTTTTTCTGGTAATTATAGAAAATGTGTTTACAAAGGTTCAAAAATATATTATCATTAATTAAAAGTTACAGAAAAGTAACAAAATCATAAAATATGAATTTTACAAGACATAATGGTCAATAATATATAATTTTTATTTATTTAAATTAACTGGAGGGATACTATGAGTATGAATAAAAGAGCGAGGAAATCATCATTAATATTAGCATTAGGATTAGTTGTAGGAGGGCTTTATACATCTACAAGTAACATATATGCAGCTGAGAGAGAAGTAGTTAAAGCAGAGAAGTTAAATGTAAGAAAAGGTCCATCAATAGAGGACCAAAGAGTAGGATCATTAGACAGAGGTATGGTAGTTGAAATCTTAGAAACAAATAATGGATGGAATAAGATTAAGCTTACTGATGGAAATGAAGGATGGGTAAGTGGAGATTATACTGATAAAGAGAATGCAACTGTAACTGCTAGCAAATTAAATGTAAGAAAAGGGCCAGCTACAGAACATGATAAATTAGATACATTAGACAAAAATACAGAAATTAAACTTTTAGAAGAACAAGATAATTGGTATAGAATTAAATTAGATGATAAAAAAGAAGGATGGGTTTGTGGTGATTATGTTTTAACAGAATCTCAAGCTAAAGAACAAGCGCAAACTCAAGCTAAACAACAAAACAATGATGCAGCTAAAGAAGTTAAGAGCGCATCTACAGTATCTGATGCAACAACAAATGAATCTTCTAACGAACAAGCAGAAAGTTCATCTAATAACAATAATGGAACATCAATATCTATAGAAGCAACAGCATATGCTGGAGATACTATAACTTCAACAGGAACTACTCCTAAATGGGGAACTATAGCAGTTGACCCAACTGTAATACCATATGGAACAAAAGTATATATACCTAAGTTTGACATGGTATTTACAGCAGAAGACTGTGGAAGTGCTATAAAAGGTAAAAGAATAGATATATTTATGAACAGTGAAGCAGAATGTGTTAAGTTCGGAAGACAAAACATGGAAATAAAAATATTAAAATAGTTAACATAAAAAAGACGGTACGTTAAGTAAAGTTACTTACGTACCGTCTTTTTTTATTGAAAATATAAAGAATAATCGTATATGTATGAATGAAAATAAGTTAAAAAATGTAATAGTTTGAAAATTAAGTTTTTTAAGCTGATTTTAGAATATATATAAAGTTATATCCAAGATAGACAAAATATAGTAAAGTCAAAGCTATATGTACCTAATTATATTAAGTTAAAATGTGATTTAATACGGTTAAACTTTAAAAAATTACAAAAAAGCCGGTTTTTAGTGTATAATATTAATATGATAAAGAGATGGAGGAAACACATATGAGGAAACTTGGATTAACGAGTAAAATATTAATTGGATTATTTTTAGGAATGTTATTTGGTGTAATACTTAGCAAAATGCCAGGTAGTTATATTAAAGATACAGTTTTATTAGGTGGAATTATAAATGTAATAGGTAATGGGTTCACAAAGGCTATAAAAATGATGGTAGTGCCACTAGTATTTGTTTCATTAGTATGCGGTGTATCTGCTATGGAAGATATAAAGAAATTAGGTAGAATTGGATTTAAAACTATGGGATTCTATTTAATGACAACAGCTGTAGCTATTTGTATATCATTAGCTTTAGGAGTTTTATTAAAGCCAGGTGCAGGACTTGATTTAGGAACTGTAGCTAGTCAATCTACTACGATAGCAAAAAATCAGTCACTATCAGAAATAATATTAAACATGATACCATCAAACCCTATAGAGGCTTTTGCAAAAGGTGAAATGCTACAAATAATATTTTTTGCAATGCTTACTGGAGTATCAATAAGTTTAGTAGGCGAAAAGGCAAAACCTTTAAAAAAATTATTTGAGTGTGCAAATGAAGTTTGTATGAAAATGGTTAGTGTAATAATGATGTTTGCACCTTTTGGAGTATTTGCACTTATTACAAATACTTTCTCTACAGTAGGAGCAGATGCAATAGGATCATTAGTTAAATATATATTAGTTGTGTTATTAGGACTATTACTACATGTAGTAGTGGTTTATGGAGGATCGTTAAAAGTATTTACAAAAGTTAGTTTTATCGGATTTGTACGTAAATTTTCAAAAGTAGCTGCAGTTACTTTTTCAACTGCATCAAGTAATGCTTCTGTTCCAGTAAGTTTAGAGCTTATGGAAGAAATGGGAGTTAGTAAAAGTATACGTTCATTTACAATACCTATGGGAGCTACTATAAATATGGATGGAACAGCTATAATGCAAGGTGTAGCAGCTTTATTTATAGCACAAGTTTATGGAGTTCATTTAGGTATAAATGATATGTTAACAATAGTTTTAACAGCGACTTTAGCATCAGTTGGAACGGCAGGAGTTCCAGGTGTTGGTATGATAATGCTATCAATGGTGCTTCAATCAGTAGGACTTCCACTTGAAGGTATCGGACTTATAATGGGAGTAGAAAGAATTATAGATATGTTTAGAACTACAGTAAATGTTATGGGAGACAACACTTGTACACTTGTAGTTGCAAGTAGTGAAAAAGAGTTAGAAGTAACTAATATAGATGCTATAGAAGTAGCGTAATAAATTTTTATTGACATATAAATTTAGTGAGCTATAATTAAACTGTAATCTAAAATGAATAGCTAGGGGTGCCCCAACGGCTGAGAGATGAATTTATTCATTAACCCTCAAACCTGATCTGGATAATACCAGCGTAGGAAAGCTTTACTAAATATACAAATGAAATTTATTTGCATAGTAAATTAAAAGCTATATTCCTACAGGAATATAGCTTTTTTTAATATATAAATCAAGGGGGAAACATCTAATGGAAAAGTATAAAGTGCCAACACTTACAATAGCAGGTTCAGATTCATCAGGAGGTGCAGGTATACAAGCAGACCTAAAGACATTTAGTGCTATAGGAACTTATGGAATGAGTGTAATAACAGCTATAACAGCTCAAAACACTCATGGAGTATTTTTAGTGGAAGATTTAAGTAAAGAAATAATACAAAAACAAATAGAGGTAGTATTTGATGACATACCACCTAAAGCAGTAAAAATAGGAATGGTATCTAGCCCAGAAATAATAAAGGCAATTGTTGAATCTTTAGATAAGTATAATCCAAAGTACTTAGTAGTAGATCCAGTAATGATATCTAAAAGTGGATATTCACTTTTAAAACCTGAGGCTAAAGACAATTTAATAAAATATCTTATACCTAAAGCATACATAATAACGCCAAATACATTAGAGGCTGAGGAAATAACAGGGATTAAAATTGACAATGTAGACGACATGAAATTAGTTGGGAAAAAAATATTAGAACTAGGGCCTAAATACGTGTTAATGAAAGGTGGACACTTAGACGGGGATGCAGTAGACGTTTTAATAGGCCAGGATACATTTGAAATTTATAAAAGTGAAAGATTAGATAGAAAAAATACTCATGGAACAGGATGCACTTTATCATCTGCAATAACTGCAAATTTAGCACTAGGATTTGATATAGTACAATCTGTTTCTAATGCAAAAGACTATATAACTAATGCTATAAGACATAGCTTTGATATAGGTGGAGGAGTAGGACCAGTACACCATTTTTATAAATTTGACTCAAATAAATAGATATAAGCATTTAAAAGGGAGAGATGAAATTATGTTTGAATTATTAAATAAAGTTAAAGAAATTAACCCATTAGTACTTCATTATACTAACGAAGTTACAATTAATGATTGTGCAAATATAACGTTAGCTATAGGTGCAAGTCCACTGATGAGTTATTCTTATGAAGAAGCAGAAGAAATAATACCTATTGCAAGTTCTGTAGTAATAAATATTGGAACAATGAATTCCTCTCATAGAGAATTGTTTATAAAGGCTGGGAAAATAGCAAATAAGCATAAAAAGCCAGTTATATTAGATCCAGTAGGGGTATTTGCCACGCCTTCAAGATCTTTGTTAGTGGAAACTTTATTAAATGAAGTAAAGTTTGACGTAATTAAAGGGAATGCAGCTGAAATTAAGTACATAGGCGGATTTAATGTAAAAGGAAAAGGTGTAGATTCATTTGACGATGATGAAAACATAGACGATATTATTAAGAAAGTTGCTAAAAAACTAGAATGTGTGGTAGTAGCTACTGGAAAAGTGGATGTAGTAACTGATGGCGATAAAATTATAAAAATACACAATGGAACTCCTAAACTAAAAGGAATAACAGGAACTGGATGTATGAGTGCTAGTTTAATAGGGAGTTATTTAGGCGCGAGTAATGAAATTTTAAATTCTGCAGCAATGGGTGTTCTTACAATGAGCTTATGTGGAGAATTAGCAGATATAGATAATATAGGAATAGGAAGCTTTAAAGTAAATTTAATGGACAATATATACAAATTAAATGAAGATAAGTTAAAAGAGTCTTCAAGGGTGGAGGTATTTTAATGAAATTTACAGATTGCTTATTTGAAGAAGTTAAAGACATATGGGAAAGTTATTTAAATCATCCATTTGTAAGAGAAATAGGAGAAGGAACTTTACCAAAAGATAAATTTAAAAGATATCTTATACAAGATTACTTATATTTAAAAGAATTTGCTAAAGTTTTTGCAATGGGAGTAATAAAAGCAGATACAGTTAAAGAAATGAAGTTTTTCAATAAAGCAGCTAAGGGGTCTATGGAAGATGAAACTGCTATACATGTTGAATATATGAAAAAATTAGGAGTACCTCCGATTGAGGCTGAAAAATGTAAATATGAACTAGTTTCAAGTAGCTATACAAGTTACATGCAAGCTGTTTCATTAACAGGAGGAGTTAAAGAAATTGTAATGGCTACATTACCTTGTAACTGGAGTTACAATTATATAGGTCATTATTTATATGAAAATTATAAAGATAGTTTAGATAATAATTATTATAAAGAATGGATAGAGATGTATGCAGATCAAGAATTTGATGATGTATTAATAGATTGGTTAGAATACACAAACGAGTTATGCAAAGATTTAACTGAAGATGAGACAAAGAAGCTTAAAGAAATATTTGTTAAATCAAGTTTATATGAATTAGATTTTTGGAATATGGCATATGAAGAGGCGAAGAAAAAATGTCAAGCGTAGTAATTATAATAATAAGTTTAGTAATGTTATTTATGTATGCAAAAGATATAAATAAAAAGAAGTTTTCTACTAAAGAGATAGTAATGATCGCTATGTTTAGTGCTATATCATTTATACTGTATATGATACAATTCATAAGATATCCGCAAGGTGGAGGTATAACGTTATTTTCGATGCTACCTACGATGTTACTAGCTATATTATATGGTCGTGAGGCAGGGCTAACAGGTGGATTGATATTTGGATTACTAAAACTATTAAATGGAGCTTATGTAGTGCATCCAGCACAATTTTTATTAGATTATATATTATCAAATATGGCACTTGGATTAGCAGGATCATTCGGAAGAGAGAAAAAAAGCGATATGTTCAAAGGATGCTTATTTGCAAGTAGTTTAAGTGTATTGATAAGTATAATATCAGGAGTAGTATATTTTGGACAGTATGCGCCAGAGGGAATGAATATAGTACTTTATTCTTGTATATATAATATATCAAGTGCAGGAGTTGAAGGATTACTTTCTAGTATAATACTAGTTTTATTACCTATAAAAAGATTTCAAAAAGTGTTGAAATTATCAACTAATTAAAGGGAGAACAAAATGGAAGAAAAATTAAAATTATATTTAGTGACTGACTCAGAAATACTAAATGGAAGAGATTTTTATAAATGTATAGAAGATGCATTAAAAGGTGGGGTAACAACTTTACAATTAAGAGAAAAAAATGCAAATGGAAAAGAGTTTTTAGAAAAAGCATATAAATTAAGAGCTCTTACTAAGAAATATGATGCTTTATTTATAATAAATGACAGAGTAGACATTGCTATGCTTTGTGATGCAGATGGTGTTCATGTTGGACAAAGTGATATACCTTTAGAAGAAGTGAGAAGATTAATAGGAAAAGATAAAATTATAGGAATTTCAGCTCATAACATAGAAGAAGCCACTGCTGCAAAAAATGGTGGAGCAGATTATATAGGGGTAGGAGCTATGTTTAATACAACTACTAAAAATGATGCTACCATAGTTACAGTAGATCAACTAAAAGAAATTGATGAAAATCTTGATATACCTAAAGTTTTAATCGGTGGTATAAATTTAGATAACATAGATACATTTAAGGGTATAAACATAGATGGATATGCAATAGTATCAGCTATATTAAAGTGCGATGATATATATAATGAATGTTTAAAATGGACAAAGTCTTTGCAAAAATAGATATAGGAGGTGAATTATGATAAATGCAATCATAATATTAGGTAGTATAGGATTTTTTATATACTATCTAAAAGGTTTAAAAAATACTAAATTCACTACCAAAACAGTTGTTATGATAGGTATGTTTAGTGCAATATCATATATACTTAGTATGATAGAGTTTATAAAATATCCACAAGGTGGAGGAATATCTTTATTTTCAATGTTACCAACAATGTTACTTTCAGTTTTATTTGGAAACACGGTAGGTATAACTGGTGGACTTATTTATGGAGTATTAAAATTATTAAAGGGCGTGTATATAATACATCCAGCACAATTTTTACTAGATTATATATTACCAACAATGTTACTTGGATTAGCAGGATCATTTGGAAAAGAGAAAAAATCAAAGGTTATACTAGGATGCTTATTTGCTGTAGTTCTTAGTGTATCTATGAATATAATATCAGGATGTGTATTCTTTGGAGATTATGCTCCAGAAGGAATGAATGTATTTGTATACTCATTCTTGTATAATGTATCAAGTCAAGGCGTAGAGGGGTTATTGTCTGCACTTATAATTGGGATACTTCCACTTGAACGATTAAATAAAGCAATAAATGTAAGTGGTAATTAAAAAAGAAAGATAAATAAAGTTTTAAAATAAGAGGTTATTATATAAGTTTTGCTTCTAAAGCTGGAAAGATGCTTTAAAAGGCGCTAAAACTTATATAATAACCTCATTTTAGTTAACTTATATTTATCTTTCTTCTTAAGCGGTGGGATGTGGATGTGGGGAGCAAGGGTGTACATAATCCTACAAAAATATTAAAATAGAGGAGTATGTAAATATAAGTTTGGAGGGGTTCATAACACAGCTTGGAAGATGTTAGATGGAAACGTAGGAAGAGCTATAGATAGAGATGAATATGAGATAAATAGATTAAAAGGAAAGTATTATAAATAAAATATGTATATATAGTTGACAATATATAAAAACTGATTGTAGACTGTATTTTATAGATATATAGAAAGAAGGTAAATAAATGGAAGAAATATATAAATTAATAGAAGATAAAATAAAAGCTGCAGGCTATAATGGCTATGTAAGTGGAGAAGAAATATACGAAGAAATATGTGATGAAATAGAAGAAAAAGAAAATGGAAGCTACATATTTATGTCTAAGAAAGAAGACGATCTATTCTTTGAATATAAGATAGATGTTATGGATGAAAACTTTAACTTATCTTACATAGATATAAATACTCCGATAGGAAAAGTTCATGTAGACTTTGATGCATAGTAATTAATAAAAAAGTTCTAAGACTAAAAAGTCTTAGAACTTTTTTATTTTTTGGAAAAGTAAAGATCGACATTTGGTAAATATTTGATAGAAAAAATATAATGAAACATTCAAAAATATAAACATCCTAAGTAATAGGAAAAATAAAATTTTATATAGTAAAAAATGGTTCAAATCATTGGATAAAGATGATAAAATTATAAAGCTGTAAGTCAAATTTTAAAAATATACATTTGAAAATTATAGAACAGAGTATAAATCTATGGATATGGAATTAGGGGGCATGTATGGATAATAAAGAACTAGAAGCGGTAATAAAGCTATCGGCACAAAAAAGATATGAATATTTTATAAAGAAAATTGCAGACTTTGAAGAGTTATGGGGATTATACAATGACGGCTGGGCTATGACAGAAGATGATAACAAAAATATGATGATTTCGTTTTGGCCTAAAAAAGAATATGCTGATTTCTGTGCAATTGGGGAATGGAGAGGCTATACTTCAGAAAGCATTGATTTGTACGAATTTATTAATAAATGGTTACCAGATATGAAAGTAGATAATATAAAACCATCTATATTTTTTAACAATGAGAGTTCTGCAGTAATAGAGGTTGAAAAACTTATAGGTGATATAGAAGAAGAGCTAGAAAATTATTAATAATATAAGATTAACAAATTACACTTATTTAATAGATTAAAAAGCGTGAATTACAAGAAAAATTTATTTAAAATTATATTAAGTTAAAAATGAAATTCAACAAATTAGTAGTAGTGATGAATACAGTGTATTTGAAAGTGAAATTTCATTTGAGGAAATAAACATATTTTGGGAATAAAGCAATAAACATAAATTATATAATTAATTTTGATTCAAAAAATATAATTTTAGAGTTGACAATTTTAAAAGTTCTGAATATAATGAAAGGGAAGTAAGATATAACTAAATAGTTTCGGTAGGTGAGGTTACCTTAGGGATACGGGTTGCTGCCGCGAAATAGTGGAGACACTATTAGATGGTTAGCAGTATACGTCGGAGAAGGCGTATTCTAATGCAATTACATTGCCCTAAGAAGCTAAAGCTTGGACGAAGATTATTAAGTATATGTAAAAGATACTTTTTAATTACGCTTTCATTATCCTCGTTTACCAAAAGAAACGAGGATTTTTTAATGCTAAAAAATCAAAAAACATTAAAAATGAATTAAATTAAAATATGGAGGTGAAAATAAAGTGGACTTAGAAAGTAGGTTGTGTATGAGAACAGATGGCATAGAATTTGAAGAAGACTCAGATTGGCTCTATTTTTATTATAAAATTGAAAACAAAACAGTTAGTAAAAGTAATATGCTATTTACTTGTATACTAACTATGTAAGTTCATTTTGTTTTCACTTTAAAAATAAAGTACAAGAGTTTTATTTATGCTGCCTGTTTACTAAAAATATAGTAACAGGCATTTATTTTGTCATTTATTCTCATGCACTTGCAAAATAGTGAGGAGGGAATAATATGAAAATCATGAACATGAAAACAAAAAAAATAGAAGTGAAAAAAGAGGAAAGAAAAAATTTAACAGAAACTAAATTAAAAAAAGCTGCGGTATTATCACAAATAGAATTATTTGATTTTTTACAAACTGATTCAAATGGACTAAGTGATAAAATTGCTAAAGATAGAATAGAAGAATATGGATTAAATGAAATAACAGATAAAAACAATGATACATGGTATAAGAGATTATTTAATTCATTTGTAAACCCATTTACAATAATACTTGTAGTGCTTGCACTAATATCATTTATAACAGACTTTGTTATAGCTGCTCCAGAGGATAGAAGTTTAACAGCTGTAATTATAATAGGTAGTATGGTCACATTAAGTGGGGTATTAAAGTTTGTTCAAGAAGGAAAATCAAGTAATGCAGGTAAAAAGCTAAGAGAAATGATAATAACTACAGCTACAGTATTACGTGGTGGGGAAGAAGTAGAAGTTCCAATAAATGAACTAGTTCCAGGCGATATGATAAAATTAGCTGCAGGAGATATGATTCCAGCAGATATAAGAATATTATCATCTAAGGATTTATTTATAAGCCAGGCATCAATGACTGGAGAATCTGAACCTGTTGAAAAGTTTGGAAAAGAACTAGAAACAGTTTCTGTGATGAGCCAATCTATACTAGAACTTGAAAACTTAGCTTTTATGGGAACTAACGTAATAAGTGGATCAGCAACAGCAGTTGTAGTAGTTACAGGAGATGACACTTTTATAGGTAATATAGCTGATATAGTTACAGAAAAAAGAGAAGAAACAAGTTTTGATAAAGGTGTAAATTCAGTAAGTATGATTCTAATCAAGTTTATGGCAATCATGGCCCCAACAATTTTCATAATAAATGGATTAACTGATGGGGATTGGTTAGAAGCATTCTTATTTGGTATATCAATTGCAGTAGGATTAACTCCTGAAATGTTACCGATGATAGTTACTACAAACCTTGCAAAAGGTGCAGTAGCAATGTCTAAGAAAAAAGCTATAGTTAAAAATTTAAACTCTATTCAAAATTTCGGAGCTATAGATGTATTATGTACTGATAAAACAGGAACTTTGACAGAAGATAAAATAATATTAGAGCGTCATTTAGATGTTGAAGGTAATGAAAATTTAAGTGTTTTAAAACATGGATATTTAATAAGTAAATTCCAAACAGGACTTAGAAATTTACTAGATGTAGCTATACTTGAATATGGAGAGAAAAAGAATTTAGCTGATATTGTAAGTTCATATGAAAAAGTTGATGAAATTCCATTTGACTTCACTCGCCGTAAAATGTCAGTAGTATTAAATGATGAAAATAATAATAATCAGTTACTAACAAAAGGTGCGGTAGAAGAGATGTTAGACATTTCAAGTAAAGTGGAGTATAGAGGAGAAATAGTTGATTTAACTGAGGACTTAAAAGAAAAAGTTTTAAAAACAGTAGAAGATCTAAACAGCAAAGGTATGAGAGTTATAGGTGTAGCTAGAAAAGCTAACGTATCAAAAAATACAGAATTCTCAACAGCTGATGAAAAAGATATGATTTTAGTTGGATATATAGCATTTTTAGATCCTCCAAAAGAGTCTTCATATGAAGCTATAAAAACTTTAAATGAATATGGAGTAGATGTAAAAGTATTAACTGGAGATAATGAACAAGTAACTAAATATGTATGCAAACAAGTTGGAATAGATGTAAGTAATATAATACTTGGACATCAAGTTGAAGTAATGTCAGATGAAGAATTAAAAGAAGTAGTAGAAAGTACAAATGTATTTGCAAAACTTTCACCAGAGCAAAAATCTAGAGTAGTATCAATGTTAAGAAGCAATGGTCATGTAGTTGGATTCATGGGAGATGGAATAAACGATGCACCAGCTATGAGAAAATCAGATGTTGGTATATCAGTTGATACAGGTGTAGATATAGCAAAAGAGTCAGCAGATATAATATTACTTGAAAAAGATTTAATGGTTCTTGAAAATGGAATAAAAGAAGGTCGTAAAACTTATGCAAATATAATTAAATATATAAAAATGACTGCAAGTTCAAACTTTGGTAATATGTTTAGTGTATTAGCATCAAGTATATTCTTACCATTTTTACCAATGCTTCCAGTTCAATTATTAATGTTAAACCTTATATATGATATATCTTGTATGTCAATACCATGGGATAATGTAGATGAAGATTACTTAAAAGTACCACGTAAGTGGGAAGCAGCATCAATTGGTAACTTTATGAGATGGATAGGACCTACAAGTTCAGTATTTGATATAACAACATATCTATTAATGTACTTTGTTATATGTCCTGCTGTATTAGGTGGCGGATATAATGATCCAGGAGTAGACAAAACTTTATTCATGATGTTATTTAATGCAGGATGGTTTGTTGAATCATTATGGTCTCAAACATTGGTAATTCACATGATAAGAACACCAAAATTACCATTTATTCAAAGTAGAGCATCACTTCCACTACTAATATTAACAACTATGGGTATAGCTGTCGGAACAATAATACCATATACTCCATTTGGAAGCGCATTAAATCTTTATCCTATGCCAATGATATACTTTGCATGGTTAATAGCTACAATAATAGCATATATGGTTTTAGTTACTATAGTTAAAAAGATATATATAAGAAAATATGGAGAATTATTATAAATGACTGAATAAAAAAGAAGGATATATTGATCTGATAAAAGGCAATATATCCTTCTTTTTCTATAGTAAATATAGTTAATATATCTATAATTTCAAAATAACAAAATGTATATGTTATAATTAATACATTGAGATTAATGACCATTGAAAAAGAGGAGAGAATTATGGATTTATTTGATTTATTAGAACAAAAAGAAGCTAACGAAAAAATCAAAGAATCTGAATTATCTAGAGGAGATCATATAAGACTTACTAGTTATGTTGGATCTAGATTAAATACAGATTTTAGAACGAAAAATAAAAAAGCTAATAATATAAAAGAAGAAATAGATACAATAAAAGATGTTAAGGAAACTAAAAATATTGAAATAAAAGAAAGTGAAAAAGTTAAATATTTAAAAATAGATGAAGATAATAATAAAGAAAAACTACTTATTATAGATGGGTCATCATTACTTAGTACAAGTTACTTTGCAAGACTTCCAAGACAAATAATATTTGCTAAAACAATTGAAGAAAAAGAACAATTTTATGATAAGATACTTCAAACAAAAGACGGAATATATACAAATGGAGTTTTTGGGTTTATGCAAATTATGATATCTATGATAAAAGAGCAAAAGCCTACACACTTAGCAGTTTGCCTAGATTCTACTAGAATGACTTTTAGAAAGTTAATATATGATGATTACAAAGGGACAAGAAAACCTATAGAAGTTCCTTTAAAAGAACAATATGATTTATTAAGAGAAATGCTTGAAACTATAGGGGTTAAGGTTTTAATTTCAACTCCAAGTGAAGACTATAGCAATGTATTTGAAGCTGATGACTTTGCAGGAAGTTTATCAAAGCAATTCCAAGATCAAATTCCAGTTGCGCTATATACTAAAGATGAAGATTATTTACAATTAGTTGACCACAACACAGTTGTATGGATGAATACATCAAAAGCAACTGATATAGCTAAAACTTGTGATATAAACTTGAAAGAATGTAACTTACCAAACAATACATTTGAATATACAGTTGATTTATTAAAGAAAGTTAAAAAATTAAAACCTCATCAAATAATTGACTATAAATCTATATCTGGAGATTCTTCAGATAACATTCCAGGTATAAAAGGATTAGGAGATACAACAAGTATACCTCTACTTCAAAAATATAATACACTAGAAGATATATATAAAGATATAGAAGGATTAGATGAAAAAGGGTTAAAGTTAAAAGCTACAGATTGGAAAAATGAACTAGGAATAAGAAATCCTATGAAAAAGTTAGTTACAGAAAAAGACAATGCATTTATGTCTAAACAGTTAGCAACAATAAAAACTGATATAGATGTAGGTTTAACTTTAGACGACCTAAAAATAAATATAGACAAAGACATATTAAGAGAACAACTAGAAAAGTACGAAATGAAAAGTATAAAATTATAAAAATTATAAAAACCTCAAAATAGTAGAATGAATAGCGAAGGATAGAGGTGTAAGTTTTAGCGACCTTTAAAGCATCTTTCTAGCTTTGGGAGCAAAACTTATATCTCTATCTTGAGCCCTTACTATTTTGAGGTTTTTGTTTTACTTTTCTCTTTTAGAGTAATTTAGCCTTTGCTAATTTTAGAAATACCAATTAAAAAATTTATTTGGGAGAAAAGATACTATGAGCGTATGTAAAAGTGCAGTTATATTGGCTGGTGGGAAGAGTAGTAGGATGAAATTTGATAAGCAGTTTTTAGTAATAGATGAAAAAAGGCTTATATATGATTTAGCCAAAAAATTAGAAAATCATTTTAATGAAATTATAATTGTTACAAACAAACCTGAATTTTACAATGATTGTAGTTATAAAGTTGTTGTAGATGAGATAAAAGAATGTGGACCTTTAAGTGGAATACATATAGGTCTTAAGAGTGCTAGTAGCGAATATGTTTACTTCTTAGCATGTGATATGCCTAATATTGATAACAATTATATTAAGTTTTTAAAAGAAAACATAAGTACATTATATGATGTTTATATTACTAAGCTAGATAAATTTGCAGAACCATTTCATGGGGTTTATAAAAAAAGCTTATATGAAGATATAGAAAAATTTCTATTAATGAGTGAGAAAAAATCTATAAATAGATTTTTAGACAATAAAGCTATTTCTTATTTAAATGAAGATGATTTTAATAAAAATCATTTTGATTTAAATATTTTTATTAATTTAAATGATCAGGAAGACTTAAAAAATTTCATAAATGAAGTCGGTTTAAATAGACGTTACTAAAAAATAGGTAGTAAAAGAGGGGAGTACAACAGACATGAATAAAAAAGGAACTGTATTAGCTATCAATATAAGTGAGAAAAAAGGAGTTATAAAAACTCCAATAGAAGTAGGTACTTTTAAGGTAGATCATGGGTTAGTAGGTGATGCTCATGCAGGTAACTGGCATAGACAAGTAAGTTTGCTAGGAGATGAAAGTATAGAAAAAATAAGACAAATGGGAATAGAAGGTCTAGGTACTGGGAAATTTGCTGAAAACATAACTACAAAAGATATAGTTTTATATGAATTACCAGTAGGCACTAAGCTTAAGATAGGAGATACTATTCAAGAAGTAACTCAAATAGGTAAAAAGTGTCATGCTGGATGTGCTATAAAAAATCAAGTAGGGGATTGTGTAATGCCTAGAGAAGGTATATTTACAAAAATTATCAAAGGTGGAGAAGTAAGAACTGGAGATACAATAGAAGTAATAGAAGAATAATTATAAGGGTAAGTTTTAAATAATACAACTCTCAGGGGAACTATATGAGTTTTGCTTCCAAAGCATATTGCTTTAAAGGTCGCTAAAACTCATATAGTTCCCCTTTGAAATATTTAAAACTTACCCTTATTTTATGTTAAAGAGATGGGGTATTGGTAGCTTTTGATTTAGTTGGAATGAAGCTAAATACTAGGCCTCCTATTATAGCTGGTAAAATCCAGTTAAATCCTAAGCTTGCAAGCGGAATTTGATGAACAAATTGTATGCTTAATCCTAAGCTATCTATAACATTAAGTAAACTTATTAATAGTGTTGAGTAAGCTGCACCTTTTAATGTCATATCATTAGGAATAATCTTTTTAAATATATTCATAACTACTAAAACTATAGTTACAGGATAAATTAAACTTAATATAGGTATTGCTATTTGTATAATTTTATCAACACCAAAGTTTGAAACTATTGCACTGAATACACAAATAAATATAACTATATGCTCGTATTTTAACTTTTTATTAGTAAAATCTTCGAAGAACTTACCTGTAACAGAAGTTAAACCTATTGAAGTAGTAAGACATGCAAATCCAACTACAACAGCTAACATAATAGTTCCAGTACTTCCTAATAACTGGTGAGTGATATTTATAAGTAGAGCTGTTTGAGAGATATTTGTATCATATAAGCTAGAAGTTGTAGCTCCTAAGTATGTCAATCCTCCGTAAACAACTATAAGTCCAACACATGCTATTAAAGCAGACTTTATTGCTAGTGATATATTTTCATTTTTATCTGTGTAACCTTTACTAACAAGAGAAGTCATAATTAAGGCTACTATTCCGCCTATTCCTAAAGCATCCATTGTTTGGTATCCTTGAGTAATTCCTGTTATAAAAAGATCTGAAGAAGTAACATCTTCTAAGTTTCCTATAGGAGATACTATGCCCTTTACTATTAAAAATGCAAGTGATAGTAATAAAATTGGAGTTAAAAATTTACCTATTATATCCATAACTTTAGTAGGTTTTATTGTAAGTAAAAGTGTTATAGAGAAAAATATTACAGAGAATAAAACAGGGTTAAAGTTTTTTGCAAGTGGTAATATACTCATTTCAAATGTTGTTGCTCCAGTTCTTGGAATAACCAATATAGGACCAAGACATAACATCATTAAAAATTCTAAGGTAATTCCAAACTTCTTACCGGCTCTACCTATTACATTTTGAAGATTTCCAGCTTTAGAAATTGCAATTATTGATAATAAAATTATTCCAACATCAGCTAATATGAAACCTAAAAAGCTTATTATCCAGCTACTTCCAGATGAAATACCTATATATGGTGGGAATATCAAGTTTCCTGCTCCAAAGAACATCGAGAATAGGGCAAAACCTATTATTAAAATATCTTTATTTTTATTCATAATTAAACCTCTTTTCTTAATAATTTATAAAGTATATGCAAAAAGGCCACATAGTGGATACTATGCAGCCTTTTTGCCTAGGATTAAAAAAGCCACATAGTATTATCTATGTGGCCTAAGTACAAGCTAAATTTAGCCATCATAGATACAAACAATTTTCCGTTTGTACCTATGATTTTCGATTTATATCATAAATACAAACTTAACTATAATAGCTAAAATAAAATTTATTAAATTGTAAGTTGTTAGTTAAGTTTGTATTAATCATTTTCATTTAATCTCCTCATTAAAATTTATTTTTGTTAGAAATAATTATATGAGTTAATGATAAAAAATGCAATAGTGAATTTTAAAAAAATTAAAAAAATTTTAAAAATGTAATTTGTAATTGAATTAAGATTAAAAAATCTAAAAAAATTTTTAGCTTCAATTTAAAGACATTTGAAGGAGGTAAGTCAAAAAATAATAAAGTTGATTGAAAAATAACAGAGTACTTATATATTTAAAAAAATAAAAAAATTTTCAAAATAATCAAAAGTAAAATTTAATCATTATAAATTAAAATAAAAAATAATAATATATAAAATTCGGCATAGAAATATGTAGAAAAATGGAAAAAGTAAGAGCATTTCAATGAAAATAGTTATATATAGTATAAAATAATAAAAAATAGGGGGAATTTGAAATATAAACGTTTTAAAAAAATGTTTTCAAATATCGAATTCTTTTGAATAGAAGTAAAAATCACAATATTTAAATAAAACTAAAATCTATTGAAAAGCAAAAATAATGATGATAATCTAACAATAAATAAGGGGATGATAAATTAATGACATAAATGTTATTAATTTGTCAAAATAAAGAAATCATATTTAAGGGGGATTCACATGTCACAACCAAGCAATAATAATGTTAAAAAGCTTACGCTAGTACCATTAATACTTATGATATTTACATCGGTATTTGGATTTGGTAATATGCCAAGAGCATTCTACTTAATGGGGTATGCAGCTATACC
>NZ_JBOGBV010000047.1:0-32430 GCF_051656405.1 Paraclostridium sp.
TTATTAACTTATGAATTTCGATGGTTATATGAACCCTATGTTTTCTGACATGGATAATAAATATATATATCCTATGCCTTATGTTAATCCTATGATATATATGAACCCTTACATGATGAATCAACCTAATTGTCAAAATGCTAAAAAACAACCTAGTACTGATAATCAAACTGATCAGTTACAAAATTCTTATCAAAATAATCCTATGATGTATATGAACCCTTATATGATGAATCCTATGATGAGTGGTGGTATAGATCCTAATATGATTATGCAAATGTACATGCAAATGATGCAGATGATGCAAATGATGGGTTGTATGCCGAATATGAATCCTATGGGAAATCCTGGGGTGGATAATTTAATGCAAGATTCTATGGGAGGAGGCTACCCAGATCCTTCAAAACAACAAATGGGTGGTATGCCTATGATGATGCCTATGATGGGTTGTATGCCTGGTATGCCTGGTATGCCTAATATAAACATAGAAGAATTTGATGAAGAGGAAATGTAAATTTATAATAAGGGAAATTTTTTTAAATTTTATGTATAAAGTTTAAAGATTGAGGTAATACTATTAATGTATTCCTCATAATATTCCCCCAATATTATAAATACAAGAAAAAAGCCCTAGAGTTTACTAGGGCTTTTTTTATGTTTATGCTATTTACTAACAACGCCTTTTACAATCTTTAATATATCTGTCGCAATTTCAACGTTAGATTTTACGCTTTCTTTCGCTACTATAAAGTCTGCAGTTGTATCTGTTATAACTTCTGTAACATCTTTTAAATTATCACTTATCTCACTAAAGTTATCTGCTACTTCTGGCAATCTATTGATCGTAGTAGTTATATTTTGAGAATTAGAAGAAATTAAATTCGTTGTATTTTTTATAAATTCATTTAAATTCTTTAATGTAAATATCAGGTACAAAATTGCTATACATCCTAATACAGCTAATACAAAATATATTGCATTTATATCTATATACATATTAAGCTCCTTGAGTTTCGCTTTGTTCTAGCTTAATAACTTCTTCATTTTCTAACTCTTCATTTTCATTTAAATTTTTCTTACTTTGTAAATACTCTTTTATTTTATTCTTAGATTCTTGGAAATCTGCTTTTCCATTGTTTAACTTTTCGTTTACTCTAACTTTTGCCTGTTGTGATTTTTCATTTACATTAGTTGCAACTTTTTGAGATTTATCCTTTAAATCTGATCTAGTTTCTTTCCCTGACTTAGGTGCTAATAATATTCCACCTAATGCTCCAGCCGTAACACCTGCCGCTACTCCTACTGTCGCTATTTTCATTTTTTTATTTCTTTCTGCTACTTTTTTTGCTTTTCTTTTTTGTTCTATTTTTTTTGCTAAACTCATCTTAACCCCTCCTATAATTTTTAATAATCACTTTATACCCAAATTATAAGATTTATAACCTTTATTGTCAATTTATGCCAAATTAATCTAAGAAATCATAAAAATCTTCAGATTCAGACTCAACAAAATCATATAGAACATTTTGTTCAAAAAATATTTCTTCTTCTAATGTTACGTAATTTTTAAAATTACATTGTATTAACTTATTTATATACAATCTATCTTTTTCATTATATGTAGCAACAAAAAATTTATCGTTTAGTTGATAATATAGTGCACTTAAATCATTGTTTATTACATAAATTTCTTTTTTCACATGATTATTATCAAAATTAAATCTTGTAAATAACATTCCCAAATCAAGTTCACTTTTTAATACAAATGGATTTAATTTATAAAATTTATCTAGGAACTCTGTTTTATCTTTTAAATCATAAATAGCTATATATTCTGGCTTTGATATTTCATCAAATACTTCAAAGTCATAAATATCAGCTTTATCTGTAAACATTAGAGAATCTATTTTATATTCATCGTTTTTGTAATTTATATGGAAAGCTAACTTACAAGTGTAATATCCGTCACTATCTTCATATAAAACATCACATAAATACATACCATCCTCTTTTTTAGTAACTTTATTCTTTAAAAGAGCCCCATTAATATTTGTTATATGCATTTCTGAAATTTTTTCATTATTAGAAAAGTATTTTAAACTATCTTTATCCCATGCAATAAATCTCATAGCCATGTAATTGATAAATTCTATATCATTATCAACTTTTTTACATATTTTTGGATACAAATCAAATATATTAATTTTCGATTCATATTTATCTATGAAGTCTATATATTCTTCAATGTTCCCAGGTAATTCTTTTTCCCAACAATATGTTTTTTTACCATAGTAATTGACTAAACTAAGAGCTTCTTCTTCTGTAAGTTGGATTCTATCAGCTCCTAGTCCTCCCATTAATCGCTCTTGCTCTCTATTTAATTCTTCATACGAAGCATTTCTTAAACTTACATAGTCCGCTATTCCTAACCCTTCTGCATCTATTAAAAAATACTGATACACAATGTCATCATTATCTTCCCATCCAATTATAAGTCCCATACTTCCCATAAGTCTTGAATTCGTAACCTTTGCAAAAATGAAATCCATTTTATCAAACATCCTTCCTTGAACCTGTTTATTTTCAATCCAAATCTATAATAAACCCTATTGATATATTCAGTTTATATAATAACAATATACCCATTTAAAAATTAATTTTAAATTATTTCTTATATTTTTACAACTATATGCTAAATTTATAATATAATAGATAAAAGAAAAATCGCATTAATTGAGGTGATATATATGAAAAAAACTGCAGCTTTCTTTGATATAGATGGGACTCTGTATAGAGATTCTCTAATGGTTGAGCACTTCAAGAAACTAATACGCTATGAAATCGTAGATGAAAAGGTATGGTTAACTAATGCTAGAGATACATTTGTTAACTGGGACAAGAGACAGGGGAACTATGATGATTATTTATTTGAGGTTTGTGATATATATGTTGAATCTCTAAAAGGTTTAGACTTATGTTCTATACATTTTACTAGTAATCAAGTTATAAAGTTAAAATCTGATAGAGTTTATAAATATACTCGTTCTCAAATAAAATGGCACTTAGACCAAGGCCACATTGTAATATTCATTTCTGGAAGTCCGGATTTCTTAGTTTCTAAAATGGCAACTAAATATAATGCTACCGACTTTATAGGTAGTACTTATGTCTTTAAAGATGGTAAATTTAATGGAGAAGTGATTCCTATGTGGGACTCAGCTAGTAAAAATGTAGCTATTAATGACTTTGTTGAAAAGTATAATATTGATTTATCTAAATCATATGCATATGGAGATACAAATGGAGATATTAATATGCTTAGAAGAGTAGGTAATCCTGTTGCTATAAACCCTACTAAAGAACTTCTTCACCAAATAAGTAATGATGAAAATATAAAGGATATATCTAAAATAATAATAGAGAGAAAAGATTTAGTTTACCAACTACCTGCATCTGTCGATGTTCTAGATATATAATTTTAGGAGGTATTAATGACTTTAACAAATGATAGAGATTTTATGAAAAGATTAGAAGATGATATAGAACATTTAAGTAAAACACTATACTTAGATAATCCTGATTTATGGTTAGATTTTTTAGAAAAATCAACAGATAAAGACTTTGATGAAATGTCTTTATTTTTCGCAGCTAAATATAATTATGTTTCGATTATAAAATTTGCTGTGGAGATAAATAATTTTAATTTAAATTCTAAATCTAAAAACATGTCATTTAATTGTGTTAAAAACCATTTAATAGATATCGCTCGCTCTGAAAATTCAATAGACGTATTAGCTTATCTATCTGATGAGGAAGTATCTGATATAGTAGATTCAGTCGATGAACCTAATACTTCACATGAAAATTCAAAATTAACTGTTTCGTATAACTGTCCTCATTGTAATTCTAATATATATGAGACAGGATACAAAGTTCTAATTTCTTCTAACTGCACATATTCAGCATATGATAGAAAAATCATTAGATCAAATCCAGAAGAATTAGATTACGTAACTTGCATTAACTGTAATAACAAAATAAATGATATTACACCTAAACAATTAGAAACTTTAACAACAGTAGAAAACTGTGGTACATGTGGATCTCACATCCCTACAATAGGAATTTTAAAAGAAGTAAATTCAAACTTTAATAAATCAACTGGTGTTTTTGAGGATGCAAATTCTACATTTTGTTGCAAATCTTGCAGAAAACCTTTAGAAGATATACAGTTAAGACATTTTAATCTAATTTAATTTAAAATTTCCCAGGAAATTTTAAAAACCCACTCTTTATCTGTTACAGAGTGGGTTTTTTTACGCTTAAGTAAATCATGATTATCGAAAAAACTGTTAATAAACCCTCAAACTTAATTATATAAATATACTATAATTTGAGCGTAAAAAGTTTTTTGAGCAACGCACGGAAGTCGTTGGCGACATGAGCGAAGCGAATTTTTATTTAAACTTAATTATTTTCTTAATCTTAACATCATAGTATTCAATAAATAGAGTATATACATAGTCATATACAATAAAACCTATTTCAAATCCAATTACAGTAAATAAGTTCATCGGTATGAATATAAACGCTTTGAGAATTATATATATCAACACTGCAATTAGATTAGCAAAAGCTATTTTTAAAACTAGTTCTATATATACTCTTTGATTTTTTTCTATCAAATATTTTACTAATCCATAAATTCCAAATGTAAATACATAAAAAATCCACTGGGTTTTATTTTGTATAATAAAGAAACTCAATAGAATCGATGCTATAGAAAATATTGCTCCATATTTTCCTCCATACTCTATTATTACTATAGAAACTATAAAAGAAGCTGCCCCCATAAAAAACAAAGTATTAATGGGAATTATGTTTGATAAAATTAATAAAATTATGTTTAAAGACAGCAAAATCCCAGTATATGCTATTTTTTTACTCATATCCATATCCTAACAACACTCTATAAAGTCACCACCAAAGCATTCGCATATACTATCTAGGCACCATAACTTAGTACAAACTTCACAGAAATCGTCTCCGCAGCAACAACAATCATCACAACAGCAACAACAGCATCCATCTAAGCCATTATGTCTTCTTCTATTGTAATTATGAGCTCTCCTATTATAGTTGTCATAGTTATTGTTATATCTTGTAATTGCATCTTCATAAACTTTATTTTTAGGTTCTATGCTTATAGCTTTTTTTAAGTATGATTCTCCTTGATCGTAATAACCTAAATTTAAAGATGCTATCCCTATAAGATAATTCCAGCTAGCACTACTTTTATCAACTATAGATATTAATATGTCATATCCCTTTTGAAATTCTTTATTGCTTATAAATTCTTTTGCCAAGTTTAACTTTTCATTATAAGTAGGATTGTTGTACATTAACTTCACACCCTTTATTTAAAATATTTTTATATCTAAGATAAACACCTGAATAAACTATATTCTCTATAATGTTTATATTAGCTTTTATATGTAGATTGTCTATAGACTGTGCTAAATATCCTAAGCTTATAGATATAAGTCTATCTACCTTTTGTTTTAGTTCTTCTTTTTCATCTATGTATTCAATAAAAGGATTATATCTTCCTTTTTTTACGTCTTTGTCTAAATCTTCATAAGCATCTAATGTATATATATATTTACCTATATTAAATCCAATTTTTCTTAAATCATCTCTATATTGATCATCCTTGTAAGCGAAAATTTCGCCCATAAGATTTCCAAATGTATTAGAAACTGCATCTATATTGATGCTCTTTTCATCTTCTAAGTCTTTTAGATTTTGTAATTGTTGTTTTATATAATCTGCTTTTTCAGGATATTTATCGTAAGCTTTTTTCAGCTTTCCTTTGTATATATTATAAGCTAATATATCTTTTATTCCTTTATCATCATTTAAATTATCTTCTAACTTATAATAAGTTAAGAGTACATTCATACTGGCAGCGTATTCTGTTATCTCATTAACTATTCTCATTTTTTTATTTATAGGGTTAGCTATACACACTTCTTTAGTTATGGTAGCCTTAGGTCTATAAACAGAAGTTAAAAGTAAGATTAAAAAAGTTATATCATAATTTAGAGACAGTCTAGATATCTCTCCATGATTTTCCTTTAAATACTTGCACAAACCACAATAATATCCCTTATATGTGTCAAACTCTCTAAATGTTAAATCCATCTTATTTATTCTAACATATCCAAACATTATTATCCTTTCTATATCTACGAATTTAAATTCTATAAATATATTATCTTTTTCTTTATATAATATACATTTTTTACTATTATATCAATTGCTATAACAGTTTAAATTAGGTAATTTCATAAATAAAAATAAGAAACTATTTAAACTTTTCCTGAATTTAAAATAGTTTCTTATATATAAACTATATATTTTTTTCATTAATCTAATTCTCTTTCTCTTTATAAGGATCTAAATGTATCGTAACCCTAGTGTTATTTAGCCTTTCATTCATATCCTTTTTTAATCTTGTAATAATATCATGCCCTTCTTTTACTGTACAATTTGGATTGACTGTAATATGAAAATCTATATGTTTCATATTACCTGATTTTCTTGTTTTAAGTTTATGATAGTCTATAAATTCATTATCATGTGACTTTATAATACTTTTTATTTCTAATTCTTCACTTTCAGATAATCTTACATCTATTAAATTTTCAAAAGCATTTTTAGAAAGTTCCCATGCTTCCTTAATTATAAGCAATGCCACAAGTATGGCAACAATTGAGTCAAGCATTAAAATTCCAGTAATTTGCATAAGTAAAATTCCAATTGCTACCCCAAGCGATGTATATATATCTGTTTTTAAATGAAGAGCATCCGCTTCAAGTGCCATAGAATCTTCTTCTTTTGCAACTTTATACAATTCTTTAGATACAAAAAAATTAACTAATGCTGATATAATCATAACTGCAATCGCTATATATGATTGTTCTATCTCAGCTGGAGTAAATATTTTTTTTACTGCTTCTTTAATAATTAGCCCAGCAGCTATAAATATCAATACACCTTCAAATAACCCAGAAATATTTTCTATTTTACCATGTCCAAACGGGTGGTTACGGTCTGCGGGCCTAACGGAATGTTTTACTGATAAAAGTGCTACTATAGATGCCATTAAATCCATACCAGAGTGGATTGCTTCTGATATAATACTCACTGAACCACTTAGAACTCCAGCTACAATTTTTAAAAATATCAGTGTAGTATTAGATAAAACTGATAAAAATGCAATTTTAATTCTTCTATCAGCTCCAAACATAAAACTTTTCTCCTTTCACTAAGCCAAAAACAACTTAAATATTATTAAGATTTCAAGTCTAAGATATTTTTGACAGTTGTAGCTTTATATATACATGGATACTAACTTTTTGATATTCTATTTATAACAAGAATATTTTAAAATAAAATATCCCATAAATCGAAATTTAAAATTTTCTCTTTATGGGATATCTGAAAGATTTTAAGCAACATCTAATTACACAACTTCCATATACCTTGCTTAAATCCTATATTTTTTTATAACTAATCAACTAAATTTTTAGCTAATTTTTCTAATAAATCTTGTACATTTGTAACCATAGTTATAACTTCTAAGCTACCTCTATCTCTTAATTTATTAACTGCAAATTCAGATATATCTATAGTGTAGAAATGAACAGGTCTTACTTTTCCATCTACAACCCTATAAGAAGGAGTCATATTTCCTACAGCTATAGTATGAAGTTGAGTAGCTAAGCAAATTACTGTTGTAGCTTTTTTTACATGACTTCTCATAGCATCTTGTGCTTGATAAACATCCCCATAAACGATTGGTAAAGGTCCATCATCTCTTATAGATCCCCCAAGAACTATAGGTACATTATTTTTAACACAAGCATGGATTATTCCATCTTGTATATTTTCATTTTCTATTAATTTTTCTATAGATCCTGCTCCTCTAGCTTTATTTAATAAATCTAGATGGTGATAGTGTCCATTTTGTATAGATTCTTGTGTATATACATGTTGCCCTAGTGCAGTTCCAAATACGCCTGCTTCTAAGTCATGAGTTGCAACTGCATTTCCACCTAAAAATGCATTTACATAACCATTATCTATTAATGATGCCATAGAATCTCTAGCTCCTTTAGCAAATACAGCTGCAGGCCCTAGAACCCATACTATGTATCCATGTTCTTTTTCATATTTTAATAATTCATATAGATTTTCATAATCTTTAGTGTAAGAAGTTTCTCTTGATCTTCCTGATCTAAATGCAAAAACATCTCCCTGAGCTTCTTCTTCTGTTTGGAATCCATTAGGATATAAGTAGATTCCATCTCTTGCATTTTCTGTTCTTCCTACAACAACTTTGTCCCCAACTTTAAGTCTTCTAAACTCTACTACATCTATTTTATCATCGTTAGTTATTATAGGTACGCAGTCCATTCTAGTTTCCTCAGCTAACACCCATTTCCCATTTACTTTAAAATATTCTGGGTAAATCGACATTGCATGATAATTTTCTGGTGCTACACCATCTTTTTCTACAACTCCATAGCTTGCATCAGGAGCATTAGCAAATACATCTTGTGTAAAATCTGGTTCTCTATATTCCCTTAATTTAAAAGACATCTTAAAACCCTCCATAATAAATTTTTATGCTTAAAAACTTCCCTTTGATATAATTATAACACTAAAACCCTATAATTTGGTAAAATAACGCCTACTTTAATGAAAACGTTATTTCGATATCATTATATTCTAATTGATTTACTTCATTTAATTCATTTAAAATAATTACCATTAAGTCTTTATTTAAAAATATATTCCCGTTTAAATCCTTAATTTTTAAACTATATTTACTATATTTTTCTTCTGCATATTTGCTTATTTTGTCTTCAACTATTATATTAAATTTTTTATCTAAATAAACCTTGAATAACCATGGCATGGCTTTATCACTTAAATTGTTTACAAAGTAATCAAATGATAAATAAATTTCATTGTCTTCCTCAATAGTTAAAAAGTCTGGTGCATTCTCTATAATTTTATCTATAAATAAATTATATCTTTTCATCTTTAATATACTCCTTTATAATTCTATTAAATTTATTTCAGCATCTTTATCTTTTATTAGGTTAAGTATCGCAATTGTAGTAGGTAATTTAAATCTCTTAGGTCCTGCTGATCCTGGATTTATATACAATATTTTATCTTTTATATAGTTTTCGCTTTTGTGAGAATGTCCATATATAACTATATCTACTCCAATTTTATTTAAATCCTTCTCAATAGTCTTTATATCATGTACTACATATATTTTAACACTATCAAATTTCATCAAATTATCTTGTCTAACACTTTCAAATTCAGCTTTTTTATCACAATTCCCTTTTATAAACTTAACATCAGAAATTTGTTTTAATTCATCTATAACTTCCATACTACCAATATCCCCTGCATGTATAATTAAATCACAACCTTCAAAGTGTTTTAAAACTTCTTTTCTTATCATACCATGTGTATCAGATATTAATCCTATCTTCACGGTAACACCTTCTTTCTGCAAAACTATACCCCCTAAAAAATTAGGGGGCATTTATTATTCTTTAAAATCATAAAATAAATTTAATATATCTAAAAATATATTTATAAAGTCTAAGTATAAGTTTAAAACATGTATAGATAAATCTTTGCTATCATTAATATTTCCACTTTCTATTGCATATTTAACTAAACTTACATCATATAGTATATATCCACTAAATATAATTATACTAAATACAGTAACAGTTATATTAAATGCTCCAAATCCTACAAATGAAGCTATTATTGTAAATGGAATTAAAATTATTAATCCTACAAATAATGTATTGCCTAATTTTAGATATTTATCACTTTTTTCTCTTCTTGCTATTGTTGATAATACAAGAAATATTAAAGCTGTAACAAATAAGACACTTATTACAATTTCTTTTCCTAAACTACCTACATACATTTGAATTATAGGGTATAAGATTATTCCATCTATAAAAGTAAATAGATATACCCAATTCATGCTAAATCTATCCGGTATAATTCCTTTTCTAGAAACTAAACACAGTATTAAAAGCGCCACTACCATTACTACAACAATAATATTTGCAATCATAGCTACACTTTCTGGCACAAATGCTACTCCAAAACCATATCCTAAAAAACAAAATAGTATTGATATAGCTAAATATTTAAATACATACGCTATTGGATTTTCAATTACTTTGTTCATTTCTTTTCACTTCCTATTTAAAATTATAATATAATTATAACCTCATATTATCCATTATTTGGTTAAATTATAGTTACAAAATAGTTTACTCAATAAACTTTATATAATCATAATATCCCATTTCCTTCATTTTACTTTTAGGTATAAATTTAAGAGATGCTGAGTTTATACAATATCTAAGGCCTCCATTCTCTTTTGGCCCATCATCAAAAACATGCCCTAAATGAGAGTTTGCTTTAGTACTTCTTACTTCTGTTCTAAACATTCCATGAGAAAAATCCCTTTTTTCAAGTATAACGTCCTCTTTTACTGGATTTGTAAAACTTGGCCAACCACAGCCTGAGTCAAACTTTTCTTTTGATGTAAATAATACTTCTCCACTGACAACATCTACATATATCCCTTCTTCTTTATTATCCCAATATTCATTATCAAATGGAGGTTCTGTCTGGTCATTTTGACTTACCTCAAACTGAATAGGCGTTAATTTGTTTTTTATCTCTTCTCTTTTTTTATTGTTTTTATCCCAAAAATTTTTTATAAAATCATATCTTCCTGATACCTTAAAATACATTTCATAATGTATTGGATTTTTTTTATAATAATCCTGGTGATATTCTTCTGCTGTATAAAAAGTTTCAGCTGGAAGTATTTTAGTTGCTATTTCTTCTTTAAAAATTCCACTTTCTTGTAATTCTTGTTTTGATTTTATTGCTACTTCTTTTTGTTTATTATCGTGATAAAAAATTGCAGTTTTATATCTATTTCCTCTATCATTAAATTGTCCTCCCCCATCAGTAGGGTCTATTTGTCTCCAATATATTTTTAATAATTCATCATATTTAACTAATTCATCATCATATGTTAATTGTATTGCTTCTAAATGCCCTGTATTTTCTGAACATACTTCTTCATATGTAGGATTTTTTGCATATCCCCCTGTGTACCCAGCTACAATTTTTTCAATTCCTTCATACTTGCTAAAAGGTTTAAACATACACCAAAAACATCCACCTGCAAAAGTCGCTAATTTTTTCATGTTACTACCTCCAACTTATTTATTTATATATATATTCCCTGTTTTTACAAATCATAATCGCTTATACGTTTGTATACCTACTAAACTTTGTATTATAATAAATAAATATAAACTCAACTTAATTTTGGAGGTGAGATTTTGAAAGATAAATACATCATATATTTCATAAGTCGTACTAAAGATAATATGATTAAATTTATAGATAAAAATTTAAAACTTAATAATTTAAATGACCTGATTCCTACTCACGGTAATATATTAACTGCACTTTATGAAAGTAATGGATATCTAACAATGAAAGAAATTTCAAAAAAAATTGGAAAAGATAAATCTACAGTTACATCATTGGTAAATAAATTAATCATTTTAGGATATGTAAAAAAAGATAAATGTTTAATAGATAAAAGAGTAACTTATATAAGCTTAACTGAAAAGGCATTAAGTATAAAAGACCGTTTTGATTTAATTTCTTCTCAAGTAAAAGAAACTGCATATAAAGATTTTACTAGGGAAGAAAAAGAAGAATTTTTACGATTATTAAAAAAAATGAGCAAAAACTTTAAAGATGCAAATGAGAATTTATAGCCCCCAAAAACAATAGATAGAGCTAATCTCTATCTATTATTTTTGTGATATATATAAATTTATTATTTTTTATCTTTAATAACTGAATCTCCTAAAGAACTAATTTCTTTCATATCTAGATATATTCTATATAAACTTATCATTATTGCTTTTTCTAAATCGCTTTTTCTTGAATTAAAAAATACTTTATAAAATTCATATAAACTCTGATCTTTATATGTAGTTTCTTTCAGTTCTTTATATAGTTTATTTACTAATTTAACTTCACTTTCTATTCCTCCACTTAAAAGTATAGAGAAACTTATATTTGTAAAAAAGTCATTTTGTTTTTTTAAAATTTCCTCGATAGTTTCTTCTTTTAGCTTATTATTTATAAAATTAAGTCTCATCCAATAATAATTATTTTTCACAATTGCTTTTTCAATGTCTATATCACCTATACCTTCTGAAGATATAAAGATACATATTTCTTTATTAAAATTTATGTAACTATTTATTGTACTTTTCATATCATTATTAATTTTATATGGAAATACTAAATTTGTTATAACTACAGCAGACATAGATGCAAATAATATTAATATTACTCTATATTCCAATAGAGTAAAAATTGTTGTATTTGGATAAATCAACTTAACTGCAGTTATAGCTGTCATAGTTATAAATATACATCTTATATTATATTTTCTAATAGATATGTTTAAATATAGTGATATCATAAATATAAATATCATTAATGTTGAATTTCCATTAATTACTTTATATATTATTCCAAGTACTATAGCTCCTAAAATAGTTCCTATTGCTCTGTCTATAGATTTTTTTGTACTTTCTTCTGCATATGGAAGTAATACAACTGCCAGTGTATAAACTACCCATTTCCCTTCATAGATATTAAAATAATCTACTATAAAAACTGCTATAGATATTAATATTGAAGCTTTTATAGCTAAGTTAAATCTTAAAGAATCCATACTAAAATTATTGGTTATTATACTAATATCATTTTTTAATTTTTTTCTTATATTTATTTTTTTAGATATAGTTTCTATCTTTTGTTCATCATCTAAACAATTGTACAGCTCTTTAATAGCTATTCTTAAGCTATAATAATTATATTTATCTATATTTTCGCCCATATTTTTTATATCTATTGATTCATCATATTTACAAAAATTGTTTTTTAATTCGGATAAATTTATATCGCCTAAAATATATAAACTTATATCTTCTAAAACATAATTTAAATTTCTAAATAAATCTTCACTATAACTATTACTTTCTATGTAGTTCAAACCTGTATTTATTTTTTTTAACAAAATAACAATAATTTGTTTGTTATATATATTTTTTTTAATTTTATTTGATTTTTCTATAGAGTCATATAAGTCCAGTTCTAAATTTTTCAATAAAATATTTACATTCTTATTTTCGTCCTCTATAGGCTTATCTTCTTTAATTAAATTTAACTGAGTTGTTATTAGTTGTATTGTTTCATTAAGTTTTTTATCTGTAATTTTTTTAAAATTATATCTAGTAAAAACAAAATATAAAAATAGTATCACAACTGCTGAAAATACTAATGCTAATATTCTTTTAGGCATTTGTTCTATAGATACAGGTGCATAAAGTAATAATACATAAAGCATCATAAAAGCATTGCTTTTAGATCCCTTTATTTCACTGCTTCCTATATAATAAACTGAAAAACTTAATACAAATGTAGTAATTACTGCATAAATTGAGTTGTAATTTGCAACATAAGAACAGCACCCTATGGTTATCTGTGCTACACTCAATTTTAAAAATGTACGAGGTATATTATTTGTGTGATTTTCACGAAGCATAGTTATAGCTATCGTAATCGAACCAATACCAATTAGTACATTATCTTTACCAAACATATAAAATGACATTATTGATATTATAGCTATTAAAAATACAGCTATATTCATTAATTGTTTTTTCATCTTAAATTCCATCCTATATTTTAAATTTTTATAAAATATTACTTATTCTATGTATTTTTAAATTCATATTCATTTATACCCATTGTGTGTAATAATCATTCTAAATTATTTGTTCAACAATAAGTATATATTACTTTATTACTTGTAAAACTATTTTATATGCTATAAAATTATTAAAAATAAATCTAGTTAATAAGGGAGTATATGAATATGAGTATAGAAAACAGAAAATTAGATACAATATTAGATTTTAACAAAGCTTTTATTCAAAATAAAGAGTATGAAAAATATGAAACATCTAAAGACCCTGATAAGAAAATAGTTATATTATCTTGTATGGATACAAGACTTACAGATTTGCTTCCAAAGGCTATGAACTTAAAAAATGGAGATGCTAAAATAATAAAAAATGCAGGTGCTACTGTTTTACATCCTTTTGGAAGTATAATGAGAAGTATTATAGTTGCTATTTACGAATTTGAAGTCGATGAAGTTCTTATAGTAGGTCATGAAGGATGTGGCATGTGTAATCTAAACACAGAAAATCTTATAAATAAAATTATAAATAAAGGTGTATCAATTGAGACAATAAATACTCTTTCTAACTCAGGAATTGACGTAAAAAAATGGCTTCATGGATTTGAGTCTGTAGAAGACTCTATAATAGATAGTGTTAAGATGGTTAAAAAGCATCCTTTAACACCTAAAGACATGATAGTTCATGGTTTAGTTATGTCTCCTAGTACAGGTGAGCTATCTATAGTTGTAGACGGTTATAAAAACAAATAATTATATCAAATTATTAGATTTTTTATCATTTACAAATTTTAACATTAGGAATATAATAAAAGTGTTCATTATATTTTTAATACATGAACATTGTGTGATATATAAAATATCATACTCCTGACTTTGTTTTATTTTATTTGTTTGTTAAAAATATCTTATATAGACCTTTCTATATAAGAAAAAAAGAAGACATCTTTTAGGTGTCTTCTTTTTTTAAAGTATTATCTGAGTTATGTTTCCACTACTATCTTCAACACTTATTATATCTAAATCTTTAAAGTTTCTTGTAAGCCACTTAATTTCCTTCATAGCTAACCTTACTTCTTGTGATGATAAATCACCTATAAAGTATTCTTCTCGTTCTTTTGCATATTGGTTATCTGAAAGCCAATTTCTAATAAATGTAAAAGCAAAAGTATTTGGTATATTACTCATACTTGGTCTCTTTGATTTTGCAGGTTTTGAAACTATTCTCATATATACCTCCATCTAATAAAGCTTTTAATAAATTATATTTATTAAAAGATAGTAATATACACTTTATTATTTTAATTATATATCCTCTATATGTGTACATTTATCTCTACCACTTTCCTTTGATATATACAATGCTTTATCTGCCAAATTTATAGCATTTCTTATATCTTTATTTGAGTATATTGTTGAAACTCCTATACTTAAACTAATATAATTTCCTGCTTTTGAATATTCATGCTTTATCTTTCTATCTGAAATATTTTTAAGTATTCTCTCTGCAAAAAACATAGATTCTTTTTTTACAGTATTTTTAAGAACAATACAAAATTCTTCTCCTCCATATCTAAATATCATATCACTTTTTCTACAACTGCTTTTTAACACTTCAGATATAGATTTTAAAACTTCATCTCCATACTGATGTCCATAATTATCATTATATAATTTAAAATAGTCTACATCTATCATAAATACTGATATTGGAACATCTTTAATTTTTACATTTTTTTTATATAGTTCTAAATACCGTCTATTATAAACATTACATAACGGGTCTTTCATCGATTCGTATCTAGACTTTTTCATCTTTTTATATACTAATATAATAATTCCAATTAAAAACAAATTGCTTATTATTATTAATGTGGTAGTTTTTTTCATAATACTTATGTCTTCTTCTTCTTTTATCTTGTTATTCAAATGAAATTCATATTGCTTATTATTTATTTTTGACATGTCCAATTCATTTTTATAAAATTTTTGCACTAATTTATCATATTCATCATGATTTTTTAACTTTTTATAAATTTCTATTCTTTCCTTTATGGAAAATTGGCATATGTATATATCCCCCTCTTTTTTACCATAATCCTCTAATTTCTCAAAGTATTCAATAGTCTTATCAACATCTCTAGTTTTCTTAAAGTACAATGCATATGCTCTAGTCTTTAACATTTTACTCTCAGTGTATTGAACTATTTCATTTCCCTTTTCTAATTTATCTATTTTCTTAAAATAAAAATCAATTTTACTAAAATCTTTTTTATTTAATTCTTTTATTATTAAATCCGAATAATACATTATTAATAAATCATCTTTGTGAGATTCAGGTAAATACTCAATAAATGGCTCAATTTTAGATAAAATTATACTGTATTCATCCATACTGCCTACTTGAAAGTAAATTTCTGCTAAATTTAGCAATGCATAGGTTTTTATTCTAGCATTTTCAGTTTTATTTTTATTAAATGAATTTATTATTTTTATAAGAGATTCAGCACTCTTTATATATTCTCCCATATGCCTATATGCTATAGAGGAATTTATCTCAACCTTATACTTATTTTCTTTACTTACATATTTTTCGGCCTTTTCATACATAAGAATTGCACTTACAGTTTCACCTTGAAATGTATTTATAATTCCTAGATAATTATATAAATTAAACTTATCTGATTTATCCAACTTGTTAAATATTTTTTTATTTTTTTCAATTTGTTCTAATTTTTTTTCAGCTAAATCATAATCTCCATCTTGTATAAGGGCATTTGCATCTTGAATTTTTATTTTTTCTTCTTGTTTAAAATTATTTAAATTATTTAATTTTAATATAAAAATCAATAGAACCACTGCAGATGCAAATACTATTATATAATTTTTCTTAATTTTAAAATTCATAAATCACCCCATAGATCCTTTATTTGATCACTTTTATTCATATAAAATCTTTATATCTATAGTATATATATTTATAATTACCTATAACTGTATTATGTTAAAGTTAACATATATTATTATATCTTATTAATTTACGCTATATTTGTAAATTTACGAATATATTAAATTTATTTTAAATATTATTTAATATAGTTTTTAATATAGTTTTTAAGCTATAAAAAAATTTTAGGGGGAAACTTATGTTAGAAGTATTTAAAAGAGATTTAAGTCAAAATAATAAAAAACTAAGAAAATCAGGTTACATTTTAGGATTAATTTATGGTCCTAAACTTGATCAAGACATCCCTATTCAAATACCTAAAACTCCTTTTTTAAGATTTGCAGAAGATAATAATGACCTTAGTGTTGATTTACTATTAGATGGTCAAATAAAAAAATGTATAATAACTGAAATCCAATCCCAACCTGCATTTGAAGGCTATACACATATAAATTTTAGATGTATCGAATAAAATAAAAAAGACTATCTTATAGATAGTCTTTTTCATTTGATATATACGTTTAAGTAATAAATTACATTAGTGACTGCTCTTTTCCACAAGCTTTACATCTTCTCATTTCAACTATGCACTCTTCGTTATTTTCATTGATATTTTGGTATGTTACTATAGTATGCTTTCTTTCTTTTTCACAGTTATCACAAAAAACTGATTCTTTTAACTTTCTAGTTTTTAAAATTTCCATCTAAATAAACACCCTTTCCTCAATAAAGTTAACTCTATCTACCATTATTGTTATAAGTGTAGTTATTTATACAAAATAAGTAAAATTAATATATATATTTTCTAAATTTCATTTCTAAATATATAATTGTATATCGCTCCTATTTGACCTGAGTCATTAAAAAACTTACAAGGACCAATATTCCATTTTTTATATAAATTTTCAATTTTTCCGGTTTCTTTTATAAGCTCTATAGAAAGTCTTTTCATCTCAGATTTCAAATCTTCTATAAAAATAGGTTGATTACTTATTCCTCCCCCAATAAGAATTTTTTCTGGATCAACTATAAACCCAACATTGTAAATACAAATTGCTACTCTTCTTATCCACATTTGATATAATTCTAAAACTTCATCATCCTTATTTTGAATCATATCAAATACGGAAACTCCGTCTAAACTTCTAGAATTCACGCCCTTTTTATTAGCTATTTCTCTGACAAATGATACAGTTGAGCTAGTTTTATTCAAAGTTTTTAGTCTATATTTTTCATGTATATTATCTAGAATCATATATCCAAATTCTCCCGAAAAATAATTATTTCCACTTACTAATCCATTATTTACATACAAAGCTCCACCTATTCCTGTTCCAAGCGTAATACATACAAAATTGCTACATTCAGTTGCATTTCCAATCCATTTTTCAGCTAATAATGCACAATTTGCATCATTTTCTACTTCTACTTTTCTTCCTAACTCTTTTTCTAAAATATACTTTATATTTACTTTATCTAATATTCGTATAGATCCTCCATCTTGTATGTATCCACTATTAGGATTTACACATCCTGGAACGCTAAGCCCCACTCCCTCTACAGACCCACATTCATCCATTATTAATTTTATTGATTTTATAAACTTTGACATATCATACTTAGGTGTTTTTATTTTATTTTTCCCTTTTTTTACTTCATTTCCATATTTATCGTAAACTCCATACTTTATAGAAGTTCCTCCAACATCTATTCCTAAATAAGTGTTCAACTGCATCACCTCCTAATTAAAATAATCCTTTTATATAATTAATTTTAACATAATTTTTTCCCAATATATGTAATATAATTTTTAAAAAATACTTTTATACGGTATACTGATTGTATAATTATAAATTTATGAAAGGAGTTGTGATTTTATGAAAAATCTCAAATTTAAAAATCAAATTTTATTATCAACGTATATAATAATTTTATCTTTTTTACTTTTAAATATAAAATCTGTCGGAAATATATTTCTCCAATTAATTTCTATATCGAAACCTTTTATAATAGGTATAGCAATAGCATTTTTAATAAATATTCCTATGAAATTTTTCGAAAATAAAATTATAGAACCCTATTTAAAAAAGACAAAATTAAAAAATCCAAAAATTTTAGCTAGAGCATTGTCTCTTTCAATCACTTTGCTTATTTTATTTATATTAGTAAATTCATTTGTAAACTTTGTGATTCCTCAATTAGGTAAAAGTACTTCTAGTTTAATAAGTGCAGTTCCTCAGTATATAGATTCACTAGAATCTTATGTTACAAATTATTTTTCACATATAAATATTCCAGATAGTATCCATGCTGATATCTTATCTGGATTAGATAAAGTTTCAAGTTTTGTAATTAAATTTGCAAACTATTTTATCTCAAATATATTAGGATTTACAGTTGGTGTTACCTCTGCGATAACTAATTTTGTTATAGGATTTATAATTGCAATTTACATACTTTTAAGTAAAGAAAAACTTTTACTTCAATGTAAAAAATTCACTTTTGCCTTTCTAGATGAAAAATATGCAAATAAGTTAGTAGAAATATCTCATTTAGTAGAATTTAAATTCTCGAAATTTATAGCTGGACAATGTATAGATGGTGCTATATTAGGTATTTTATGTTTTATAGGTATGACTATATTTAGTATGCCTTATGCATTGCTTGTTAGTACTATAGTGGCGATAGCTGCGTTAATACCTATATTCGGAACATTTATAGGAACTGCACTTTCAGTTTTTATCATATTTATGGTTAAACCTATAACGGCATTATATTATTTAATAATGATGCTTGTAATTCAGCAAATTGAAGGTAACTTAATATATCCATTTGTTGTAGGTAACTCTATAGGCCTATCATCATTTTGGATATTAGTTCCTATATTTGTAGGTTCTTCTATGTTTGGTGTTTTAGGTATTTTAGTAGGAGTTCCTCTTTTTAGTGTAATTTATACGCTATTATCTAGGTATGTAAATAAAAGGATAAAAGAAAAAAATATTAATCTATAAAAAAAAGATGACTAGGTGTCATCTTTTTTACGCTGCTAAAATTTCTTTTAATGCATCATATGAGAAATCTATTATTTCTGAACAGCTAACTTTATTTTTCTTTAGGTCTAAGCATATCTCAGTGTTATATTTTTCTCTAACTCTATTCATTAATTCCCTTGAGTAAGCTCTAGCATCATTTGATTGAGAGTTATCTTCTCTACCCTTTATATATCCTAATACTAATACAGCAGCATTTACAGCTCCACATAAACTTCCAACTGTAACTCCTGTTCCCATTCCACTTCCTAGTGCAACTGGAATATTAGTTTTATGTTCTTCATTATATGATTTTATTATAGCCTCTGCACATGTATATCCTTGTTTATGGTATTCTGATGGTTTTATCATTTTATTATCCTCCAATTTCCTCTATTATTTAAATAATCAATGTTATTATCTTTTTAAATTAACTTTTCATTAAATAATATTACCCTATTTAAAATAAATTATATGTGATAATATCACATTAATAGTTTATATCCGAATAATAATTTTACCATATTTTAGATAAATTGTCTGTTCTACCTATATGAGATTTCTACTTTTGAATATTTTCTAACTCATCTATTATCTTGTTTACTATAGGCTCAAACACTAATTTAAGATTATTTTCTTCATCTACTGTATTTCCATCACTTAAATTACTTACGCTATTTAGCATAGGTAATTCTGCTAATAATTTTAAATTCATTTCTTCTAAGAATTTATCAGTATTTTCTCCATTAAATAATCTTATTTTTTTATCACAATCAGGACAAGTTATATAACTCATATTTTCAATAACCCCTAATATATTAATATCCATTTTTCTAGCCATATTTACAGCCTTTGAAACTATCATGGAAACAAGATTTTGTGGTACTGAAACCATTACTATTCCACTTATCGGAATTGAATTCATTACAGTTAAAGCAACATCTCCTGTACCTGGCGGCATATCGATTACTAGATAATCAAGTTCGCCCCAAAGAACATCTTTCCAAAATTGTTCAACAACCCCTGAAATCATAGGTCCTCTCCATATAACAGGATCACCTTCATTTTCCATAAGAAAATTTAATGACATAACTTTTATCCCATCATTTGTGTTAACTGGTAAAATCATATCTTCTGACATAGTTGCTTTTTTTCCACTAACTCCAAGTAATCTAGGAATACTAGGCCCTGTTATATCTGCATCTAAAACCCCTACTTTATACCCTAATTGATTTAACTGTTTTGCTATAATTGCTGAAATAGAAGACTTTCCTACACCTCCTTTTCCGCTCATAACCCCAATAATTTTTTTTACATTATTCAAATTATTATTTTTAACTCCACAGTTATCTTTGTCTTTTGTACACCCATTATTAGATGGACATGTGTTACATGTTGACATAAATTCATCTCCCTATATTTCATAATTGGCATTTGCTAATTTAATTTTACTTATATTTTTATTTATTGTCAAATGCCAATTATGAAATATTCCTTATACGTAAAAAGGAAAAATACAAAACTTTAAATTTTTATATTTTTCCTTTTCTCATTATTATATTTTATTTATTAAATTTTATATTTTTGCTATATTATTAAATCATATCAACTAAATTGTTGCACAATAAACATTTCAATATAATTTTAGTTATAAAATTTTTCTATATTCAGCTGTCTTAATATTGCAGATTCTAATCTTATGCATAGACCAATCCATGTTTTATCTTCCATATTTAAATGTTTGTTTCTAACATTAAATTGAAGTATATTATTTATCATTTTATCAATTTCAAGACCCAAGTTCTTCTCAAATTCAGGAAGTTCATCTTCAAAAGGTTCAGCAATTTTTCGCATTTTAGGTAAATTTATATACTTAATTTTACCTGATGTGTTTATATATTCTCCAATCCATTCACTAACCCCCGGTATATCAGTAGTTATAACAGTACACCCACTTGCTAAAGCTTCTATAACTACTAAAGGCAACCCTTCAAAAAATGATGGAAGCATAAATATATGAGTTTTTCTAAGTATTTCTGCTAATTCATTTTGTTTTACTTTTCCAAAAAACTTTATATCAAATTCACTTGCTTCACTAAGCTTTTTAATAGAATTAAATTCTTTTTCATTGCTTCCATCCCCAACTATATTTATTTTTATAATATCTTTTTTATGTTTTATATAGTTTAGTGATTTTATTAAAGACTCCATGCCTTTTAATCTACAAATTTTGCCTGCAAAAGTAATATTAATAATATCATTATCTATTTCTTTATCAAAAAATATATTTTCATCATATCCACTTCCAAGAGAATATACTTTATCATCACTTAGATCAAATATGTCTTCAATCTCTTTTTTTTGCTCATTATGCAATGAAAATATCATATCTAAGTTACATATATTATTTTTTATATAACTACTTTTTAATTCATTGCTTTGAAATTGCTTTAAACATGTTCCATGACAAATTCCTACTACAGGTATATCCTTGATAATTTGCCTCACAAATGCAGTTATTAAATATAAATGATGACATATTACTAAATCAGGTTTTACATCTTTAATAGCTTCGTCTATCCTTTTTTTAAATGCATCCTTTAATTTAAATACCATATCTTCGCTCATATTTTTATATAAAGTACTATTATATGGCATAACATCACTCATCCCTACAACGTTAAAAGGAACCTCTTTTGTATTATAAGTTACAGGGTAAAATTTTATATCTCCACCAAAGCATTCTTTTGGGTCATCAACATCTATTCCTGCTATTACCCCTTGATTATATCCCATCTTTTTAAACCCTTTTATCATTCCACTCATGTAAATACCACTACCTGTGCTATTTGGTTTTTGTGTTATTATATGTAGTATTTTCATAGTTCTCCCTTCAATTGTCAGCTAAAATCTATATCTAAATATACACAAGAGGAATCATCATTTACTTTAAATCTTGGAAATTTAGTTGTTGAAAAGTCTTCCAACTCTATATTTCTAAGTCTAAAGTAAATTTCTCCTGCTCCATATTTTTCTACCTCATTTATTAAATTTTCTTCTTCTATTGTTTTATATCTATCACTAATGCATGAAAATCCATCACTTGTAAGCATTATTTTTATATTATCATTTATATCTATAAATCCATTTATAGCGTTGTTTATAGCATTTTCATCAAAATCTAATATCCAATATCCATCTTTTGTATTTTTTTTCAATCTATTGCTTATTATTGTACTCATCACACTATTTTTTATTTCTTCAAATGTAAGCCTGTCTAAATTAGGTAGTTTTTCCATTTCATCGTAAACCAATTTATCTAAAACACATAAAGTTCTATCTTTTATTACAGAGTTTTCATTTCCTAATTTAAAATAAAATGTACAATCTCCAAGTAAAAAATACTCTAGTTTATTATTATAAAATTTTATAACTGCAATAGAACTAGATGGAGTATCTAACCTATCAATGTCGTTCTTATCAACTTTTTTATAATATTCATCACTTATCGATTTAACTCCATTAAACATCAATTCTTTTAAAGTCATTTCATTATGTATGTTTTTGTGTAAGTAATTATTCCACCAGCTCACATACCAATTTGCATCGCTTTTGCATGAAATTAGGTTTTTATTATTTAGCCCAGTAGCTCCATCTAAAACCCACGCTCCAAATGGATTAAATCCTATTATATCTTCATTGTATTTTGCACTTCCTTGATAACATAAAGTGTCACAAACCTTCATTTCCATATCATACCCTCCGCGTATGGCATATATATATTACCATATTAATTTTGAAAAACTTGTCGAAAATTATATAAAAATTTCACTTTATATATGTATATACACTAATACCCAAATATCTTACTTTACTTAAGTTTATTCTCCATTAATCGATAAATTCCCTCTATATATTTTTTAGACACTTTTTTACATTCAGAACATAGCATATTTATTCAGTAAATATCATTTATTTAAACGAAAAAAGGTACCTCAAAATAAGTATTATAATATTTATTGATAACCATAAATATTTTACATTTTGAGATACCTTATATATTTTTATTTAAAATATTTAACTCCACATTCAAAAATCTTTTGATCTTTTTCACCTATAATATTTTTAACAACTTGGTCTCCAATTCTTTCTGAATGACCCATTTTCCCAAATATTCTTCCATCTAAACTTGTTATACCTTCAACTGCATATGTTGATCCATTAGGGTTAAATTCTATATCATAAGTTGCTTTTCCTTCAAAGTCTACATACTGAGTTGCAATTTGCCCATTTTGTATTAATTTTCTCATTACATCTTCATTAGCTACAAATCTTCCTTCACCATGAGAAACTGATATACTATGAATATCACCAACCTCTGTATCATATAACCAAGGAGATTTGTTAGATGCTATTCTTGTATTAACCATTTTAGCTTGGTGTCTTCCTATCTTATTATAAGTTAGGGTTGGGCAGCTTTCATCTATATCTCTTATTTCTCCATAAGGCACTAGTCCTAATTTTATAAGAGCTTGGAATCCATTACATATACCTAGCATTAATCCATCCTGATTGTTTAAAAATTCATTTATAGCTTCAGCAATTTTAGGATTTCTAAATACAGTTGCAATAAATTTACCTGATCCATCTGGCTCATCTCCTGCACTGAATCCACCTGGTAACATTATTATTTGAGATGATTTGATTTCTTCTACCATAGTATCTATAGAGCTTTCTATATCTTTATAAGTTAAGTTTTTAAATACTTTAACTGATGTTTTAGCTCCTGCTTTTTCAAATGCTCTTGCTGAGTCATATTCACAGTTAGTTCCAGGGAAAGCTGGTATAAAGACTTTTGGTTTAGCTAAGCTTATACCACTATTTCTTCTTTCTCCAATACTTAAAAAGTTTATAGTTTCTATTTTTTCTTTTATTTCCTCAGTTTTGATAGGGAATACACTTTCTAAAACACCATTATATTTATCATATAAATAATCTATATCTATACTTTCATTTTCTATAATTATATTTTTTTCTTCTATAGTGTTTCCTAATAATTGATAGTTATATCCGTCTAACTCTTTCAATAACTCTTTTACATCTATATCATTTCCTTTTAATTCAAGAATCATATTTCCATAAGATGTATTAAATAACAATTGATCATTTATATTATTTTCATTATTAAATTTAAATCCAATCTTATTTCCAAAGCTCATTTTGCTTATAGCTTCACTTACCCCTCCATAACCTACTGAATATGCAGAAAGCACTTTTTTATTTTCTATAAGCTCTGTTATCTTTGAAAGATTTTTCTTTAGTTCTTCAAAGTCTATAACTTTATTTTCCAACACATTTGTTAATAACATTATTACTGTTGAACCTGGTTTTTTAAATTCTGGGGATAACACTTGTTTTGCATCCACAGTATCAACAGCAAATGAAACTAGTGTTGGAGGTACATCTATGTCTTTAAAAGTTCCTGACATACTGTCTTTTCCACCTATTGCAGGTATTTGTAATTTATTTTGAGCATAATATGCCCCAAGTAATGCTGAAAATGGTTTCCCCCACTTATATTCACTTATCCCCAGTTTTTCAAAATATTCTTGTAGAGTAAGTCTTATATTGCTAAAGTTACCCCCAATAGCCACAACTTTACACACAGATTCTACAACTGCATAAAGCGCACCATGGAATGGACTTTCTTTTCCTATCTTAGGGTTATATCCATATGTCATTATTGTAGATGTATTAGTCTCTCCATTTAAAACAGGTATTTTGGCAACCATACCTTGAGCTGGAGTAGCTTGATACTTACCTCCAAATGGCATCAACACAGTATTTGCTCCTATAGTATTATCAAATTTTTCAACAAGACCTTTTTGTGAGCAAACATTTAAATCAGTAATATTATTTATAAATTTATCCTTTAATCTACATTCACTACTTATTGCTATTTCTAAATTTCCTTCTTTATATAAAGACATATTATCAACATTTTTTACTTTTATATTTATCTTTTGTTTTACTCCATTTGTTTCTATAAAATCTCTAGACATATCTACTATAGGTGTTCCATTCCAATACATTCTAACTCTGCCGCTATCAGTTACATTTGCAACATGAGTAGCTTCTAAGTTTTCCTCTATAGCCATTTCTATAAACTTATCTATATTTTCTTTTTTTATTGCTACAGCCATACGCTCTTGAGACTCAGATATAGCTAACTCTGTTCCATCTAATCCATCATATTTTTTAGGTACTAAATCTAAGTTTATATCTATACTTTCTGCTATCTCTCCAATTGCTACACAAACTCCACCGGCTCCAAAGTCATTACATCTTTTTATCATTTGTGCAACTTCTTTATTTCTAAAAAATCTTTGTATTTTTCTTTCATTTGGTGCATCACCTTTTTGAACTTCTGCACTACATGTTTGTAAAGATTTTTCACTGTGTTCTTTTGATGATCCTGTAGCTCCTCCGCATCCATCTCTTCCAGTTTTTCCACCTAATAATATTACAGCGTCTCCATTTTGAGGAGTTTCTCTTATTACATTTTCTTTTGGTGCTGCTGCAATTACAGCCCCTATTTCCATTCTTTTAGCTACGAAATTCTCATCATAAACTTCTGCTACTTGACCTGTTGTAAGTCCAATTTGATTTCCATAAGAGCTATACCCATTAGCTGCTTCTGTTGTTATTTTCTTTTGCATTAGCTTTCCTGGCAATGTATCTTTTAATGATGTTCTTGGATCTGCACTTCCACTTACTCTCATAGCTTGATAAACATAACTTCTACCTGATAAAGGATCTCTTATAGCTCCTCCTAAACAAGTAGCCGCTCCTCCAAAGGGTTCAATTTCTGTAGGATGGTTGTGTGTTTCATTTTTAAACATCACTAAATATGCTTCTTTTTTACCATCTATATCAACATCAACATTTATACTACAAGCATTTATCTCTTCACTTACATCTAAGTCTTCTAATTTGCCACATTTTCTTAATTCCTTCATAGCAATTGTTGCTATATCCATTAAACAAATATCTCTATCTGTTTTTCCATATACATAATCCCTTGATTGTAAGTACATATCATATGCTTCTTTTACAACATCAGTGTACTTGCCTTCTTCTATAACTACATCCTCTATTTTAGTCATGAATGTAGTATGTCTACAGTGATCTGACCAATAAGTATCTAATACCTTTATTTCAGTTATAGTTGGATTTCTTTTTTCTATATTTTTAAAATACATTTGAACATGCTTTAAATCTTCAAATGTCATAGCAAGTCCTATAGAATCCATGAATTTCATTAAATCTTCATCACTTAAGTTTATAAATTTATCTATAGTTTCTACACTTGTAGGTATTTCAGTTTGTATTTTTAAGGTTTCAGGTTTTTCTAAGTCAGCTTCTCTACTATCTACTTGGTTTATGCAATATGATTTTATTTGTTTAAGATCTTCATCTGTTATATCTCCACTGATTATTACTAGCTTTGCAGTATTTATTATAGGTCTTTCACCTTCATTTATAATTTGAATACATTGAGCTGCCCAATCAGCTCTTTGATCATATTGTCCTGGTAAATATTCTATTGCAAATACTTTATCATCTGTATTTATGTTTACTTCCTCTTGATATACATTATCTGTATTAGGCTCAGAGAATATATTTCTAACTGCTTTTTCATATACCGATTCTTCTATTCCTTCTATATCATATCTATTTAAAAGTCTTAGACTTTTTATTCCATCTATATGTAAACTCTCCTCGATTTCACATTTTAGATGTTTTGCATCTAAGTCAAATCCTTGTTTTTTCTCAACTAATATTCTTTTTACAGTAGATTTCAAACTATTACTAGTAGTCATAGTATACCCCCATAATTTTTTATTTAAGTATATTTATACTAATTTGATAATACTCCAATGTCAGTTCTGTAATGCATACCTTCAAATTTTATCTTTTCTATGTTTTCATAAACTTTTTTGCTAGCTTCTTCAAGTGAATTACCTTTTGCACTAATTCCTATAACTCGCCCACCATTAGTAACTAGTTTATTGTTAATTATTTTAGTTCCACTATGGAATATAACTATATCTTCATCCACTTTATCAAGACCTGTTATAACCTTACCTTTTTCGTAACTTTCAGGATAACCACCTGATGTTAACATAACACATACTGCATTTTTTTCATTATACTTTATTTCAATTTCATTTAATCTATTTTTTAAAATAGCTTCTATTATTTCAATTAAATCTGTTTCCAACCTTAAAAGTACTGACTGTGTTTCAGGATCTCCAAATCTAACATTATACTCTAAAACCTTTGGCCCATCCTCTGTTATCATTAATCCTATAAATAAAATACCTTTATAGTTTAAGTTATCATCTTTAAATCCTTTTAATGTTTTATCTAGAACTTCTTTTTTTACTATATGAGATAATTGTTCATCGTATATATTACTTGGAGAAAATGTCCCCATTCCTCCTGTGTTAGGACCTTCTTCATTGTTATAAACTTTTTTATGATCTTTAGCACTTTCCATAGGTACTATAGTGTTATTGTCAACAAATGCTAGTATAGATGTTTCTATTCCTTTTAAAAATTCTTCAATAACTATTTTTTCTCCAGCTATCCCAAATTTTTTGTCACTCATCATTTCTTTTAAAGTTTCTATACCTTCTTCTTTATCCTTTGCTATTACAACACCTTTACCTGCTGCTAAACCATCAGCTTTTATAACTACTGGATATCCAAATGAATCAATTTCACTTATGGCTTCATCTAGATCTACGTATTCTTTATATTTTGCAGTTGGAATATCATGTTTATTCATAAACTCTTTTGAAAAAGCTTTACTACCCTCTAACATTGAGCACTTTTTATTTGGTCCAAATATCTTTAAGTTTTCTTTTTCAAATCTATCTACTATTCCATCTACTAATGGAACTTCTGGTCCAACTATAGTTAAATCAACTTTATTCTCTTTAGCAAATTTATATAAATTATCAATATCATTATCTTTTATATTTAAACACTGAGCTATTTCACTTATTCCTGCATTACCAGGAGCACAGTAAATCTCCTCAACTTTTTTTCCTTTTAACAAACTATAGCAAATCGCATGCTCTCTTCCACCTGATCCTACAACTAAAATCTTCATGTATTTACCTCCTAGTGTTTAAAGTGTCTTATTCCTGTAAACACCATAACCATATCATTTTCATTACAAGCATCTATTGAATCTTGGTCCTTTATAGATCCTCCAGGCTGAACTATCGATTTTATTTTATAATCATTAGCTAACTTCACACAGTCATCAAATGGGAAAAATGCATCTGATGCTAACACTGCCCCTTCAAAGTTTTTATCTTGATTATTTTCTAAAGCATTTTTTAATGCCCATATTCTTGAAGTTTGACCGCATCCAAGTGCTAGTGTCTGTCCATCTTTTACTATAGCTATTGCATTAGACTTCATGTTTTTAACTATCTTCATTCCAAATTCCATATCTTTTAATATTTGTTCATCTGCTATCTCTTTTGTAACACAGTTGTATTCATTAGCTAATTTTTCATCTCTATCCTGAACTAGTAATTTACCATCTAAATATTTAAAGTCAAATCCTTGAAGACTATTTTCTATATTTGATAGTTTTAATACTCTTAAATTTTTCTTTTGTGTTAAAACTTCAAGTGCTTCTTTTGTAAAATCATAAGCTACTACTATCTCTAAAAATATTTCATTTAATTTTTTAGCAGTTTCTACATCTACTACAGATGTAAATCCTACAATTCCTCCAAATATAGATACTTTGTCTGCCTCATAACATTTTGTGTAAGCCTCAAAGCTATTTTTAGCTACTGCTACTCCACATGGATTTGTATGCTTTATAGCTACGCAAGCTACTTGTTCACTATCTTTAAACTCTCTCATTATTTCTAAACATCCATGTAGGTCATTTATATTATTGAAAGAAAGTTCTTTACCATTTAACTGTTCATAATTTAATATTGGATTTTTTGCATTAGACTGTTTATATAATACTGCTCCTTGATGAGGATTTTCTCCGTATCTTAGGGTATCTTCTTTCTGGAATGTCATTGTTAGACTTTCAGGGAACTTATCTTCTAATTGCTCTCTGAAATAGTTTGATATTAATGCATCATATCTAGCAGTTGTTGAAAATGCTTTATATGCTAGTTTTTTTCTGTCTTCTAATGATACTTCTCCATCTTTTAAGCTTTCTATTATAGCATCGTAGTCTTTTGTATCAACTACTATTAAAACATCTTTATAATTTTTAGCTGCTGAACGTATCATAGATGGTCCACCTATATCTATATTCTCTATCATTACATCATGAGGTTTGTTATCTTTTAAATTTCCTTCAAAATCATATAGATTTACTACTACTAAATCTATTGCTCCTATTTTATGCTCATTAACTGTATTAACATGTTTTTCATTATCTCTTTTGTATAATATTCCTCCATGAATATATGGATTTAATGTTTTAACTCTTCCATCTAATATCTCAGGAAAGTTTGTAACTTCATCTATTTGTATAACTTTTAATCCTTCTTCTCTCAGAGTTTTAAATGTATTTCCTGTTGATATTACTTCATACCCTAATTCATTTAAGCTTCTTGCAAACTCTATTACACCACTTTTATCTGTTACACTTATTAATGCTCTTTTAGTCATTTACAATTACTCCCCTTCCATTTACAGTTAACTTATTATCACAATATAGTTTTACGCTTTCTTTAAGTATCTCATGTTCCACTGTTAGTACCCTCTCAGACAAACTCTGTGGGGTATCATCAAACTTAACCTCTACACTTTTTTGCATTATTATTGGACCAGTGTCTGCTCCTTCATCTACAAAATGCACAGTAGCTCCACTTAACTTTGCACCATAATTTATTACAGATTCATGAACTTTCTTACCATAATATCCTTCTCCGCAAAACGCAGGAATTAATGATGGGTGTATATTTATTATTTTATTTCTGAAAGCTTCTACAAATTTTGGACTTATGATTTTTAAATATCCTGCTAAAACAACTAAATCAATATTTTCTTTATTTAGTAAATCTATTATTTTTTCATCTTCTTTTTCTACAAAAGTTTTGATATTGTGTTTTGTTGCTCTTTCTAATCCATAAACATTATCCTTATTAGAAATAACTAATTTAACAATTCCATTTATATATCCACTTTCACATCCATCTATAATGCTTTGTAAATTGCTTCCTCCTCCAGATATTAAAACAGCAATGTTTAGCATAGCTTTACTCCTTCATGGGTATCTACAACTTTTCCAATTATATATGCTTGTTTTTCACTTTCATTTAAATATCTAACTATTTCCTCTGCTTTATCTGAATCTACTACTATTGCAAGTCCTATCCCCATATTGAAACTTTTATGAAGCTCAACTTCATCTATTGCATTAAACTTTTCTATCATTTTAAATATAGCTGGCTTTTCCCAAGAATTTTTATTTATATCTATACCTAATCCATTTGGTATAACTCTAGGGATATTTTCTATAACACCTCCACCTGTTATGTGTGCTATAGCTTTTAACTCATATTTTTTTATTAAATTCATAACAAGTTTCACGTATATCTTTGTCGGGATAAGAAGCGCTTCTCCTAAAGTCATTCCTAATTCTTCTATATAATCAGTTAATTCATACTTATATTCTTCTAGAAATATTTTTCTTATAAATGAGTATCCATTACTGTGTATTCCACTTGATGCTATTCCTATTAATGTATCTCCAGAGTTAACATTTTGACCACTTATTATTTTAGATTTATCTGCTATTCCTACTGAAAAACCTGCTAAATCATAATCATCTTCTGAGTACATACCAGGCATCTCGGCTGTCTCTCCTCCGATAAGAGCACATTCTGCCATCTTACATCCTTCCACTATTCCAGATACTATATCATCTATTTTCTCAGGAATTAATTTTCCAGTAGCTATATAATCTAAGAAAAACAATGGCTTAGCTCCTTGGCATATAAGATCATTGACACACATTGCTACTAAATCTATACCTACAGTATTGTGAATATCCATCATTTGAGCTAGTTTTAATTTTGTTCCAACTCCATCTGTAGAAGATAGCAATACAGGTTCATCCATATTTATAAAATCCTTTAAACTATATAACCCACTAAAGTTTCCTAAATCTCCTATAACATTTTTATCATATGTTCCTTTTATCTTATCTTTTATAAGATTTACAGCTCTGTTTCCCTCATCTATATCTACACCTGAAGCTCTATATGTTAACATGATATTATTTCCCCCTCATCAATTTTTTCAACAGGATATTTTCCATCAAAACATGCTTTGCAGAAAGTTGTTTTATCTTCCGCTGCTTCTAAAGTTCCTTCTATGCTTAAAAACTTTAGTGTATCACAACCTATATAATCTCTTATCTGATCCAAATTATTTTTAGATGCTATTAAATTAGATCTATG
>NZ_JBOGBV010000048.1:0-44373 GCF_051656405.1 Paraclostridium sp.
CTAATTCTCCATTAGATTTAGCCTTTATCCCTTTTTCCATATAAACATTATCCTCAAATCCTACTCGGATATGCCCTCCCATTAACACACTTAGTGCTATCATGTCAAACTGGCATCTTCCTACACCACTTACAGTGAAAGTAGCATTACTTGGTATACTTTCTCTCATAAACATTAAATCTCTATATGTTCCACTTATACCACCATTAACTCCCATTACAAAGTTAAAATGTATATTATCATTTATGAATCCTTTTTTATTAAGCCTTAACGCCATATCTATCATACCTTTATCAAATACTTCTATTTCTGGCTTAACGCTTAAATCTATCATCTTTTTGCCAAATTCTTTTATGGTATTTTCAGTATTAATAAAGATCTCATCTCCACCAAAGTTACAAGTACCACAATCTAGTGTTGCCATTTCTGGAAGTAAATTTACAGGTTGTATTCTTTCTTCATTACTCATCCCAACTGCCCCTCCAGTTGAAGGTTGAATAATCACATCTTTACAAGCCTCTTTTATTGCATACATACATTCTTTAAATCTATTTATATCTTGAGTTGGAGTACCATCATCATTTCTTACATGAAGATGTATTATACTAGCTCCAGCATCATAAGCAGCTTTTGCTTCTCTTACTACTTCTTCTACAGTATATGGAACATTTTCATTATGTTCTTTTGTTACCTCTGCACCGCATATAGCTGCTGTAATTATTACTTTTTCCATATTAATCTCCCCCCCTTTTAAGCTAATATCTTTGCTTGTCTTTAGGTACTACACAAGTTCCACTTGCCTTGCAAACTACTATTGGTTCTTCTAAAACATCTGCTGCTGAATCACTTATATCAAATCTTGGTACTATAACTTTTCTAGCTTCAAATACCATTTTTCTTGAACTATTCCCTATATTAACTATTTCTCCAACAGCTTCTATATAATCTCCAGAATATACTGGTGCTAAAAATTCAACACTATCATACGCTTTGAATAATCCTTCATCTCCATCATTTTGAATAAGTAACTCAGTAGCTACATCTCCAAATAATTGAAGCATTTTAGCCCCATCTACTAAGTTTCCACCATAATGAGCATCATGGCTTCCCATTCTAATTCTTATCATTGCTTTCATGTGAAATCCCCCTTAATAAATATATATTAGCTAATTGGTATAGGTTTTTACCTATACCAATTAGTTAAAATCTTTTTATCATGCTAACTCTTGTATTAAGTTTTTAATTACTTTGTTAACATCTCCTACTAAAGAAAGGTCTGCTACTTCAAATATTGCTGCATCACTATTATTATTTATAGCTATTATATATTCAGACTCTTCCATACCAGCTAAATGTTGTATTGCTCCTGATATACCACAAGCGATATATACATCTGGTCTTACGGTCTTTCCTGTTTGACCTACTTGACGAGACTTATCAATCCATCCTGCATCAACTACAGCACGAGAAGCACTTACTTCAGCTCCTAATAAATCTGCTAGTTCATATAAAGCATCCATATTTTCTTTAGATCCAATTCCTCTGCCTGCTGATATAAGAACTTTTGCATCTTCTATATTAACCTTTTTTATATTTTCTTTAACATATTTTAATACTTGTACATTTTTGTAGTCCTCTAAAAATTTAACATCTATCTTTTCTACATTTCCTGTTCTAGTTATATCTTTTTCTAATTTTTTCATAACACCAGGTCTTACAGTACTCATTTGTGGTCTATGATTTGGACATATTATTGTAGCCATTATATTCCCACCAAATGCCGGTCTCGTCATTAATAATCCTTGGTTTTCCTCATCTATTTCAAGTGATGTACAGTCTGCTGTAAGTCCTGTTCCTATAGTAGCACTTACTCTTGGAGCTAAGTCTCTACCTATTGTAGTTGCTCCTACTAAGACTATATCTGAATTTTTTTTATTTATTACTTCTGTAAGAGCTTTCGTATATGTACTAGTTAAGTATACATCTAAATTTTCATCTTCAACGTAAACTACTTCATCTGCTCCATATTGTATAAGTTCTTCACTTAAATTTTCTATATTATGGCCTAATAATACAGCACTTAATTTACTATTTATCTTGTCAGCTAACTCTCTGCCTTTTCCTAATAATTCCAAAGAAACATTTTGTATTTTTCCACTTCTTTGTTCAACAAAAACCATTACACTCATTGTTTTTCCTCCCATTAATTACTACTGATTTATTAATTTTTGTCAAATTATTTTTTAAGCTTTTGCTTCAGTTAATATAAACTTTTCTTTTAAAGAGTTTACAATTAATAATGCTGCTTCTTTTTCATCTACATCATGTAGTGTTCCTTTACCTTTAACTCCTTTAGTAAAAGACTTCTTAACTTTAGTTGGTGAACCTTTTAATCCTATTTCTTCTATATTAACTTCTATATCCTTTAATCCCCAAGTTTCTATATTATCTTCTGACATACAGTCGTATATTCTAGATACTTTCATATATCTTGGGCTATTCATTTCTTTTAAAGTAGTTATAAGTACTGGCATCTTAGCCTTTATAACTTGGTGTCCATCTTCAAATGCTCTATTTACTGTTATGCTATCCCCTTCAACTTCAATCTTTTCAACATATGTTATTGAAGGTATATCAAGATGATTTGCAATTTGAGGACCAACTTGTGCAGTATCTCCATCTATAGCTTGTCTTCCTGCTATTATTAAATCATGCTCTATATTCTTTATAGCACCTGCTATTGTTTTTGAAGTTGCAAGTGTATCAGCTCCAGCAAATGCTCTATCTGTAAGAAGTATAGCTCTATCAACACCCATTGCTAAAGCTTCTTTTAGTGCATTTTTAGCTTGTGGAGGTCCCATTGTTAATACAGTTATCGTAGCTCCTGTTTGCTCTTTTATCTTTATTGCTTCTTCTATGCCTGCTTTATCATCAGGATTTATTATGCTTGGAATCCCATCTCTTATTAATGTACCAGTTTTAGGATCTAACTTTACTTCTGTTGTGTCTGGCACTTGTTTTATACAAACTAATATATTCATGTTTTTTCCTCCCAAATTTCTCTCAAAACTATTTAAGTAAATCTGCACTTATTACCATTTTCTGAACTTCACTTGTACCTTCATATATCTCAGTTATTTTTGCATCTCTCATCATTCTTTCAACTTCATATTCACGGGTATATCCATATCCACCATGAAGTTGAACTGCTTTAGTAGTAACCTCCATTGCAACTTCTGCAGCATAAAGTTTTGCCATTGCAGCTTCTACACTGTATGATTTACCTGAATCTTTCTTAGTTGCAGCATTGTATACTAAATGTCTTGCAGCTTCAATCTTAGTTTTCATATCAGCTAACTCAAATTGAGTGTTTTGGAATGCAGCTATACTTTTACCAAATTGTTTTCTTTCTTTAACATAACTAACAGTAACATCTAATGCTCCTTGAGCTATCCCAAGAGCTTGTGCTGCTATTCCTATGCGCCCACCATCTAGTGTCTTCATAGCTATTTTAAAACCTTGACCTTCTTTCCCTAATATATTTGCTTTAGGTATTCTACAATTTTCAAATATTAACTCACAGGTTGCAGACCCTCTTATTCCTAATTTCTTTTCTTTTTTCCCTATAGAGAAACCTTCAGTTTCTTTTTCAACTATGAACGCTGATATTCCGCGAGTTCCTTTAGATTTATCAGTCATAGCCATTACTACATATATATCAGCTGGTCCTGCATTAGTTATAAATACCTTTGTACCATTTAATATGTATTCATCTCCATCTAATACAGCTGTAGTTTGTTGTCCTGCTGCATCTGTACCTGCATTAGGCTCAGTCAAACCAAATGCACCTAATTTTTCACCTTTTGCTAGAGGAACTAAGAATTTTTCTTTTTGCTCTTTTGTACCAAACTCAAATATTGGACTTCCACATAATGAAGTATGAGCTGAAACTATTACCCCTGTAGTTCCGCATGCTTTAGATAATTCTTCAACAGCTATTGCGTAACCTAAATAGTCTCCGCCTTCTCCACCATACTCTTTAGGGAAAGGTATCCCTAAAAATCCATATTTACCCATTTTTTCAACAGTTTTATATGGAAACTTTTCTTCCTCATCTATTTCATGAGCTATAGGAGCTACCTCATTTTCTGTAAACTCACTATACATTTGTTTTAATAATTCATACTTTTCCATTAAAAATATCCCCTCTTTTCTAAAAATGATTAGCTTTTTATAATTAAACTAGTTACTTAGCATACATCTTTAATAATATTTTAACAATCCATTTAAGATGTATGTGTTTCCTATATTATTAATTTAACTATTACACAAGTTCCCATTCCCCCTCCTATACAAAGCGATGCTAACCCATGTTTTAATTTTCTCTTTTTCATTTCATGTAAAAGTGTCGTTATTATTCTAGCTCCAGATGCACCTAATGGATGACCTATTGCTATTGCTCCACCATTAACATTTGTTCTCTCTTCAAACCAATCATCATCCACACCATGGTTTTCTTTTAACTCTTCGATTACTCCAAGAGATTGAGCTGCGAAAGCTTCATTTAATTCAACTAAATCTATTTCTTCTAATTTCATATTAGCTCTTTCTAATGCATCTTTAACTGCTGGTACAGGTCCAAGTCCCATAACTGATGGATCTACTCCACCTTGACCTACTGATACTAACTCAGCTATTGGTTTTAATCCATATTCCTTAACTGCCTTTTCAGATGCTACAAGCACTATACTAGCTCCATCATTTATACCAGATGCATTTCCTGCTGTCACAGTCCCGTCTTTTTTAAATGCCGGCCTTAATTTTGAAATTGCTTCTAAGCTTGTATTTCTATTTGGATATTCATCAGTATCTACTATTACTGAACCTTTTCTTGTTTTTACTTCTATTGGAACTATTTCATCCACAAATCTTCCGTTATCTATTGCATTTATTGCTTTTTGTTGAGATTTAAAAGCAAATTCATCTTGCATACACCTTGTTATACTATACTTTTGAGCTATATTTTCAGCAGTTATTCCCATGTGGTAATTGTTAAATGCATCAGTTAGACCATCTGCTACTAAACTATCTTTAAGGTTCATACCACCCATTTTGCTACCCGTTCTTATTATAGTTTCCGTTACATATGGAACTTGAGACATCACTTCTACTCCACCTGCTACTATTAAGTCTCCACTTCCTGATTTTATTTGTGAGTATGCAGTCATAACTGTTTTCATACCACTTCCACATATTATATTTACTGAATAAGCCGGAACTTCATATGGTATATTAGCATATATTGAGGCTTGCCTTGCTATACCTTGCCCTTGACCTGCTGGCAATACATTCCCTAGTATTACTTCATCTACGTTACTTGCATTTACGTTATTGGTTTCTATTACTGATTTAATTACCTGACCAGCAAGTTGTGCTGGTGCTACTGTAGATAATCCCCCTAAAAACTTACCAATTGGACTTCTTTTTGCATCTACTATATATACTTTAGACATTCTTTTTCCCCCTATTTTTTAAATCTTTGAAACTTGTATTTATCCCAATTTTATATCCTTTTTTTAAGTTTTCTCTTTAAGATAAGTATATATAGGTAAAGCTTTATTGTAAAATTCCAAAAAACTATGTGTTCATAACTTTTAGTTATAATCTCTAGTTATTGCCTTTATAAAAAAATACTTTTAATCATTTAATTAAAAGCATTCAATATTTTATCCTATTTGTGATTAATTATCTTCTTTGTGATTTCCATACTCTTTTCTTATATGATCTGTTGCGTATTCTGCAAATAACTTTAGTGTTTTAGACATATATTTATTCTTTTTAACTATAAAACCAATATTCCACTTTATTTCAGGTTTAGAGATAGGTATCATATTTACTCCATTCATTTTGTATCGTTGAACTATTAGTTTTGGCATTATTGATATTCCCTCATTCAAAGCTACCATCTCTAAAATAAAATCCCATTGTGAGATTTTCATTACTATATTAGGTTCAAATCCTGAAGCTTTGCAGGCATTTATTGTTTTATTGTACATCATAAAGTTTTCATTAAATACAATGAATCTTTCATCTTTTAGTTCTTTAACATCAATGCTTTTTCTATTAGATAACGGATGATCTTTACTTATAACTAACACTACATCCCCACTTACTATCTCTGAGGCTATTATACTGTCTTCTTCTACTGGAAATATTACTGCTCCAAGCTCTATACTTTCATCTACTACTTTGTATTTTATATTATTTGCGCCTTCTTCTACTATATGTATATCTATGTCGGGGTATTCTTGTTTAAATTTAGCTACGACAGATGTAAAGTACACGCTGCCTATAACTGGTGGTATACCTAGTGTTAGCGTTTTCCCAAAATTTGTTATACTATCTTGGAGTTTGAATAGCTCTGTATTTATAATATCAATTGATTTTTTTGAATTTTCATAAAATATTTCACCTTCATAGGTTAATTTAAAGTTTTTTGTATATCTTTCTATTAGTTGTGTTTGTACTACTTTTTCTAAGTTTTTTATTGCTTTACTAAGAGCAGGTTGTGATATATATAAATTATTTGCAGCTTTAGTGAAGTTTTTTTCTTTTACTACCTCTAAGAAATATATTATTTCTTTTATATTCATATTCTGCAACCTCCTTTTTTTATTTTTTATACACTTATTAGTATTTAATTATATATATCTAGGGTTATATAAGATGTGTCTATGATATTATACTAACACAAAAACTCTTATAGTCTGAAAAAAACACAGGAATTGATAAAATCACAAGTATAATTTTGTCTTAATCGACCTTATTTTCAATTGTATTTTAGAACAGTTGTAGTCAGATATCTAAATATGTATAATGATTAAATAAACTCAACTTACTATAAAAAAGGTTCCTATAAATAGTAAAATTGCACCTACATATTTATATAAATACATAGTTTGCTCTTTAAGAACAACCACATCTATAAAAAAACCTATAAGAATTTGTGAAACTACGATTATAGTTAATGTACTTGAAAGCCCTATTCCATCCATTGCCTTAACTGTAAAATAGATTATACATCCTCCAAATATACCTCCAAGTAATAGTTTAGGACTTATCCCTTCAGTAGCTAAAAAAGTTTTAATTTCCCCAGTTATTAGCATGTTTATTAAAAAAAATACTGATCCTACTACTAAACTTATAAAAGTTGCTGTAACTGCTGATGTACTTTTCCCTAACTCTCCATTTATAAAAGCCTCAAGAGCTGTAGATCCTCCCGCTAGTATTGCAAATATTATAGATACTAATTTTATCAATTGACTCACTCCTTTACATAATAAAATCTTATGATACAAGCATTTTTAAAATTACTTTAAATAGAAATTTAAAAGAAAGTATTTTATAGTTTCTTTTTTTTTGTTATAATTTTTTTAATGATTTAAAGAGGTGATATAAATGAATATAAATTTTAATTTTAATAATTTTAATCAAAAAGAAAATGCAAATAATTTTATAATGATGGGAATTTTACTTTTAATCATTGGTGTTCTTTCCCTTTTATTTAAAAATTTAGGCATTAAAGTACTATCATTTGGATTAGGAGCAGTTTGTTTATTTTTAGCATACTTAAATCTAAAAACTATAAACGAACTTAAAAGATATGAGTCTAAAGAAACTCTAAAGCCTTATAAGAGCAGACAAATTATTCTTATAGTTGTTGCGCTATTATTTTTTATTTTCCCTCAACAAATACAAGGATTCTTTTCATCTATACTTGGTGCATATCTTTTAGTAACACAAATTATTGCTTTTTTTAATAGCAGAAAAAATCCTTATATAAAGTTTAATGGTTTTAATGGTTTTTTATTAATATGTGGATTAATACTAATCTTTTCACCTTTATTCTTATCAGGATTTATAGCTACATTTTTATCTTTAATTTTCGTTTTAATCGGGTTCCAACTTTTATCAACTGGAAATAAGTTAAAAAAACTATAAAAAATAGTACCTTAAATTAAGGTACTATTTTTTATAGTTAAATTAATCCTTAGTTTGTATAAGATTGTTTTTTATGTTAATATTGTATAAGTAAATTTAATACAAATAAAGAAAAGGTGATTAATTTGACAAATTTTAAATATGCCTTTGATAATAAAAGGTATCATACATGGAATTATTACCTTAGAAGCAATTTTGGAGAAAAAGTTTTTAAGGTATCTATAAATGCAGGTTTTTCTTGCCCTAATATAGATGGAACTGTTGCTTATGGTGGATGTACTTACTGTAGTAAACAAGGTTCTGGAGATTTTGCAGGAAATCCTAACGATAATTTAATAAAGCAATTTGAAGATATAAAAGAAATGATGCATAAAAAATGGCATAATGCAAAGTACATTGGATATTTCCAAGCTTTTACTAACACTCATGCTCCAGTAAGTGTATTAAAAGAAAAATATGAAACTATATTAAATTTAGATGATGTAATAGGACTTTCAGTTTCTACTAGACCGGATTGTTTACCAGACGATGTTTTAGAATATTTATCTGAGCTTAATAAAAAAACAAATTTATGGGTTGAACTAGGACTTCAAACGATTCATGATGAAACATCTAAAATTATAAATAGAGGTCATGATTATAATACATTTTTAGAAGGTGTTGAAAAGTTAAAAAAGCATAATATAAAAACAGTTGTTCATATCATAAATGGCTTACCTGGAGAAGACTATAATATGATGATGGAAACAGCTAAAGCAGTTGCTGATCTTGGTGTTCATGGAATAAAGATACACCTACTTCATGTTTTAAAAGAAACACCTATGGAAAACATGCTAAAAAAAGGTATGTTTAACTTAATGGAGAAAGATGATTATATAAACTTAGTGTGTGACCAGTTAGAAATTATTCCTCCTGAAATGGTAGTTCATAGACTTACTGGAGACGGTAAAAGAGATGAAATAGTAGGTCCTATGTGGAGTCTTAAAAAGTGGGAAGTTCTAAATGCTATAGATGATACTATGAGAGAAAGAAATTCGTATCAAGGAATTAAATACTGTAATAAAAAATAAGCTATATAATTAGATAGCTTATTTTTTATTACAGTTAATTTGCTGTATGAAGTTTTATTTTATTTCCTGAGTTAAGATTATCATTATCTTCTTCTTCAAATTTATTATTAGGCTTTTTAATTGATATAATCGCAGAAATAACCATAAATAAAACCCCTATAGCTTTTACTATAGAAAAGTTTTCTCCAAGCAATGTCCACCCTATTATTACAGATACTATAAGCTCTGCAGATGCTAATATTCCAGCTATTGATAAATCAATACCTGTTGAAATTCCATTCAGATAAAATATATATGCACCAGCTGCAGGTATTACCCCTAAACCTAATATAATAAATACAGTACCTATATTATTTGCATATGAAATAATTTGTATAGGATTTGCTAAAGGTATCATTAATATAGATCCTATTAAAAATCCATATATCAACAATGTTATTCCTTCACATTCTTTTAAAGCCCCTTTACTTATTATCGACATACATGCATATGTTATAGCTGACATTATACCTAGTAAAATACCTTGTGTACTAAGTTGACCTAAATCTAAACTTCCTCCTGTTACTGCTAGTATAGATCCACAAAAACAAATACATAGTGACATGACTTTAGACTTATTAAGTCTTTCTTTAAAAATTGCCATTGATAACATTGCTAAAAATAATGGAGATGTGTATAAAAGTACTGCAGATGCCGAAACTCCAATAGAATCTATAGCATTAAAATAGCATATATTAAACCCAGCCTGGCTTATTATACCTACAAGAATACAATACATCAATCCTTTTCTGTTTATCTTAAGTGCATTTGGCATTTTTACACAACTATAAATAAATAATATCAAAAACCCCAAAAATAATCTTAAAAATGCAACTTGTTCTGGAGTTAGACCTAAGTTTAATAATGAGTTTGCAAATAATCCAATGGTAGCCCATAAAACTCCTGCTGTTACAACAAATATATACCCTTTACTTCTTTGTTCCATAAAAAAACCCTCCTATCTATACGACTATTACAATTATTTATTTTAGCAATTTCTATGCCAAATCATTCCAAGCTTTCTCTAATTGAAATCACTTACTTTGGAAACATTTTCTTATCATATATAAGTCAAATCAAACTTATTTCTACTTTTCATGCAAGTCAAAATAGACTTATAATGTTAAAATCAATTAAGTATTCGTTTATAATGAGTTGATTTTGACTTATATATATACTATAATTAAGGAGTTTTAAATACATAGTTTATAATTTATTATTTTTGGGGGATATATTAATGCAATACACTAAAGATTTTTTCGAAAGAATAGTAGAATCTTCTCATGATGAAATTTTTGTATGTGATAAAGATGGGTATATGATTTATTGTAATAAAGCATTTGAATCTAACTATGGTATAGATAGAGAGGATATGATAGGAAAAACAGCAATGTTCTTAAATGAAGCTGGGTACTCTAATCAAACACCTATTCCTGCTGTTGTTAAACACAAGAAAAAGGTTTCTATGGAACAAAAAACTATAACTGGAAAAACACTTATAATAACTGCAACACCTGTTTTTGATGAAAATGGAGACATAGAATTTATAGTAGAAAATTCTAGAGATATAAGTGAGTTAAATAGTATAAAAGAAAAAATAAAATTATATGAAAATACAATAAGTTCATTTAATAAATCTCAGTCATTAATTTATAATGATACTACTATAAAAGGTTCGAGCATGAAATCGATTTTAGAAATAGCAAAAAATGTTGCTAAAACAAATGTAAATGTTTTATTGCTTGGTGAATCGGGATGTGGTAAAACTACACTTGCTAAACACATACATTTAAATAGTAAGAGAGCAGGCAAACCATTTATAACAATAAATTGTTCAACCATTTCTCCAAATCTTCTTGAATCTGAATTATTCGGTTACGAAGGTGGTGCATTCACTGGTGCTAATTCAAAAGGTAAAATAGGACTAGTTGAGTTAGCAAATGAAGGGACTTTATTTCTTGATGAAATTGGTGATATACCCAAAGAACTTCAATCTAAGTTTTTACAACTTATTCAAGATAAAACATTTACTTCAGTTGGAGGGGTAAAAACTAAAAAAGTAGACATACGATTTATTTCTGCAACTAATGTTGATTTGATAAATTCTATAAATCAGAAAAAATTTAGAGAGGATTTATATTATAGAATAAACGTGGTAGAACTAAAAATCCCACCTCTTCGAGATCGTAAAGAAGATTTGTTGGAGCTTATTTTTCACTTTTTCAAAAAATACTCAAATATTTTCAATCTAGATAAAAGTATGTCTACAGAAGTTATAAACGTACTTTTGAACTACAATTACCCTGGAAATATGAGAGAACTTGAAAATATAATTCAAAATATTTTAGTTACTTCAAGCTCAGATTATATTGAGTTACACCACTTACCAAAATCAGTCCTTACCCACGTAGATTTTGTAAAAGATGAAGAAAATAATTCATTAGATAATTTAATGGAAAACTATGAGAAGCTTTTAATTTGTAAATACTATAAAAACAATCCAAGTTCATATAAGTTAGCTAAAGCATTAAACATATCTCAATCTAAAGCAAGTAGACTTATACGAAAATATTTATAAATATAAAAAAAGTGATAAATATATAAGCTAAGCTTATATATTTATCACTTAATGGTTTTTAATTAATAATTTTTATTTAAATTTATTATAAAAGTTTACTAACATACCTTCTTTTATTTCTTCATATTCTTTTTTGTATCCAAGTTTCTTCAGTATTGCTAATGAAAATTCTATAGCTGTTGCTGGTCCTCTACTAGTTATTATATTTCCATCCTCTACAACTATTTCATTTTCTATATATTTTAGATTGCTCTTATCTTGTATAAATTCTGGATATGATGTGCATTTTTTCCCATTTAATATATTAAAACTTTCTAGTGCTTCTGGAGCTGCACATATAGCAGCTATAATTTTCCCATCGTCATTAAGTTTTTGTACTATTTCTCTAACTTTTTCACTATCTCTTAGATTATATGCTCCTGGAAGTCCTCCTGGTAATACAATTCCATCATACTCATTTATATCTATATCATTTATATTTACATCTGATTTAACTTCTATATTATGAGTGCCTTTTACATATTCAGTGTCAAGGCTTCCCATATGACAAATTACTTGCGCTCTTCTTAATACATCAACTACACTTAATGCCTCTATTTCTTCAAATCCATTTGCTAATAAAACTAATACCTTCTTCATAACTTCCTCCTATGAATTTAAATCTTCATTAATTTCTTTTATTTTTCTAATTGCATCTTCTACAGAACTAGCAGTATAATTTGCACTTTCTTGTACTTCTTTTCTTGAATTTTTCATTGCAAAACTATATTTAGTAGTTTTAAGCATACTTATATCATTTGGAGAATCTCCTATAGTTGCTACTTCATCTAAACTAACTCCTAAACCTTTGCATACATTTTTTATAGCTGCATGTTTTGAAACACCTTTAGGAACTAAGTTTAAAGTATATTCAGATGAAAAATATATGTCTAAAACATCATTGAATTCTTCAATTAAAAAAGATTCTAATCTATATAGTTCATCTACATCTTTAGATACTATACCTATATTACCTACAAGGTCATTGTAGGTATTTTTATTTGCAAATTCTTTATCTACTAAATATTCATCTGAATAAATCTTAAAACAATCATTTTCTTCTAGTAGTACTACCTTTCCATTGTACTTAAAGTATAAGGTTGCGTTATCTGATTCATATAAAGCAATCACTTTTTTTACTATATTATCATCTATTGTTCCTTTAAAAACTAAATTTTTATTGCAATCATATATATATGATCCATTTTCACATATATAATATCCATTCATATCAATATCATCTTGAGTCATCTTTACAGCTTGATAAAAAATTCTTCCAGTAGCTATATTAAATGTAACTCCTTGTTTTTCTATATTATTTATAGCATTTGCATCTTCTTTAGATATTCCATTATGATATAATGTTCCATCTAAATCACAAAATATATATTTTATCATTAGCTTACTCCTTTTACTTTATAAGTTCTATTCTCAATAAGTTTAGTGCTTCGCTTGTCGCTCTAGATCTTATTTTCTCTCTACTTCCAGCTAAATTACATTTTTTAACTTTAATTTCTCCATTTATATAAAGCCCTATGTAAACTAACCCAACCGGTTTTTCATCAGTTCCGCCTCCAGGACCTGCTATTCCAGTTGTAGATACCCCAATATTAGCACCTAAAGACTTAGCAACTCCCATAGCCATCTCAATAGCTGTTTCTTCACTTACTGCTCCAAATTTATCTAAAGTATCTTTTTTAACCCCTAGCCTTTTCATTTTAGCTTCATTAGAATAAGTAACACATCCTTCTAAGAAACTTTGAGAAATCCCAGGATAGTTTATTAGTTTTGATGAAACCATTCCTCCTGTGCATGATTCACTTACAGCTATAGTCATATTTTTTTCAACCAATAATTTTGCTACTTCTTCCTCTAAAGTAGTATCCTCATAACCATATATGTAATTTCCTACCCTATTATTGATTTCATCTTCTACATTTTTTATTAGGCCATTTGCTTTTTCATTATTTTCAGCTTTTGCAGTTATTCTAATAGTTACTTCACCCTCTTTAGCATAAGGTGCAATCGTAGGATTTTTTTGATTATTTATCATATCTATTAACTTGTCTTCTAATGAAGATTCACCTATTCCAAAGAATCTTAATGTTTTTGATACAAGTTTATAATCAGTTGAACATAATAAGTGTTTCTTTAACTCATTATTGAACATAGGTATCATTTCTTTTGGCGGTCCTGGTAATAGTATTATCATTTTATTATCTTTTTTTAATATTGCTCCTGGAGCCGTTCCATTAGGATTATTTAATATAGTGCAGTCTTTTGGAAAATATGCTTGCTTTTTATTATTTTCAGTTAACTCAAACCCTAACTTATCAAAATAAGATTTAATATCTTCCCAAATATCCATATATAAAACCAATTCTTGACCAAAACACTTAGCAGCTACTTCTTTAGTCATATCATCTTTTGTTGGTCCCAGACCTCCAGTGGTAATTATTATATCACTTCTTTTTAAACCTTCATTTAAAGACTCCATCAGTCTTGTTTCATTATCTCCAACTGTACCTTGATGATATACATCTATCCCAATGTTTGCTAATTCCTTTGCTAAAAACTGAGAATTTGTATTTACGATATCTCCTAATAAAATTTCTGTTCCTACAGTTATAATTTCAGCTCTCATTTTATCACCTTTTTCCTTAATATATTTATACCCTAATATTACCATATTTAAATTAGTATTGCTTTCTACTTTTTTAGCTTATTCACATTCATATCTAATTTAGATATACAAAATATTTTAATCCTATATTTATTGTATTTAGTATTTAACATTCATATAATATATATTATATCCTATAATTGGAGGTTGTTATGTTTGATAAAATCACATCTCCTAAGTTTAAATTTTTTGGAGAAGTAATAAATACTTATAATGAAATTGATAACTCTTATCTTCATAATTTTACAAATAAGAGTATTAGTGATTTAAAATTTTTAACAAACGATGAGGTTTTTATAAAAATTTTATCTGGCGTTGTTATGATTTTAGTGTCATTTGATTCTTCTAGCTTAAACTCGTTTATAGTAAATAGACCTCTTAAGTTAAAAAAAGGACTTTATTTCAACTTTATATCGATATCAGATGAGTCTTCAATACATATATCAAACCCTTCATGTAAATTTAATTCAATACCTTTAACACACGATTACGTATACTCATCTATATCGCCTTCATTACATATAAAAGAAATTTATACTAAATTTTATCAAGAAAAAGGTTGTAGTTATATTTTCCAGGGAGAATCACATCCTTATTGGGAACTTACTTATGTAGATAAGGGAGTATTAAATACAGATATAGATAAAAACTCTTATACTCTAAATCAAGGTGATTTGATATTTTATGCACCTCTTCAATTTCATAATCAATATACAATAGAAGAAAATACGTGTTCATATCTAACCATAAATTTTAATATGGATTTTAATGATTATGAGTTTCTATGCAATAAAGTATTTACATTAAACCGCGATTCACATCATATTATTCAAAACCTTATTAATGAGTTATCAAATCAAGATATATATTCTGACGACCTATCACTTTGTTACTTAAAGCAACTTATTATAAATACTTTAAGATTTAAAAACTTACAAGGCCAGCACAAACCAACTACACATATGCAACAATCTTATGAAGACGATCAGTTAAATAATATTTTAAAATATATTGATAAAAACATTAATAAAAAAATAAACATAAGTACATTATGTAATGAATTTTGTATAAGTAGTACAACCTTACATTCTCTATTTAAAAAAAATACAAATAAAACAGTTAACAATTATATAAACGATATAAAACTAAAGAAAAGTAAAGAACTTATAAAAAGTTCTAGTTATACATTTAGTCAAATTTCTGAGTTATTAGGTTTTTCTTCCATTCATTATTTTTCCCGTAAATTTAAATCTCATTTTGGAATATCCCCCACTGAATATTCCAAATCTATATATAAGTAAAGGAAGGTAAAATTACCTTCCTTATTTTATGAAAAACTATATTCAGTTTTATTAATCATATTATTTAAAACTTCATTACTTACATGATTATTTTTTATTTTATAAGCTAGTAAACACGCTCCCATATCTGGTTCTAATATAGGTTTTATAAGCTTTACATTATATCCGCTTAAATTATTTTTTATCGGGTTAATAATTAAGTCTCCACTTTTAAATACTCCACCTGAATAAGATATAGTTATTTCATCTTCAAATTCCAATTCACTTATTATCATCTTTGCTAATAAACTAAGCTCATATCCAGCTAAATTAAATATATCTAATGCATTTTCATCATTTAATTTAGCACTTTCAAAACATATTTTAGAAAACTGTGCAATTTGAGTTCTATCTTTATTTATTTTATTTAAAACATAGTCAATTATTTCAAAATCATCATCTATATCTAAGTGTTCTCTGACTTTTTCATAAATCATACCTCTGTTTAGTCTTTTATCAGCTTCTTTTGAAAATACTTCAATAGTTTTTTTTCCTATCCAATGTGCAGATCCTTCATCGCCTACATAATCTCCCCATCCGCCACATCTTATTGTATTTCCATATAAATCTTTTCCAAGTGCAATTGAGCCTGTTCCACTAACTATATTTATTCCAGGTTTACCTGCTAGGGAACCTTCAAATCCAGCTTCTACGTCATTTCCAATTCTAAAATCAATTTTGTTAAATACTCTTTCACATATACAATTTATTTTTTCTACAACGCTTTTAACTTCTCCATATCCAGGAATTCCAAGAAAAACACTATCTATTTTATTAATATCCACATTTGATTTTTCTATAATTTTACTTAATCCTTCATTCAATATATCTTCTAATCCATCAAATCCTACTTGCTCATAATGAATCGTTTTCGTTGTATATTGTGTAATTTTTTCCCCCATATTATTTATCATGGTAAATGTAGTTTTTGTACCTCCACCGTCTACCCCTATATAATACATATACGCCCTCCTATATTGGTAGATTAAGTTTTTTTAACATATTCATTTACTTTAATTTCATCTATAAATTTATTAATATCATCTAAATTTATAGATCCTGTCGATATATTCATTGCATTTGATATTCCACATGCATTTGCTAATTTTAAAGTATTTTCTAAATCATAACCTTTATATATTCCTAAAGCAAAACCAGCTATACTTGAATCTCCACTTCCAACAGGATTTATAACTTCTATTTTAGGTATTTCAACTTTATATATATAATCTTTATTTACAAATACCATCCCATCTTTTCCCATTGATACACATATATTTTTTACTCCACTTGAAAGCATGCTTTCGGCTGCATTTATAACATCCTCTATATTTTTTATTTCTACACCACTTAAATCTTTTAATTCATCTATATTAGGTTTTATAAGATACGGACTTGCATTCATACCTAGTCTAAGGCTATCCCCACTACTATCTAAAATAAATTTTATATTTCTTTGATTGCATATTTCCCCTATTTTAAAATAATAATCTGTTGGCAAGCCCTTTGCTAAACTACCTGAAGCAACTAAAACATGTGTATCTTTTAAAACTTCTTCTAAGTCTTTCTCAAATCTATGAATTTCTTCTTCACTTATATTTGGACCTTTTTCTAGCACTTCTGTACTTATATTGTTTGAATCTATTATATTTAAACAAATTCTAGTCTCTTCTTGTATATTTGTAAATTTATTTTCTATTCCTATATCTTTTAATTTGGATTTTATATACTCCCCATTAAATCCACCTAAAAATCCTATACACTTAACATCTTCCCCAAGACTTCTTAAAACTTTTGCTACATTTAACCCTTTTCCGCCTGCAGTTGGATTAACTAAATCAGCTCTTTGAACAGAACCAATTTCAAATTTATCTAACTTATATAATCTATCTATAGATGGATTAAATGTTATAACTGATATCATGTGCTTTATTCTCGCTCTTACACATCTTTATTTTTTCAACTACAACATCATACATAGCATTCTTTGCAGGCACTAGATATTGTCTTGGATCAGATGCATTAGGATTTTCATTAAAATATTGTTTTATAGCATTTGAAAAAGGTATTTTAAGTTCTGTTGCTATATTTACTTTACATATACCTTTTTCAATTGATTTTTGAACTGATTCATAAGGTACTCCAGACGCACCATGAAGTACTAATGGTACCTCAACCATATTTTTAATTTTTTCTAATCTGTTAAAGTCTAATTTAGGTTCACTTTTATAAAGTCCATGAGCTGTTCCAATTGCAACTGCTAGTGAATCAACTCCTGTGCTTTTTACAAATTCATACGCTTCTTTTGGATCTGTTAAAAATGCATCCTTTTCATCTACATTTAAATCATCCTCTACTCCACCAAGCTTTCCTAGTTCAGCTTCTACAGTAGCTCCATATAAATGAGCAAACTCAACTACATCTTTTACAATTTCTATATTCTTTCTAAACTCGTGCTTCGATGCATCTATCATAACTGATTTGCAACCAAGCTTTATTATTCTTTTTATGTCTTCTACATTTTCATGATGATCTAAATGAAATGTTAATGGTATATCGTTTAGTTCACTTGCTTTTTCAATTATAGCTAAGAGATAGTTCTCATCTGCATACTTTACAGTTGATGGAGTTGCAGCTAAAATAACTGGTGATTTCAAGTTTCTAGCTGCATCTAAAACAACTTGTATTGTCTCTAAATTGTGTATATTAAAAGCCGGAACTGCATATCCCTCTTTTTGAGCTTTAATCAAAATTTCTTTAGTCGATAACAAACTCATATTATTCCCCCCTATTTTTATTTATTTAAATCATGTAGTATAACCCCTTGTACTACTCTGTTTACCTCTCCTGTTGGACATGGATTATCTGGTGTAATTCCTAACTCTTTAGATTTAAAAAATGATAATATCTGCCCAAATATTATTTGCTGTAATGGAAGTAGTGCTTCATTTTCTATGTTGTAATCAATATTTTCTATATTAAATACATAATCAGCTTTATCTTTTAAATTTTGATTTATGTTTGAACCTATTAATACAACTTTATCTTTTTTTCTATGCACTAACATTTCTTTAGCCAAATCTAAATCATAAAGCCTAGTGTAATTTTCATTTGATATATAAATTACAGTTATACTTTCATCGTTTATAACCGATTTAGGCCCATGTCTAAAACCTAAAGGCGTATCATAACTTGCATTTACTTTACCAGCTGTTAGCTCTAAAACTTTCAGTGCACTCTCCCTAGCTATACCTTTACTTGTTCCAGAACCTAAGTATATTATTCTTTCAAATTTTTCTTTTGCTAGTTTATCTATTGATTCTAAATTTGTTTCTATAAATTTTTCTACAGATTTTGAAAGATTTTTTGTATCTTCTATAAACATTTCAATTTGTTCAATATTAAATACTCCTACACAACTTAAAACCATAGTTGTAAAGCTACTTGTCATTGCAAAGCCTAAATCATTAGTCTCTGGTGGCATAAGAAGTAATAAACTTTTTTCATCATCTTTTGTATTTAATGCTAATTTACCATTTTCATTGCAAGTTATTATGATTTGGTATAAATCATCTATAATTTCATTTGCTAGTTTTACTGCGTGTACACTCTCTGGTGAATTGCCTGATCTTGCAAATGAGATTAAAATAGTTGGTGTATCTTTTATAAAGTAATTACTAGGACTTGCAACTAAATCTGTTGTAGCTATTGCTTCTACTTTTTTGTTTAATAATTTCGTTAAGTAAGGTTCGCAAGTTTCTCCTGCAAATGCAGATGTTCCAGCGCCTGTTAATATAATTCTGCAATTTTTTTTACTAGTAATATCTTCAATAAACGCTTTTATATCATCTCTATTGTCATATAAATTTTTTATAGCATCTCTCCATACTCTAGATTGTTGTGATATTTCTTTTGCAGTATTTAATCCCTTACAAGCTTCTAGTGTTTCTATGTCTATCCCCAATATTTTTTTAGATACAGATTCCAATTGTACCCCTCCTTATTATTCTTTATATTAATATTGTATTGATTTAAGTTTAATAAGTATTTGCAATTTCGTACTTACGTTTTGTACTTTTATACGTTTTTATTAATTTCTATATTTATTGAATAATTATTAATTCAATTGTCAATCATTCTAGTACAAGTTATTAGGAGGATAATTATGTTTTATTTATTAACTTCAAACAAATCTGAAAGAAACAATGATGTTTATACCGTTGGATGTGAATTAATTAAAAAGGTTGATTTAATTTTAGATTGCCAAAATTCTAATGTTTTAAATTCAAATTTTTTAGATTCAGATATAGAAAATGAAATCTATAATAATAAAGTTAAGAAAACTATTCTTTAGTTCAAAAAATAAAAACTAGATTATATTTTATAATCTAGTTTTTATTTTGATTTTTTTGTTTTTATGATATGATTTAAATGTTTAAATAAATTTATGAGGAGGTTATAATGAAAATTTTCAACATATATTTTTTAATCATATCCTGTATATCATTTTTACTTATGTACATAGATAAACAAAGAGCAATTAAACATGAATGGAGAATTCCTGAATCTACACTTATGACTTTATCTTTAATCGGAGGAGCAATAGGCACATATCTTGGAATGTATACATTTAGGCATAAAACAAAACACACTAAATTCACTATAGGAGTTCCTATTTGTATACTAATTAATATATTTTTATATTATTTTTTAGTTTGATATAGCTAAGTTTCATAGGTTATACACATTTTTAAGTAAATATAATTTCCTTAATTATAAAAAGGATGTCTTAAAATATTTTAAGACATCCTTTTTATTTTACCCTCCAAATAAACTTAATAATATACCTGCTGCTACAGCAGATCCTATTACTCCTGCAACGTTAGGTCCCATAGCGTACATAAGTATAAAGTTTCCTGGATTTTCTTCCTGAGCTACCTTATGTGCAACCCTTGCTGCCATAGGTACTGCAGATACTCCAGCTGCTCCTATAAGTGGATTCACTTTATCCTTTGTAAATCTATTCATAAACTTAGCACAAAGTACTCCCGATCCTGTTCCTATACTAAATGCAATTATTCCAAGCGCAAATATTTTTATAGTTTGTGCACTTAAGAAAACTTGAGCTTCTGCTGATGCTCCAACAGATAGCCCTAAAAATATTGTAATTATATTCATTAAAGCATTAGTTGCCGTATCTGAAAGTCTATCAGTAACAGTACACTCTTTAAGTAAATTACCAAACATTAGTAAACCTATTAATGTAGCTGCTGATGGTAGTAATAATGATACTACTATAGTAACTACTATAGGGAATATAATTTTAACTTTTTTTGATACTGGCTTTGATTGTGTCATTATTATGTTTCTTTCTTCTTTAGTTGTTAAAGCTTTCATTATAGGTGGCTGTATTATTGGAACTAAAGCCATATATGAATATGCTGCAACTGCTATAGGTGCTAATAAGTGAGGTGCTAACTTTGTTGTTAAGTAAATTGCAGTTGGCCCATCTGCCCCACCTATGATCCCTATAGAAGATGCTTCTAGGCCTGTAAATCCTAAAGCTAATGCTCCTATAAATGTGAAAAATATTCCAAACTGAGCTGCTGCACCTAATAATATACTCTTTGGATTGGATATCATTGGACCAAAATCAGTCATTGCCCCAACTCCTAAGAATATTAACGGAGGAAATATACCCAGTTTACATCCTTGATATAGATAGTAAAGTAATCCTCCTGGAGTCTTGGTTACAATTGATCCATTTATTGATTCTTGTGTAAGTGAAACATCATTTATAGATGAAATTGGTGTATTCATAGCACCTGCTAATGGAAGATTTGTAAGTAACATACCAAAAGCTATAGGCACTAATAATAACGGTTCAAATCCTTTTGCTATTGCTAAATATAATAACACACAGGCGATTAATATCATTACAATTTGTCGCCAGTCCATATTAACAATACCCATTGATTGAATAAAATTATTAATAACTTCTCCCACGGGTAAGTCCCCCTTTTAAAAATTTGTAATTATTTAACCTATAGTTATTAAAGCATCCCCTGCACTTACAGATGCTCCTTTTGATACATCAACTGACTTAACTGTACCATCAGAACTTGCCATTATTTCATTTTCCATCTTCATAGCTTCAAGTATTAGTAATACTTGACCTTTTTTAACACTATCTCCAACTTTTACACGTACATCATTTATTGTTCCTGGCATAGGTGCTGATATAGTTCCTCCTCCAGCAGATGGTGCATTTTGAGTTTGCTTAGGTTGTACTTTTGGTGCTGCTTGTGGCTGAACTTGTTGAGTTGCTGCTTGTGGTCTTTGCACAGATGCCTGACTGCCTAGCTCTTCCACCTCTACTTCGTATGTATTTCCATTTACAGTTATATTATATTTTTTTATCATCGTAAACTCCCCCTGTTTTACTTTGTAATATTTTTAGGCATTCTTTCCCAACTTGATCTATTATTATTAGTTCTTTGTATTTTTTTAACTATTATATTATTTGTACTATTTCCTGTAGCCGCTGCAATTGATGCAGTTATAACTGAAACTAACTCTTCTATATTTTCATTGCTACTTTTATTGTTAATCGAAACTTCTTGAAGCGGTTCTAAATTAGCTACTACTTTTTGTTTTCCACTTCTATCTACTTGCAGTACTTTTATTATAAGAGATATTATAATTAAAACGATAAAAACTACTACCATTGAAAGAATTGCTACAAAAACTCCTGCTAAAAGTTTTTCCCCTATTGAAATTGAAGCTGAAGGATCTTTTAAAGCTTCTAATAATTGGCTAATATTCATAATTTACCACCTTCCTATAAAGGTATATTTCCATGTTTTTTAGGAGGTCTTTCTTCACGCTTAGATGCTAATGTATCAATAGCATCTGCTATTCTTATTCTAGATAATGAAGGTTCTATTACATCATCTATATATCCTCTTTCAGCCGCCTTATATGGAGTTGCAAATTCATCTGTATATTCTTTTATCTTTATTTCTCTCATTTCTTTTTGATCTTTAGCATTTTTAATATCATTTTTAAATATTATATTGGCAGCTCCACTAGGCCCCATAACTGCAACTTCTGCTGTTGGCCAAGCAAATACCATATCAGCGCCTAAATCTTTAGAACACATTGCAAGGTATGAACCACCATAAGCTTTTCTAGTTATTAATGTAATTTTAGGAACTGTAGCCTCACTATATGCATAAAGCATTTTTGCACCATGACGGATTATACCTCCATATTCTTGAGATGTTCCTGGTAAAAATCCTGGTACGTCAACTAAACTAAGTATAGGTATATTAAATGCATCACAAGTTCTTATAAATCTTGATGCTTTATCTGATGCATTTATATCAAGTGATCCAGCCATAATCTTTGGTTGATTTGCAATTATTCCGATACTTTCACCATTTACTCTTGCAAAACCTGTTATTATATTTTGAGCAAAGAATGGTTGAACTTCATAAAAATCACCATCGTCTACTATTTCATATATAATTTCTTTCATATCATACGGTTTATTTGAACCATCTGGTATTACACTATTTAAAACATCATTTTTTCTATTTGGATCATCTTGACATTCTACTATAGGTGCTTTTTCAGAGTTGTTGGAAGGTAGAAACGATAATAATTTTCTTATTTGAGCTATACAATCTTCATCATTTGAAGCCATAAAGTGAGCAACTCCAGAAGTTGTATTATGAGTTGATGCTCCTCCTAATTCTTCAGCTGTTACTTCTTCTCCAGTAACAGTTTTTATAACTTGAGGTCCTGTTATAAACATTTGGCTAGTCTTATCTACCATATATACAAAGTCTGTTAATGCTGGAGAATAAACAGCTCCTCCTGCACAAGGCCCCATTATTGCAGAAATTTGAGGAACTACACCTGATGCAATTGTGTTTTTATAAAATATTTCTCCATATCCTGCAAGTGCATCAACAGCCTCTTGAATTCTAGCTCCCCCTGAATCATTAAGTCCAACAACTGGTGCTCCTAGCTTTAATGCAGTATCCATAACTTTTCCAATTTTTTTCGCATGCATTTCCCCCAGTGACCCACCAAGCACAGTAAAGTCTTGTGCAAATGCGCAAACTAATCTTCCTTCCACTTTACCATATCCTGTAACTACACCTTCTCCTGGTATTTCCTTATTTTCCATTCCAAAATTTGTACATCTATGTTTTACAAATGCATCTAATTCAACGAATGTATTTTCATCAAATAATTGATTTAATCTTTCTCTTGCAGTTAATTTGCCTGATGAATGTTGTTTATCTATTCTTTTTTGTCCCCCACCTTGTTCTATTTTATGTCTTTTTTCATAAAGTAAATTTAACTTTTCTTGTGACACAAAATCACCCCCAAATTTTTGTTATATTTAATTTCTTTCACTTAGTTCTAATAAAACTCCATCTGTTCCTTTTGGGTGGCAAAATGCTATTTTAGCATTTCCAGCCCCATATCTTGGTCTTTCATCTATCATTTTATATCCCTTAGCCTTAACTTCTTCTATAGCTTTTTCTATATTGTCAACTCTAACTGCAACGTGTTGTATTCCTCCACGTCCACCATTTTTTGCTATAAATTTAGCTATTGGTCCATCTTCTGTTGTAGATTCTAATAGTTCAAGTTCTGTATCTCCAACTGGTAAAAAAGCTACTTTTACCTTTTGATCTTCAACAATTTCAGTTCCTTGGCATTTTAATCCCAATACATCTTCATAGAACTTTAAAGTTTCCTCTAAGTTATTAACTGCTATTCCTACATGATCAACTCTTAATATATCCATAACTACTCCCCCTTGTTATTTTGTAACTTTTTCAAATAACATATTACTTATAGAGTATGGGTCAATTTCTTTACTTATAGTTTTTAATAATAAATCATCAACCTCTTTTGTATACTCTAAATTTTTAACTAAGCTAGATACTTTCTTTTGGACTAGTTCCTTAACTTCAATTCTATTTCTTTCTAATCTTTTTTCATTTAATTTATTGCTTTCTTCTAAAAACTTCCTATGTTTCAATATATTTTCATAAACTTTATCTATTCCATCACCAGTTTCAGCAATAGCTAAACTTACAGGTGGCCTAAATTCCCAATCTTTCTTAAAGTCTAACATCATTTCTATCTCTAATGATGTTCTCTTTGCCCCATCTTTATCTGCCTTATTTACTGCAAATACATCCGCAATTTCCATAACTCCAGCTTTTATTGCCTGTATATCATCACCTAAACCTGGTACCATGACAATAAGAGTTGTATCTGCAGTTTTAACTATATCTATTTCTGATTGGCCAACCCCTACAGTTTCTATAAATATATACTCACATCCATAAGCATCTAAAACTTTTATAGCAGCTTGAGTTGCATTAGACAGGCCCCCTAGACTCCCTCTAGTTCCCATAGATCTTATAAATACATCTTTATCTGTATTTAAGTCATTCATTCTGATTCTATCCCCAAGTATAGCTCCTTTTGTAAAAGGACTTGTTGGATCTATTGCTATAATTCCTACTTTTTTACCCTCTTTTCTTATCAGTTTAACTAACTTATCAGTTAAAGTAGATTTTCCAGCACCAGGAGGACCTGTTATCCCTATAACATAGGCCCTTCCAGTGTGTTTATATATGTCTTTTAAAGCATCTTCATATCCAGGCTGCTCATTTTCTACAATAGTGATAAGTCTAGCACAATCTCTTTTTTTGCCTTCTAGTACCCTATTCACTATATCTTTCATATTTATCTCCTTTTTAAGCTAATGCTCTTTTAAGATTCTCTCTAATAAAGTCTATAGTCATTGAAGTTGGAGTTCCTGGAGTAAATATTTCTGCAATTCCTTTTTCTTTTAAGTATGGAATATCATCTTCAGGAATTACTCCTCCACCTATTACTAATATATCATCAGCTTCTTCTTCATTTAACAATTCTACAACTTTCGGTAGTAAGTGGTTATGAGCTCCTGATAATATACTCATTGCAACAACATCAACGTCTTCTTGTATAGCTGCTGCTACAATTTGTTCTGGAGTTTGTCTAAGCCCTGTATATATAACCTCCATACCAGCATCTCTTAATGCTCTTGCTATTACTTTAGCTCCTCTATCATGTCCATCTAATCCTGGTTTTGCAACTAATACTCTTATTGGTCTCATATCAATATACCCCCTATATCATAACCGTTTGTTTATATTCACCAAACTCTTCTCTCATAACGCCACAAACTTCTCCTAATGTAGCATATTCTCTAACTGCTTCTAATATATATGGCATTACATTTTCATCAGAGTTACAAGCTTTTCTAAGTGCTTCTAGAGCTTGTTTAACTTTTTCACCATTTCTTCTTTCTTTAAGTTCTTTTATCTTTTCTTTTTGTCTTTCTCCAACCATTGGATCAACTTTTAATAATCCTTTTGGTGATTTTTCTTCTATTTGGAATTTATTAACTCCAACGATTATTCTATCATTGTTTTCAATTTCTTTTTGATATCTATATGCACTATCCATTATTTCTTGTTGTATAAATCCTTTTTCTATAGCTTGTGGTGCTCCACCTAATTCATCTATTTTTTCTATTAATCTTAATGCTTCTTCTTCTATTTGGTTAGTTAGACTTTCTATATAATAAGAACCCGCTAGTGGATCTATACTATCTGCTACTCCACTTTCGTGTGCTACGATTTGTTGTGTTCTAAGTGCTACTCTTACTGAATCTTCTGTTGGAAGTGCTAGTGCTTCGTCTTTTGAATTTGTGTGTAATGATTGAGTACCTCCAAGTACTGCTGCTAATGTTTGAATTGCAACTCTGACTATGTTGTTTTCAGGTTGTTGTGCTGTAAGTGTACAACCTGCTGTTTGAGTGTGGAATTTAAGTGCCCATGATTTTGGATTAGTCGCTTTGAATCTTTCTTTCATAACTTTTGCCCATATTCTTCTTGCTGCTCTAAATTTTGCAACCTCTTCTAATAAATTGTTATGTGCATTAAAGAAGAATGATAGTCTTGGAGCGAAGTCATCTACATTTAAGCCCGCTGCTATAGCTGAGTTTACATAAGCTATACCATCAGCTAATGTAAAGGCTACTTCTTGAACTGCATTTGACCCTGCTTCTCTTATATGATACCCTGATATACTTATCGTGTTCCATTTAGGAACTTCTTTTGAACAATATTCAAATATATCAGTTATTAATCTCATCGATGGTTTTACTGGGAATATATAAGTACCTCTTGCTACATATTCTTTTAATATATCATTTTGTATCGTACCTCTTAATTTGTCAGCTGAAACTCCTTGCTTTTCAGCAACTGCTATGTACATTGCTAAAAGTACTGATGCTGGTGCATTTATAGTCATTGATGTTGATACCTTATCTAAAGGTATGCCATCAAATAGTATTTCCATATCCGCTAATGAATCTATACAAACTCCAACCTTTCCAACTTCTCCCTCTGATATTGCATCATCTGAGTCATAACCCATTTGAGTCGGAAGGTCAAATGCTACTGAAAGACCCATAGATCCTTGATCTATTAGATATTTATATCTTTGATTTGATTCTTCTGCTGTTGCAAATCCAGCATACATTCTCATAGTCCAGAATTTTCCTCTATACATTGTAGGTTGAACACCCCTTGTATATGGATACTGTCCTGGATATCCTAGATCATTTTCATAATCAACTTCTGCATCTAATGGTGTATATAGTCTTTTCATCTCTTGACCTGTGTCAAACTCGAATTTTTCTTTTCTTTCTGGGAATCTAGCTATAGACTTATTAACTTTTCCTTCCTCCCATTTATTAAAGCTCTCTTGAATTTGTTCCTTGTTTTTCGTCATATGAACTCCCCCTATTCTTTATCTCTAAGCAATTATGATTTTTTAGAGATTATATATATTAAGTTTTAATATAAATTTTTAATAAATACCCCTTCACTAAAATTATTACATACCTTCACCTAAGATTGCAATCGTTTTTATGCAAGTTTTATTTCATCATTGAATTACACTTTAAAATTTGAAATTTTCAAAATTTAATCTTTCATACTGTCAAACTTTAATTTTGAAAATATAGATAAATTCAATCAATTCATATAGGTTTTGATTGAATTTATCTACTTACAATGCAACTATTACTTATTTTTCTTCATTATTATAATAAAAAATTTTAATTTTTATTTAATCATACTTCCATCATCCAGAAATTTTTTATGCCACGATAAAGATTCTTCTAAAATATGTGGTGTATGTTTATACTTACCCTCGCAAGCTCTATTGAAGTAATCATATAAAGCATCTTTATAGTCAGGATGTGCACAATTTTTTATTATTTCTTCTGCTCTTTCCTTTGGAGATAGCCCCCTTAAATCTGCTACACCTTGTTCTGTTACAATTACCATTACATCATGTTCTGTATGATCATGGTGTGATACCATAGGAACTATACTAGATATTTTTCCATCCTTAGCTATTGATTCTGTTGTAAAAATAGTTAAATAACCATTTCTAGAAAAATCACCTGATCCTCCAATTCCATTCATCATTCTGCTACCCATTATATTAGTTGAATTAACATTTCCATATATATCTACTTCTATTGCAGTATTTATAGCTATTACTCCTAATCTTCTAGCAACTTCAGGACTATTACTTATCTCTTGAGGTCTAAGAATTAATTTATCTTTATATTTACTAAAATTATCATAAAAATTATCTAGTCTTTCTGGAGATATAGTTATCGATGTTCCTGATGCAAATTTAACCTTACCACGTTCTATTAAATCGATAACACTATCTTGTATTACCTCTGAATATACTACTAGATCTTCAAATTTAGATTCAACTAAGCCTCCAAGAATTGCATTTGCTACACTTCCAACTCCAGACTGAAGAGGTAATAAATTTTTTGGAAGTCTCTTAGCTTCTACTTCTTTTTCTAAAAAATCTATAAGATTTTTAGCCATTTTTTCTGATACTGAATCAATAGGTGCAACAGGTCTTGTTTTATCTTTTATATCTGTATATACTATTGCTGCTATTTTATCTTTATTACAAATAATATATGGAGTTCCTATTTTATCATCAGGTTTGACTAATGGGATTGGCTTTCTATTTGGAGGAGCTTCTAAATTATAAACATCATGTATTCCCTCTAAATCCATTGGTTGAGATGTATTTATTTCTATTATGACTTTCTCTGCACACTCTATAAATACATTTGAATTTCCTATTGATGTTGAAGGAATTATATATCCTTCTTCTGTTATTGCAACTGCTTCTACTAAAGCTATATCAATTTTCCCAAAAAATCCATATTTGACCCATTGTGGAGTATGACTTAAATGCATATCTGCATAATTTATATCTGAATTATTTATAGAATTTCTGCAAGTTGAATTTGTTTGATAAGGATATCTTCTTTTTATAATTCCTAGTTCACTTAAAGCCCCATCTAGTTCAGGTCCTACAGATGCTCCAGTTATAAGTGTAATACCTATATCTTCTCCATTTTTCACTCTATCAGCTAAAGCTAGTGGTACTGCTTTGGGATATCCTGCAGGCGTAAATCCACTTGTTCCTACAACCATATTATCCTCAAATAATTTAGCGGCTTCTTTGGCACTCATTACTCTACTTTTTAATTCGTCACATCTTAATCTTTTATCCATAAGTTTCCCTCCTAGCATAATTTATTTAAAATCTAGATAACTACATCGGTAATTTATGAAGTATTATAGTGAAAATAACCATTCCTAAAAGTGCAAATGGGTACGTTGCCCCATATCCTGCAGCTGGTTCATCACTTCCTAAAGCCTCAACAGCTGCTCCTAGTCCAGGTGTTGATGTCATACCTCCACATATAGCACCCGATAACATCGGCCAATTGATTTTTAGTACATATTTACCTAAGAAAAATCCAACCATCATCCCTACTGTTCCAACTACTACAGAGACAATTCCTAAATATGCTCCAGCACCTACTAATGCATCTACAGCTTTATATCCATATCTTAATCCTACAATTGCTAGAAAAAATGCTAATGCAACATCTCTTATAACGCCTAGAACCTTTGAATCCATTCTAAAACTTATACTTCCAATCTTACCTATATATCCTAGTATCAATGATCCTATCAAAACCCCACCTGTTGAGCCTAAGCTAAAATAGCCTATAAATGGCAAATATATATTTATGTTTCCAATTATATATCCAAATGTACATGCCATTACAAATCCTAAAATATCAAACTTACTTTCTTTTATTTCTTTTGATGAGTTACTTGATTTCTTCGCATCTTCTAATTCTTTTTTATATTGTAATTTTTCTTTTTCTATATCTATCTTAAATATTGTTGGGAAGAAGTTTACAGCTAATATAACTATTAGCACTCCGAAAGGGTATCCTATTGCATGACCTGCTCCAATACTAGCTTCTGCATTTACTATATACTGTTGCTTTATATCATCTGTTAATTGAAAGGCATTTAAATCTTTTGGTATCTCTTTTAGTCCTGCCATTTTAAGAAATTTTTCTTTTTCTACTAGGCTCATACCGTTAAACTCTGATACTCTTTGAGTTGCGTGACCTCTAGCTGTTTCTATTGCTGCTGCTAAACCTGGTGAACTTGTAAGGGCTCCAGTGTATACTCCTGATACTTCATATGGATTAGAGTCATCACTAAATAATGTAGCTCCATAAGTTGCTGCAGCACTCGTAAATGTTATTATCATCCCAAGTATTACAAATTTCAGTCCATATTTTTTTAATACTATCCCCATATCCTTTGCTGCTAATAGTCCTACTGCACAAACAAATAAGATTAAGAATATATCAAAAAAATCACTGGATACTACTCCTACTGATAATAATTCTTGTGCAGACTTAAATGCTTGAGAACCTTCAGGTACATTTGCTGCGTATTTAAAAGCCCCCCATCCAATTATAAGTCCTGTAAATAATGCTCCTGATATACCAAACCTAAACTTTCCAAATTTAAGTTTTCCAAATATAAGACCTATGACAATAGCTAAAAACATAAGCATAAACTGGCTTAAAAATACATCTGCAAAACTAAAACTCATATGCACTCCCCCTATTAAATTTTTATTTTAAATCCCTGAAAGTTAAATAGATATGATGTTATATGGTCTGATTTGATTTGTCTAAAAATTTGTTATCAGATAGAAAATGTGTTGCCTTTAAGAATATTCTATATAACTATTTAATAAATGTATAATACATAGTTTGTTATATACTAATAACAAATTCATTATATAGTCTAGGATGGTGATTTTTTTAAATGGAGCTCCTTCATCTTAAATATTTTCAAACAGTTGCAAAAACTCAACATATGACTAATGCCGCTAAAAAATTACACATTGTTCAACCTGCTTTAAGCAGGATTATTAACTCATTAGAAAAGGAAATAGGTATTGATTTATTTGATAGAAATGGAAAAAAAATAATTTTAAATTCAAATGGAGTAATGTTTTTAAAAACTGTTAATGAATCTCTTTCAATTTTAGAAAATGGAGTTAAGGAACTTCTAGATACTAATAACCAATCGAAACCTGAAATAAAACTTTTAGTTCTAGCTGGATCTAATACTTTGCCTAATTTAATTTTAAACTTCAAAAAAATTTATCCTGATACCACATTTAAACTACTCCAGCATACTGATGGTGAAGTCGATTATAAAGACTTTGATTTTTGTATATCATCTACATTAGATGAGGTACACGATCCATTTTCTATAACTTTATTAGAAGAAGAATTATTTATAGGTGTACCTAATAACCATCCTCTTGCTACTAAAAACGCTATATTTTTACAAGAAATTGCAAATGAAAATTTTATAAGTTTTCAATCTAATAAACCTTTTAGAACTATTTCTCATTCCCTTTGCAAATATGCAGGTTTTAACCCTAATATAGTCTTTGAAAGTGATGTGCCTTCAATCGTTAAACAATTAATTATTGCTGGTCTAGGTATAAGTTTCATCCCTGAAATATCTTGGAATATTCATGCAGATGATTCTCTAAAACTCCTTAAAGTTATAGACCCGATTTGTAAAAGATACATAAATATTTCTTGGCATCCTGATAATTATATGAGCCGACATACAAAAGAATTTAGAGACTTTGCAGTTGAATATTACTCTATGTTATAATTTATTAAAGCCTATTTTATATTTTTTAGATTTAATTAAATTAGGCTAAAAATAATCTATTTTATAAGGTGAAATCATGTTTAAAAATTTAACTAAAAAAGAAATACTCGATTTGTTTAAAGATTCTAAATACACAATAAAAAACTATAATAAAGAAGATATAATAGCCCTTGAAGGTCATCCTTGTAATTCTATAGGTTTGATTTTAGACGGGGGTGTTGATATTAAAAGATTTTTACCTGGTGATAAAATTATTTTAATGTCATCTTTTTCAAAAGGAAATTTATTTGGTGAGGTCATAACTTTTTCAGATATAAATATATATCCAGCTACAGTTGTATCTAATTCAAAAACTGAAGTAATGTTTATTGATAAATATGACTTTATAGACTTTTGTTCTAATCACAAAAACATATTAATATCGTTTTTAAATGATATTACAAATAAAATTGTAGAACTTAATAAAACAGTTAAAACTATTTCTTTTGTAAGCATCAGGCAAAAAATTGTAAGTTTCTTATTAGATGAGTATAACTTACAAAATAGTAATTTTATAAAAATGCCTAAAACTAAAACTAAATTAGCAGAAACTTTAGGAGTGCCTAGACCTTCTTTATCTAGAGAATTCATAAATATGAAAAATGATAATCTAATTGATTATACTAATGATTATGTGAAGCTTCTTGATATAGAAAAACTTAGGAATATAATAACAGAGTAGGTAATCCTACTCTGTTATTTTAATAAATTTGATATTTTCATAGATGCATAATCAAACATTGAATCTATATTTCCATTATTTTTTCCTGCTCCTTGGGCTAAAACTTTACTTCCGCCCCCTTTTCCATCTACTAACTTTATACAATCCTTTAATAATTCATTCATGTCAAGTTTTTCTGTTCCCTTTGATGTAGCAAATATAAAGTTAACTTTATCTTCATTTTTAACTGCCATTAAAGCTATTGTGTTTTCATTTTCAACTAACTTCGAAACAATTTTGGATACATATTTTATACTTTCATTTTCATATATTTTTTTAATTAAAGATATATCCCCTATTTTATCTCCTAAATCTATCATTTCTTTAACTTGATATCTGGCTATTTCACTTTCTATTTTTTTATTGTACTGTAATGTATCTTCTAAGTTTTTATGTAAGTTCTTAATTCCATTAATAGCGTCTTTATCTCCACACTTTAAATATCTACATATATCACTTAAACAATTATCCCTATCCATGCTATACTCTATTGCTCTTTTACCCGCTAAATACTCTATTCTAGTAGCATTTCTACATTTTTCAAATCTTTTTATTTTTATCATTCTAAGAGATAGTGTTGATCTTGGATGTACACCGCAACATGCATTTATATCTAAATCTCCTATTTTTACAACTCTTATTTGTTCATTAGTTTTAGGCAAATCTCTTCTTAATCCCATCTTTTTTAATTCTTTTTTGTCTGGAGTTAAAAACTCTGCATATATATCGCTATTTATAATTTCATTTGCAAAGTTTTCAGCTTCCTTAATTTGTTCTTCAGTTAAAAACCCTTGTATATCTACAGTGCTAATATCTTGTCCTAAGTGAAACCCTACTGTATTTGCATTAAATAACTCGAAAAAACATCCAGATAGGACATGTTGCCCAAAATGTTGATTCATGCCATCTTCTCTTTTTTCCCAATCTATACTACATTTTACTTTATGCACTTTTATAGGCTTAGTTTTTGTTACATGAAATACTAAACCATCTTCCTCATATACATCTATTACTTCGTGATTATCAATTTTACCAGTATCACAAAACTGACCTCCTCCTCCAGGGAAAAATGCAGTTTTATCTAATTGAATATGAAAATTAGAATCTTTTTCTTTTATATCAATAATTTCTGCTGTGAATTCTTTTATATATTGATCTTTATAATATAATTTTTCCATTTTGTACTCCTTTTTATTTGATATATACAAGTATAAACTAAAATCCACATTTCTATCAATGTGGATTTTTTAAATTTACCTTATTCAATTCCTAATATCTTAATACCTTCTTTATCACATTTTATATGAAGAGGAAAATCAGGACCTCTTTCTCCATCTATATCTGTAACTATATTTTCTTTACAATCTATATACAAATCATCTGTTTTGAAATATATAATTTCATTATATTTATCTATAGGTGCTCCTTTTATAATATCTAAAAGAAGTGGAATAGTTTTAGGTATTGGCATTGCCTTAAAAATTATTACATCTAAATATCCATCATCTAACATAGCATAATGTGCTAAATTTATATTTCCTGCAGTTCTTCCATTTAAAATTAAAATCAAGTACATATCACCTTCGTACTCTAACTCTTTTGATCTAACATGTACTCTAAATTTTCTTAAGTGAAGTGCATCTTCTATTCCTTTTATTATATATGATACCCTTCCTATAGAATTTTTTAGATTTTCATCTACTCTTTGTGAAACATCTGTAAACATACCTGAGCTTGCAATATTTACAAAGTAATCTTCATTAATAATTCCTAAATCTATATTTGTAGGTTTTGAATTAATTATCTTATCTATTGCTAAATTTATGTCTAATGGTATCTTAAGTACATTTGCAAAATCATTCGCAGTTCCAGTAGGAAGTATTGCAATTGGCAAATCTATATTATTTTTTTTCATGAAGTTTACAAGTCTGTCTATACTTCCATCTCCTCCAGCAACTAAAATATACTCATAGTTATCATTAATATCTTCTAAGCCTTTTTCCATAGTATTGTTTTTAGATACTCTATATGGCACAACTGTATATCCGTTATCCTGAAATTTAGATATTATATTATCTAGCTTGTACACTATTTTTTTATCACCAGAGTTTGGATTGTATATAAACTTAATTTTTTTCATCTACATCACCACTTTTCAATTATGTATATAATAAGTTCTATATCTATTTTAATATTATGTTTACTTATAAGCAATTATATTATAAAAATATATTTATATTAAATTTTTTGTTCCATTTTTATAATATATCCATAGAAAAAAGAAAAGAATTATTAAAAAGAAAGGTACTAGTAAGTAAAAACTGTATCTTTCTTTTTAATAATTCCTATATAATACAAAAACTGTTATAATAGTTTAGTAAATTAAAATAACTATAAGGGTGATAAAATGAACTTAATTACATTAGAAAATATAACAAAGAGTTACTCTGAAAAAGTACTAGTTAACAATATATCATTAGGAATAAATGATGGAGAAAAAATAGGCCTTATAGGTGTTAATGGTACTGGTAAATCTACTTTACTTAAAATAATATCAGGCGCAGAAGAACCTGATGGTGGTACTGTAACTAAACCTAATAAAGTCAGAATAGAATACCTTCCTCAAAATCCATATTATGATGAAAATGCTACAGTTCTTGAGCAAGTTTTTAAAGGAACATCTAATGAAATGAAACTTCTTCGTGATTATCAAAGTATATTAGACAATTTAAACGAAAACTTTAATGAGAATTTAAACAATGATTTAATAAAATTACAAGAAAAAATTGATGCTCTTAATCTTTGGGACCTTGAGAGTGAAGCAAAATCAGTTTTAACAAAGCTTGGTATCAGTAATTTCAATCAAAAAATTGCTGAATTATCTGGAGGTCAAAGAAAAAGAATATCACTTGCATCAGCACTTATAACACCTTGTGAGCTATTAATTTTAGATGAGCCTACAAACCATTTAGACAATGATACTATAGATTGGCTAGAAGAATATTTAAATAATAAAAATTTATCATTACTTATGATAACTCATGATAGATATTTTTTAGATAGGGTAACAAATAGAATAATTGAACTTGATAAGGGTAGACTTTTTAGCTATGACGGAAATTATTCTGCATTTCTTGAGAAAAAAATGGAAAGATTAGCCCTAGAATCTAGTATGGAACAAAAAAGACAAAGTTTAATAAGAACTGAACTTGCTTGGGTTAGACGAGGAGCTCGTGCTCGTACAACTAAACAGAAAGCTAGACTTCAACGATTTGGTGACCTTGTCAATACTGAGGTATTATCTGGAAATGAAAACCTTGAAATAACTACTGCATCAAGTAGACTTGGTAAAAAAATTATAGAAATTCATAACATATCTAAATCATTTGGACAAAAAAAAGTAATTAATGATTTAGAGTATGCAATTTCTAGAACTGATAGGATTGGAATAATCGGTAAAAACGGTATAGGTAAGTCAACTTTAATAAATATATTAAATGGTAAGTTAAACCCAGACTCTGGTCATATAGAAATTGGTGAAACAGTAAAAATAGGTTGTTTCTCTCAAGATGATGCTCATATGAACTTAGAAATGCGTGCTATAGACTATGTTAAAGAAGTAAGTGATTACATAGAAACCTCTGATGGTCAAAAGATAACTGCATCTCAACTGTGCGAAAGATTTTTATTTGATGGAACTATGCAATATACACTTATTAAAAAACTTTCAGGTGGAGAAAGACGTAGACTTCATCTTTTAAGAACCTTAATGTCTGCACCTAATGTACTTCTTTTAGATGAGCCTACAAATGACTTAGATATAGAAACATTAAATAGACTTGAAGATTATTTAGATGAGTTTCCAGGTGTAGTTATATGTGTTTCTCATGATAGATATTTCCTAGATAGAATATGTAACAAAATATTTGCATATAGCAGAAATGGTGAAATAGACATTTATACTGGTAACTATAGTGATTATTTAATATTTAAAGAAAGCCAGCCTGATGAAGCTGAAATTGTTAAAGAAAAACCTAAAAATGAAGTAAAAAAAGAAAAACCTAAAAATAATAAAAAGTTAAAGTTCACATTTAATGAACAGCGAGAATTTGATAATATAGACGATGATATTTCTTCTCTTGAAGATAAAATTCAGTCTATTGATGAAAATTTAGATAAATATTCAACTGACTTTACTAAATTACAAGAAATGATTGATGAAAAATCAAAATTAGAAAAAGAGCTTGAGTTTAAATATGAGAGATGGGAATATTTAAATAATTTAGCTGAAGAAATAGAAAGCAATAAAAATATAAATTAAAAAAGTGACCTTTTTAAAAGGTCACTTTTTTTGTTTATATTTTAATCTTCAATTATATAAAAACTATCAAAAATATAATCTATTATATCCTTATATTCATCAACTAAAAATTCATCCACATCTATTTTAAACTCATATATTCCCTTATTTCCAGAAGTAATTAATGTGTAGTTTATAGTACCTTGAATAGACTTACTTACTATTATTTTTCCACTTATTTTTTCATTTTTATAATTTCTAACTTCATCTATATTTGACATGTTTTTTATAACAGAATCAACAGAAACTAAGTCAATACACCCATCTGGAATTTCTATTAAAAATCCATGTGTTTTTATATTATAAAAATCAAAATTTTCATCTTTTTCCATAGATATAGTGTCAAAACATTTATCATCTATGGTATTTAACTTTGTAAAATTAGTTGGTATTTCTACTGCATATCCCAATTTACTTTTTATTTTATCATATGTTAAATTTTTTATTATTTTTTTGTATTCATGCTCTTCTTTCCTAATTTTTCTCAAGTAATATAAAGATTTTTTAAACCCTTCTTCATAGGCTCTTAAAAAATATTTTTTAGCCTCTGTAGATTCATCATTTTCTAAAAAGTCTATTGCTTTTTCATAATTATTATACAAGAACATCCCCCCAAACTATTTTTTATTTCTTAATAATATTTTAATATATATTATGCTTTCATCCTTGTTAAAATTCTATCATTGTATTATTGCTATTTTGGAAATTTTTAAATAATTCATTTTTTTTATTGACAACATTCAATTTTTTTATTACGATAGTTATAAAATAAATATTAAAAATTCTGTGAAAAAGAGAGTAACTCTAAATGGATTTTCAGCGAACTAGGGTTGGTGTGAGCCTAGTAATGAAGTTTATTGTGAAGAGAGCTTTTGAGAATATAGTTTGAAACTAAGTATGACTATAGGTTTTCTCGCCTTAAGAGATTAAGTGGATAGGATAATTTTTTATTTCTATCAACCAGAGTGGTACCGCGGAAATTTTCGTCTCTTGGCTTTTGCCAAGGGACTTTTTTAATTTAAAAATAAATGCATTTATAAAGACGTTTTAATATAAAATTCAAAGGAGATATTATTATGGAGAACAACATTAGCTTTTATAACAAACCTAAATCGAATAGTTTCATTAAGTTTTTAATCCCATCATTATTAGGATTAATATTATTTGTAATACCTCTTCCATATGGAAATATGGTACAAATTGAAGGAATTTCTTCAATAAACATAGGAATTGGATTTTTAGCTGAATTAATAAAAATATCATTTTCTAATTATTTAGATTATATAGCACTTATAGTAATTGTTTTGTCAGCACTTTTATCTATATTAAGTAAATTTGTAAACATTAAAAATGATTTTCTTAAAAGTATACTAGATGTTCCTTTATTTTGGTTATCTTTTAGAGTATTAGGTGCTATATTTGTATCTATGACAGTTTTAGGGTTTGGTCCTGAATTCGTTAAGTCTGAAGTTACTGGACAGACAATTTTAGGAATTTTACCTAGTCTTTTAGCAATTTTCTTAGTTTCTGGATTTTTATTACCTTTAGTTGTAGACTTTGGTCTTATGGATTTTGTAGGAACTTTAATTTCTAAATTTATGTATAATATATTTAAAGTTCCTGGGCGTTCTGCTGTAGATGCAATATCTTCATGGTTAGGTGATGGTACTCTTGGTATTATGATAACAAACACTCAGTATAAGCAAGGATTTTATACTGCAAAAGAAGCTTGCATAATATCTGTTTGTTTTTCATTGGTATCTTTACCTTTCTCAACAGTTATAGCTGATCAGTTAGGATTAATGAGTTTATTTGTTCCTTTTTACGGTTGTGTTTGTGTTGCTTCTTTAGCCTGTGCGATTATAATGCCTCGTATATACCCTTTAGCTCATATTAAAGATAAAACTTATAACAATGTAGACCATTTAAAGGAAGAACTTATTCCAGAAGATGAGAATGTATTTTCATTTGCTTTGTCTAAGTCATTATATAGAGCTGAAAACGCACCTTCGTTAAATCTAATCATAAAAAATGGATTTAAAACTGTTGTAGATATGTACTTAGCTTTACTTCCTCTTGTAATGGCCTGGGGAACAATTGCACTTATAATAGCTGAATTTACACCTATATTTACTTGGATATCATTCCCTGTAGTATTTTTACTTAAGCTACTTCAAATACCTAATGCTGTAGAAGCTGCACCAGCTGTATTAGTTGGATTTGCTGATATGTTTTTACCTTCTATAATGGTATCAGGTGCTCACTTTGATATATTAACGAAATTTATAATAGGAGCTCTATCTATAACTCAACTTCTATACTTAACAGAAACAGGTGCTGTTATATTAAAATCAGATATTCCATTAAATTTAAAAGATTTATTTATTATATTTTTGACAAGAACTTTAATAGCTTTACCAATTATAACGATATTAGCTAAGTTAATATTAAAGTAATAGTAAAATCTTAGATGGTCAAATAGACCATCTTTTTTAATTTCAATTGTAATTAAAATTATGTCGACATAAGCAAAGTATTTTTTTTATTTGTCATATACTTGATTACTTTGGTTATAATTACTATATAAGTATAATTTTTAATATATTTTAATTTTAATATTGACTATTTGGACTAAAAACATTATAATTTAAATTTGTTAGAATTCTTACTTTCGGAGGTGAATATTATATTGAGAAACATCCTTAATATATTCAAAAAAGATTTAAAAGACATATTTACAAATTATGCTATGCTTATAGTTGTAATCGCACTTTGTATTTTACCTTCTTTATATGCATGGTTTAATATAAAGGCATCTTGGGATCCATATGGTAGCACTAGTAACATATCCGTAGCTATTGTAAACAACGATAAAGGTACTACTGTAAGAGACAAAGAAATAAATATCGGTGATGAACTTGTAAAAAACCTAAGAGATAACTCTGATTTAGGTTGGAAATTTGTTAATAAAGACAATGCTTTAAAAGGTGTTAAAGATGGTAAATATTATGCATCTATTGAAATACCTGCAAATTTCTCAAAAGATTTAACTTCTCTTATATCATCTGATGTAAAAAAAGGTGAATTAATTTATACTGTAAATGAGAAGATAAATGCTATCGCTCCAAAGATTACAGATAAAGGAGCCTCTACTATACAATTACAAATAAATCAAACTGTAGTTGAAACAGTAAGTCAAGTTTTATTTGAAGTATCTAATGAATTAGGAATAGAACTTGAAGGTCAAATTCCAAAACTAAATGATGTTGAAAACTCTTTAGTTGAAGTACAAGGTAAATTTGGAGATTTAAACGAAACAATAAATCTTGCATCTAGTGGTGTTGTTAAAGCTACAGATTTAGTTAAAGATATTCAAAAAGATTTACCTTTAATAAAAAATACTATAAATCAAGCTCAGGGATTATCAGCTGATGTTCAAAAGTTTTTAAAGAGCTCCCAAGATAGTATAAACAAAGTTTCTCCTATAATAAAGAATGATATAGGCTTAATGAATGATATATCTAACTCAATTATGGATACTGCAAATGCACTTAACAATGCAATAAAGAATGGTTCAGACGATGCTATAATGTTAATAGATAATCTATCAAGTAAGTTACATAATTTAGCAACTATAAATAATTCTGTTTTAGAGTTTTTAACTAAATTAAATAATCTTACTCAAAACCATCCTTTAACAGATACTATAAATAGATTAAAAGATTTAGATTCAAAATTAACTCAAGGTATGAATTCTTTAAGTTCAATAAAGAGTCAAATTCAAAGTGGACAGACACCTTCAGATGATGTTTTAGGTAATGTCTTAAAAATAGGATCTGACATACAGTCAATTACATCTTCATTATATAATAATTTTGATGCTAAAGTTTCAGGACCTATAAATGATATATTTGAAAAAGGATATTCTGTTAGCGATGATGTTATAAAAACACTTCAAGAAGCTGAAGATAAGCTTCCTCAGGCTGAAGATATATTAAATACTACGCTTAAGTTATCAGATAAAGGTCTTGAAGGAATTAACTATGCTAAAGAAAAATTACCTAAAGTTGAAAGTATGGTTAATGAACTTACTGATGCAGTTAAAAAGGTAAATGATGAAGAGAATCTTAATGATTTAGTTAAGTTACTTAAAAATGATATAGTATCTAAAAAGAATTTCTTGAAAGAACCTGTTACTGTTAAAGAAAATAAGTTATATCCTATAGAAAATTATGGATCAGCTATGACTCCATTCTATACAGTATTATCACTATGGGTTGGATTACTTTTATTATCTTCACTTTTATCTGCTGAAGTTCATGGAAGTTATAAATCTTATGAAGTTTATTTTGGTAGAGGGCTTACATTTGTAGCAATTGCAATAACCCAAGCATTAATAGTAAGTTTAGGAGACATTTATGTGCTTGGTGTAAAACCTGTAGATCCAGTTATACTAGTATTAGGTTCTGTATTTACAAGTATAGTATTTACAGCTATTGTTTATTCTCTACTTTCTGTATTCGGTAATATGGGTAAAGCTATGGGAATTATACTTTTAGTTATACAAGTAGCTGGTTCAGGTGGTACATTCCCAATAGAAGTTACACCTAAGTTTTTCCAAATGGTAAATCCATATCTACCATTTACTTATTCAATTTCTATGTTAAGAGAATCTGTTGGTGGGGTTTATACTCCTGTATTATATAGAGATTTAGCTATTCTAACATTCTATATAGCAATTTCTCTTATAATTGCATTACCACTAAAAAAACCTATAAACAAAATTTATCATAAATTTAATGAAAAGTTCAGTGAGAGTGGTCTTTCTGAACATTAAAAAAAGAGATAGGATAATTCCTATCTCTTTTTTAATAATCATATTCCGTTATGTTTTCACACATAGTTATATTTATAGTTTTGTCTAATGAATTTTTATATGATAGTAAAAGTTCATTAAGCTCTGCATCAACAAGATTTATCTTTCCTTGACTTATTAAAGTAACTTGTTCTTGGTCAAATATAATTCTTATATCATTATGATCATTTTTTATATATGTTTCTACAGAAGCTTTTGGTTTTATCTTATAATTATATTTTTCATAAAACCCTATACTTTTTTTTATTTCTTCAAAATTGACATTCTCCATATTGCTTAAGTCTATATTTTTAGGATCTATACCAAGGTTTTTTAATTGTTCATCAATTTCAGAAGAATCCATTCCATATCTCTCCATAAATTTCTTTTGGATATTTATAAATTTTTCTTGAGATATGTTATTTTCATTCATATATTCCATTATTTTTTTAGAAAACTCGACCATACTCATACTCCCACTCATTACTGAGTTATAAAGAGTATATATATATTGTTCAAACTTATCTACATCAGAATCTTTTACTTTATTTTTTAGTTCATTGAAATCAATTATTCTATCGTCTGACATATCTTTACCTCCTGATTAACCTTTATCTTTTAACCTTATTACTATTATATTCTAATAAAGTTTTAATGTCTACATATTGAAATTTAGCTTATATTTAATTTATATTTTCTATTAAACTACTATATTATCATATATTTTTATTTTAATATTAAAATCCCTTAGATAATATCTAAGGGCTTTTGTTTATATAATAAAATTTTGTTATATTACATAAAATTAGAATTCTGCATTTTTTGGAGTTCTAGGGAATGGTATTACGTCTCTTATGTTTGCCATACCAGTCATATACATTATTATTCTCTCAAATCCTAATCCAAATCCTGAGTGAGTAGCTGTTCCATATTTTCTTAATTCTAAATACCACCAGTAATCTTCTTCATTTAAATTCATTTCTTTTATTCTATCTAATAATACATCATGTCTCTCTTCTCTTTGAGATCCCCCAACTATTTCTCCTACACCAGGAACTAAAAGGTCCATAGCTCTAACAGTTTTTCCATCTTCATTCATTCTCATGTAGAATGCTTTTATGTCTTTTGGATAATCTGTAACAAATACTGGAGCTTTAAATACTTGTTCTGTTAAATATCTTTCATGCTCTGTTTGAAGGTCGTCTCCCCACTGAACTGGATATTCAAACTCATGACCTGATTCTTGTAACATTTCTACAGCTTTAGTATATGTTATTCTAGTAAATTCAGAGTTTACTACATTGTTTAATCTTTCTATTAATCCTTTATCTATGAAACTATTGAAGAATTCCATTTCTTCTGGAGCATGTTCCATAACATAGCTTATAACGTATTTGATCATATCTTCTGCAAGTTCCATGTTATCTTCTAAGTCAGCAAATGCTATTTCAGGCTCTATCATCCAAAACTCTGATGCATGTCTTTGTGTGAATGAATTTTCTGCTCTAAATGTTGGTCCAAATGTATAAACATTTCTAAATGCAAGTGCCATTATTTCAGCATTTAATTGTCCACTAACTGTCAGGTTAGCTTCTTTTCCAAAGAAGTCGTTAGAGTAATCTATTGCACCTTCTTCAGTTTTAGGTATACTGTTTAAATCCATAGTTGTTATTCTAAACATTTCTCCAGCACCTTCACAGTCACTTCCTGTTATAATTGGTGAATGTGCATATACGAAGTTTCTATCTTGGAAAAACTTGTGTATAGCATAAGCTGCTAAACTTCTTACTCTGAACACTGCTGAAAAAGTATTACTTCTAGGTCTTAAATGAGCTATAGTTCTTAAATACTCTAGAGTATGTCTCTTCTTTTGTAATGGATATGAACTATCTGATTCTCCTTCTAGTTCAATTTTAGTTGCATGTATTTCTACGGGTTGTTTTGCCCCTTCTGTTGATACAAGCTCACCTTCAACTAGTATTGATGAACTTATTGGAAGCTTAGTTATTTCTTTAAAGTTTTCTAATTTCTCATCTGATACTACTACTTGCATGTTTTTAAAGAAACTTCCGTCATTTAATTCTATAAATCCGAAATTTTTAGACGCTCTAGATGTTCTTATCCATCCAGCTACTTTTACACTTTTACCGATATATTCTTCTTTGTTTCTGTAAAGATCTTTAATTTCTATAAAATCTCTTTGCATTTTATGTCCTCCTAAAAATTAAATTTAAATATTAAAAAAAGCCCTTCATCCCAAATAAAGGGACGAAAGACTATTGTTCTCGCGGTACCACCCTAATTGCCATAAAAAAATGGCCTCTTAGCTAAGCATTGCTTACGGTCTATAACGGGACCTTCCGTCTAAGCCTACTCTCTTAAATTTCGGTTAGAGACTCCGAGATGTTCTTCAATATAAACTTCGTATTGAGCTTTCACC
>NZ_JBOGBV010000049.1:0-15834 GCF_051656405.1 Paraclostridium sp.
AAAAAAGAATGATACATATAAAAATAAAGGGGGCGTAATATGAGTAAATCAGCAGTTAAAGAAAAAAAGAGTTTTTTGATGAAATCTCTAGATGGGATAGAGTACATAGGTAATAAATTACCACATCCAGTTACTTTATTTGCAATGCTTTGTGTTGCAATCGCTATTATATCTGCAATAGCAGCTAGTATGGGGTTAAGTGTAACAGCCGAACTTATAAATAGAGAAACAATGGAAGTAGAAAAACAAACTATAACAGCAGTTAGCTTATTAAATGGTGAAGGGTTTAAATACATGTTAGAAAATGCGGTAACAAACTTCACTTCATTTGCACCACTTGGAGTTGTGCTAGTTGGAATGCTAGGAATAGGATTAGCTGAAAGTTCAGGATACATAGGAACATTACTTAAAAAAATAGTTAGTGTAACACCGTCAAAATTAATAGTTCCAACTGTAGTTTTCTTAGGAATAATGTCAAACATGGCATCAGATGCAGGATATGTTATATTAATTCCACTTGGAGCTTTAGTCTTTATGGCTTATGGAAGACATCCACTAGCAGGTATAGCAGCAGCATTTGCAGGAGTTTCAGGAGGATTTAGTGCAAATTTAATAATTGGAACAATAGATCCGATGCTAGCGGGAATAACAAATGAGGCAGCACATATACTTGATCCTACAGTTAGTATAAGTGCAACTGCTAACTACTTCTTTATGGTAGCATCTACATTTTTAATAACAATATTAGGAACTATAATAACTACAAAAATTATAGAACCTAAATTAGGTAAATATGATTCTAAAATGGCAAAAGATTCAGATGGAATGTCAAGAGCTAGCGATTTACAAACTATAAAACCTGAAGAAGCTAAAGCAATGAAAGTTGCAAACTTTACTTTATTATTTATGGTAATTGGGTTAGTTATTCTTGTTGCAATGCCTAACTCATTCTTAAGAAACCTAGACAAAGCAAGTTTCCTAGATTCTATAGTTGATCACTCTACTTTAATGAATGGTTTAATACCAATAATAGCATTATTGTTCTTTGTACCATCAGTGGTTTACGGTAAAATTGCTAAAACTGTAAAAAATGAAAAAGAAGTTGCAGCACATATGAGTAAAGCCATGAGTTCAATGGGTGGATATTTATGTTTAGCATTCGTTGCAGCCCAATTTATAAAATACTTTGAATTTACGAATTTAGGAACTATAATTGCTGTAAGAGGAGCAGAGTTTTTACAGTCTATAAATATAGGATCAATACCGCTACTTGTTGGATTTATAATAATAACAGGGTTTATAAATCTATTTATGGGATCTGCATCAGCTAAATGGGCTATAATGGCTCCTGTATTTATACCAATGTTTTTAAAACTTGGAATAGGTGCAGATGTAGTTCAAACTGCATATAGAATCGCAGATAGTTCTACAAATATAATATCTCCGCTTATGAGTTACTTTGCGATGGTTATAGTATTTATGCAAGCTTATAAGAAAGATACTGGAATTGGTACGGTTATATCGTTGATGTTACCATATTCTATGACATTCTTAATAGCTTGGACTTTATTATTTGTAATATGGATGAGCTTAGGTATACCAGTAGGATTCTAGCTTAAATATAAAAAGAGCTGTTTCATGTATGAAACAGCTCTTTTTATTAAGTAGCATTATAAATATTGAGGTTTCCATAATATGCTAGAATTAATGTATGGAGTGAAAAATATAATATATAGTAAGTTAGCAATAACTAAAAAGGAGGTATTAACATGCAGATACTAACAATTGAAAATGTACCAGGGAAAAAAATAGTAGAAGTTGTTGGATTAGTTAAAGGTAGCACTATAAGAGCAAAACATATAGGAAAAGATATTGGAGCAAGTTTTAAGCAATTAGTAGGAGGAGAATTAAAAGGCTATGATGAAATGCTAGAAGAAGCTAGAAAAGTAGCGATAGGAAGAATGGTTGAAGATGCAGAAAACAAAGGAGCTAATGCTATAATTGGATTTAGATTAACATCAGCAGCAGTTATGCAAGGAGCAGCAGAGATGCTAGCTTATGGAACTGCTGTAGTTATAGAGGAAGAAAAATAAATTGTTATATTTTATGGGTATGATAGTTATATGTGCATATGTAGCTATTATAGTTGGAAGTATAATATTACTTATCTTAAAAGTTATAGAAAGAAAAAAAGAGAAACAAGAAGAAGACTGGGATAAGTATGATGATTATTAAATTTATAAATTTTAATAATTATGAATAATTTTTAAAAAGTATTGACAAAATATATATAAAAGTCATATTATAAAAATAAGCAATTATAAAAAAAGCTTTGACGAGAAAGAGTAAGGTTAATGGAATCTTTACAGAGAGTACCCGGTTGGTGAGAGGGGCAAAAGACAATTTAACTTGAATACATCTCTGAGCTGCACTCCGAAAGATAACAACCAGTAGGCAGTTGCCGGATTTTGCACACGTTATAGTGCTAGAGTATCCCAATAAGTTGGCGTACTTGAAGAGATCATTATTGTGAGATAATGATGAACTAAGGTGGTAACACGTGAGTAATACTCTCGTCCTTTTTATAAGGACGGGAGTTTTTTTATTGTATTGGCGCCGTATGGTATTTAAGCTCCCATCCTTAAAAATTAATTTATATAAAATTATAAGGAGGATTAATTATGAAAAGCATAGATGAACAAATAAGAATAATATCTAAAGGTGTAGATGAAATAATAGGAATAGAAGACCTTAAAAATAAATTAGAAAAATCTCAAAAAGAAAACAAACCTATGGTAGTTAAACTAGGATTAGACCCTAGTGCACCAGATATACACTTAGGACACACTGTTGTACTGAGAAAGATGAAACAGTTACAGGACCTAGGTCATAAAGTAATTATAATTATAGGAGATTTTACAGGTAAAATAGGAGATCCTACAGGAAAATCTAAGGCTAGAAAGGCTCTTAGCACAGAACAGGTATTAGAAAATGCTAAGACGTATGAAGAACAAATTTTAAAAGTGCTAGATAAAGAAAAAACAGAAATTGTTTTTAATAGTGAATGGTTATCAAAGTTAAGTTTTGAGGAAGCTATAAGTTTAGCATCTACGACTACAGTAGCTAGAATGCTTGAAAGAGAAGACTTTAAAAAAAGATACGAAAGTCAAACTCCAATATCTCTACATGAATTTTTCTACCCTCTAATGCAAGGATTTGATTCAGTTGAGATAAAAGCGGACATAGAACTAGGAGGAACTGATCAAAGATTTAATGTGCTAATGGGAAGATCATTACAAAAAGAATTTAATCAAGAACCTCAAGTAACTATATTTATGCCGCTACTTGAAGGATTAGATGGTAAAGATAAAATGAGTAAAAGTTTAGGGAATTACATTGGAATAGATGAACAAGCTAATGTAATGTATGAAAAAGCTATGACTATACCTGATGAGCTTATAATAAAATACTTTGAATTAGTAACAGACATTCATCCTGATGTAGTAGATAAGATTAAACTAGACTTAGAAGAAAATAGAGTAAATCCTAGGGATATAAAAATGAACCTAGCTAAAGAAATAGTTAAACTATACCATGAAGAAGAAAAAGCTATTGAGGCTGAAAATAGATTTAAAGAAGTTTTCCAAAAAGGTCAAATACCTAATGATATAAAAACTATAGAAGTATTAAAATCTGAATTTGATTTAATAGGTGAGTTAGTTAAAAATAAATTAGTAAGTAGTAAAAGTGAAGTTAGAAGGCTTATAACACAAGGCGGGGTTAAAGTTAATAATGAAAAACTAGATGATATAAAGAATATAAACATAAATGATACTATGATAGTCCAAGTAGGAAAGAAAAAATTTATTAAAATATGTTTAAAATAATAATTTAAATATTTATTTAAAACTTCTAGACTTTTTAGAATCAAAAGTCTAGAAGTTTCTTTATAATTTATATTAACTTAGTAAGTTAATAGTTTAAAATAATACATATTAAAACATTAATAAAGTTTGATATTAAACTCATATACATGTATAATTATTTTAGAATGAAATTAAGTTACTTTTTACAAAGGGAGTTTATATAATGAGTAATATAAAAATACTATGTGATACAATGAATGATGTACCCGAGAATATAATGAAAAAATATGATATAGAGGTACTGCCAACAACTATAATATTTGAAGGAAAAGAGTATAAAGCAGGAGTAGACATAGGTGAAGATGAATTTTACAAATTACTAAGAAGTAGTGAGAATATACCATCTACATCTCAAATTACATATGCTACATTTAAAGAAACTTTTGAAAAGTACATAAATGAAGGTAATAAAGTTTTATACTTAGCGGGTTCATCTGCTGCATCGGGAACATATCAATCAGCTATGATAGCTAAAAATGATGTTGAGGGAGAGGTTTATATATTTGATACATATGGACTTTCTATAGGCGGTGGAATTTTAATAGGTGAAGCTGCTAAAATGGCAACTGAAGGATATGATATAGAACAAATAATGAATAAATTAGAAGAAGAAAAGGAAAAGGTAAATGTATTTTTCTCTGTTGATTCATTAGACTACTTACAAAAAGGTGGAAGAATATCAGGAACTAAAGCTGCTATAGGAACTTTACTTAATATAAAACCAATATTAAAGATAGAAGATGGTTTAGTTAAGCAAAAGACTCAAGTAAGAGGTAGCAAGAAAATAATACCTTCATTAATAGAACAACTTAGATCAGAAATTGGTGAAGATTTCTCAGACAAAGATGTCTATGTTGGATATGGTGATGATGTAAACGAACATAAGAAATTTATGGAAAAAGTAAAAGAAGAGTTAGAGCCAAGAAATGTATATCCTTTCAGAATAGGAGCTTGTGTTTCATGCCACTCAGGACCTAGTGTTTTAGGAATAGCATGTTTAAAATAAGGAATTATAATATTATAATAATAAAGAAAAAGACCTCTTAATTTAGAGGTCTTTTTTATCTGCAATTTTTTTGAATATAGTTTAAGGAACTTTTCATATCGTTAAAAGAATTTCTAGGAATCATTAAACGTTCAATTCCATTATAAAATCCATAGACATCAAAAATTTTATCTATTTTTACCTGTATTATATCATCGATAATATCTATATAAATACATTTAGAATACTTACTAAAAGATTTAAATATAAGAATTTTATTACTACTTAGTTGAATCATTTTAAAACCATTAAGGTATAAATTACTATCTAAAAAATTTATAAATTCTTCCATAAAATTACCTCCGACTACTAGTATTAACAAGGTTTTTGATTTATATAACTATTTACTAAAAATTACAACATTAATGCATAAACTTGTATAAATTTTCCTGTTGTAGTAAATTAAAAACGAGGTTAAGTGACATAATTATATATATACTGTGTAGGAGGCAAAGCAATGAAAATAAATAAAGAGAAATTCATATATGAATTTACAAGAAATCAAGCTACTCATGAAGAAATACATGAAAATATATTAGAGGGAATGAATGTTCATGGAGCAAATTTTATAATCTTAATTTGTGCAATAATAATAGCATCTGTTGGACTAAATATGAATGCGACTGCAGTTATTATAGGGGCAATGTTAATATCTCCGTTAATGGGTTCAATTATAGGAATAGGATATGGTGTAGGTACATATAATGTGAAGCTTTTAAGAGAAGCTTTCAAAATTTTAATAATTTCAATTATAATAAGTATAGTAACATCTACACTTTATTTTTCGATTACTCCAATAACAACAGCAGGAAGTGAAATATTATCAAGAACTAGCCCTACTATTTGGGATGTTATAATAGCTTTTGTAGGTGGAATAGCAGGTATGATAGGTATAACTCGTAATAAGGCAAGTAATGTTATACCTGGAGTTGCAATAGCAACTGCCCTTATGCCGCCACTTTGTACAGCTGGATATGGACTAGCTACAAATCAATATGGGATGTTTTTTGGAGCAGGGTATTTATTTTTTATAAATGGATTTTTTATAACAATAGCAACTGTAATAGTTACAAAAGCATTAAATATACCAACAAGAATAAATGTATGTGATACAAAAGAAAGAAAAGTTAAAAAATTTATAATTATAGCATCTATAATTGTTATAATACCAAGTATGTTTTCTGCGGTTAGTATGATAAAAGAAACTCTAGATGAAAGTAATTTAGATAAATTTATAAGCGAAGAATTAGGAAATCAATATGTTGTAAGTAAAAAAATAAGCGAAAAAAATGATACGATTACATTAGTTGTTGTGGGAGAGAGAATATCTAGCAATTACTTGAAAGATTTGCAACAACATTTAAGTGAGTATGGATTTAAAGATAAAAAATTAGTTGTAAAGCAAGATGAAAGCAAAATTTCAGATATTGATAAATATATAAATGAAATTAAAAATAACAGTAGTGATTTCATAATAGATAATAAGTTGAAAAATAAAAATGAAGTAGAAAAGCAAATTAAGCAATCTGAAATGGTAACAAGCGAAATATCAAAAGAGTTAAAGGCTATATATCCTCAAATAAATGAAGTATATGCAGGATATTTAATTGGGGAAAAAGATAAATCTAAAGAAATTCCTACACTTGTGCTATATAGCAGCGATGAAAACTTAGCAAATAATACAGAGAATATTGAAAAATGGTTTAAAGCAAGAACTGGTCAACAGGATGTAAAAGTTTATGTAGAACAAAAAAATCCAGAAGAGGCAAAATCGGATAATGAAATTAAAAAGGAATTACAGTAGTAAGGAATAAAAAATAGTAATATTAGGTGATTTTTATGAATAATATGATTGTTTATATAGAGAGATATATAGAAATATGCTATAGTTAGAAAAGTAAAATGTATTTTGGGAGTTGGGATGAAATGAGTGAAAATCAAGAAAGTTTAGTTGAACCACTTTTAAAAAGTGGGAGAGTTTACAAATTAAAATGTGATAAATGTAGATCTGTATCTATACAAATTACACAAAATAAAGAACCTGATTGTATTTGTTTAGAATGCGGAGGGAAATGCATTTCATCAAAAATAAAATAATTTATTTAAAAAGGTTACTTAAAAATAGTTATAAAAATATTTTTGAAGTGACTTTTTTACTTTCAATATAAATATTATGTGCTTAGGAGGCGTAAATGAAAAAAACTATAGGCGTACTAGCTCATGTAGATGCAGGTAAAACTACATTTTGCGAGCAAGTTTTATATCATACAAAATCAATTAAAAATAGAGGGAGAGTAGATGACAAAAATACTTTTTTAGATAATCATGAAATAGAAAAACAAAGAGGTATAACTATATTTTCTGAACAAGGAAAATTTTATTATAATGATTCAACTTATAATTTGATAGATACTCCAGGTCATATAGATTTCTCTCCAGAGATGGAAAGATCTATAAAGATAATGGATTATGCAATTGTAATAATAAGTGCTGTAGAAAAAGTTCAAGTACACACTAAAACTGTATTTAGATTATTGAAAAAACATAGAGTTCCTGCTTTTTTATTTATAAATAAAATTGATAGAAGTGGTATTGATTCAGAACTTTTATTAAGTGATATTAAATTAAAACTAACTGAAAATACTGTGGATTTAAGTAATAAATTAAAGATAGATGGAAGCAATATAAAATTAAGTGAGGAATTAATTGAATTTATAGCTGAAAGTGATGAAGACCTAATTGAAAGATATTTAAATGATGATTATGAAGAAAAAATATGGATATATAAGTTGAAAGAAAAAATAAAAAAGTGTGAGATATACCCTATATTGAGAGGTTCTGCCCTTCATGATATAGGAATACATGAGTTTTTAGAAAAGCTTGATTTATTAACTTATACGGAATATAAAAATGATGAAGATTTTATAGGGAAAGTTTATAAAGTAAAGTATGATGAGAGTAGAAATAGAATAACGTATGTAAAAGCTATTAGAGGTAAAATGAAAGTAAAAGATGAAGTTTCATATATTTTAGGTGATGATATACATACTGAAAAAATTAATAGCATTAGAATATATAATTCTAATAAGTTTGAAAGTATTAATGAAGTTGAAGCAGGTCAAATTTTTGGAGTTGAGGGTTTAAGTAAGGCAAATCCAGGCGCTGTTTTGTATAAAAATTTTTCTAGTAATTTTTATGAAGCCGATTGTGAATTAGATATGGTACCTACATTAACTTCAAAAGTTATATTTGATAAAAGTTTAAATATAAAAGAAGTTCTGAGTATTTTTCAAATTTTACATAATGAAGAACCTTCTTTGAATATAGTATGGAATGAAAATTTGAAAGAAATACAAGTAAATATAATGGGTAAAATTCAATTAGAGGTTCTAAAGGAAATTTTAAAAAGTAGATTTAGGTTAAATATGGATTTTGGGAAAAGTGAAATATTATATAAAGAAACTGTAAAAGAAAAAACAGTAGGATATGGGCATTTCGAGCCGTTAGGGCATTATGCTGAAGTACAATTAATGATAGAACCTGGAATGCGAAATAGTGGAATTACCTTTAAAAGCATTGCACATCCAGATAATTTAAATCAAGGGCATCAAAACCTAGTTAAAACTCATATATTTGAAAAAGAACATAATGGAATTTTAGGTGGTTATCCTATAACAGATATTGAAGTTACTTTGATTACTGGAAGGGATCATAATAAGCATACTAGTGGAGGGGATTTTAGACAAGCTACTTTAAGAGCATTAAGGCAAGGGTTAGATCAAGCTGAAAATGAAATATTAGAGCCTTTTTATAAATTCAAAATAGAAATCGGCTATGAATATATAGGCAGAGTAATTTCAGATATACAAAAAATGAATGGAGAATTTGACAACCCTATAATAAATGAAGATATTTGTATAATAGAAGGTAGAGGACCGGTTGCTACCTTAATGGATTATCCTCTAGAAATCATTAGTTTTAGCAAAGGAAGTGGAAGTGTTACATTTATATTTGATGGGTATGATGTATGTCATAATGAAAGCGAAGTAATTGCTAATAGGGGATATGACAAAGATAGTGATATTGAATATACGTCTAATTCTATATTTTGTTTAAAGGGAGAAAGTTATACTATAAAAGGAAAAGATGCTAAGGGGTTTATGCATTGTCTATAAAAAGATTTTTTAAAAAGAATATAATATGATAATAATCAATATAATATAGAAGTTTTAAAGCTTAAATATTAGGGGGGATTATTATTGTATTGTAAGAACTGTGGAAATGAACTAAAAGAAAATGCAAGTATATGTGTAGATTGTGGAGTTTCTATAGGAAAAGGAAATAAATTTTGTAAGTTTTGTGGAAATGAAGTAAATGAAAATTCAAAGTTTTGTATAAGTTGTGGGAATGAATTAAATAAGCCTTATATACCTAAAATTAAGGAATATGCTAATCGAAAAATATATTGTAGAAACTGTGCAAATGAAATGGACTATGAGTCATCTGTTTGCACTAAATGTGGAGTAAAAAGGGGTGGGGGAAATTCATATTGTTATGTATGTGGGAAAGAAACTGATGAAAAAGCAGACATATGCGTTCACTGTGGAGTAGAACTAAAAAAAAGATTTTCAGTGGGTAATGCAAAAGGAACAAAGAGTAAATTAATGGCTGTTATTTTATGTATATTATTTGGAACTATGGGAATACACCGATTTTATGTAGGAGATAACACTGAAGGATTTATTTTATTAGCATTGACTTTAGGTGGTATAGTAACATGTGGAATAACTACTATAATTAGTGGTATTTGGGTAATTGTGGATTTGATTTTTATAATAATAGATAAAATAACGGATGAGAATGGCGAACCACTTCAATGGTAAAAGAATTAGACTTTTAATGTACATTTTTGTAATTGCAATAATATACTTGATTCCAATTAGCTATATAGAAAGCAGAAGTTTTTGTTTATGGTATAATTTATTTAAAATAAAATGTTTTGGATGTGGAATGACTAGAGCTTTGTTTAATTTATCAAGATTAAATATAAAAACAGCTATAAATTATAATTATATGATTATTTTGGTTATCATTCCAACATATTTAATTTTGAAAGATATATTAAATATATTAAAGTGTGAATTAAAAAATTTAAATAGAAAATAAAAGCATGTAGTTAATAACTACATGCTTTTTTATGTAATTTATTAAAATATACACTTATTGAGGTGAATTGAATTTGTATTGTTAAATTCAGTCTATATGTTACAATATTGTACAGTGAAATTTATAAAAAAAGGAGGATGTATGAAAAGGTATAAAAAAATACAAAAAATAACAATATTTATTATTTTATTTATTGCAATTATATTTACATCAGGATGTCAAAGTAAGAATTTAAAGGAAGTTAAAAATGAAACACAGGTAAAGTCTTATGAATCGGGTAATAAATCACAATCGGAAATACATTTTATAGATACTGGAAATAGTGATGCTATACTTATAAAGCAAGGAGATAGAGCAGCACTTATAGATGGTGGAGATAATGATGATGAAGGAAAAGTTGTAGAATATTTGAAGAAATCAAGAATAACAGAACTTGAATACGTATTTGCTACTCATCCTCATGCAGATCATATTGGAGGACTTGATGCAGTTATAAACTCAATTCCAGTAAAAAATGTATATGTAAGCAATGGAGATGCAAATACAAAAACATATAGAGATTTTATAGAATCCATTGCAAACAAAGGTCTATATCCTAGCGTACCTTTATTAAATAGTGAGTTTGATTTAGGAACGTCAAAATTTAAAGTTTTATCAGTTGCAAATACAGATGATCCAAATAACAATTCTATAGTTCTTGAATATATAAATGGAAACGATAAAATATTATTAATGGGGGATGCAGAATCTGAAATAGAATCAAAAATAAATACTGAAGATATAGACTTGTTAAAAGTTGGTCACCATGGTTCTCATAGCAGTACGACAAAATCTTTTTTAGATAAGGTATCGCCAGAATATGCAGTTATAATGGTAGGTAAGGATAATAAATATGGACATCCACATAAAGAAACTATGGAGAAGTTGAAACAAGAAAATATTGAAGTTCATAGAAGTGATGAATGTGGGAATATAGTTGCTATATCTACTGGAGACGGATTAAAAATTGACTGTAAAAAAGGTAGTTACAAAAGTGGAAGTGAGAAGGGACACTCAAATAATAACCCAGGAAATATAACTAACAATAGTTTAAAAGAAGAAAAAGTATATTGGACACCAAATGGTAAGTCATATCACACAACTAGTAAATGTAAAACATTGAGTAGAAGTAAAAATATACTTTCAGGAACAATAAAAGAGTCAGGGAAATTTGATTCATGTGACGCTTGTCATTAATTAATATTAAATAATAATTGAAGTATTTAGTTATTATTGATATATTATATTAAGAAAAAAATTAAATATATATTTAGACGCTAGGGCTAGCATCAGGAGGAAATATGATTGATATAACAGAATTAAAATTTGAATTTAGGCAACAAGGAGAAGCTCACAAAGTTGATTTTATAGGTCTTTGTCATATAACGGAAGATCTTTTGTGGTTTTGTGAAGAAAGCAATGCTATAGTTTTTGGATTTGAAGATGATAGTGAGTATAAATTAGTTATTAATGAAGATACCGAATATGAGGATATACAAGAGTTCTTTGATAATATAGGAGAAGATCAATGTATATCAGATAGTATAAATATAAAAGTTTTAAATTATAGAAATTAAAAAAAATTTAAAAAAAGTGTATACATTTTCAAAATAAGTGGTATAATAAATAATACAGTGATTAAAGAATTGCTGATTTAAATAAATGGAGTTAAAAACTTCATGTAGGTATTTAGGAGAACATTTCAATGACTAATGGAATAGTAAAATGGTTTAATAGTGAAAAAGGATTTGGATTCATATCTGTAGAAGGTGGAGATGATGTATTCGCTCATTTCTCAGCTATACAAAGAGACGGATTCAAAACTTTAGAAGAAGGTCAAAAAGTAAGCTTTAATATAGTTGAAGGTGCTAGAGGTCCTCAAGCAGAAAACATAACTATATTATAATTATAGATTGTCTAAAAAAAGATTCTCTCGTATGAGAGAATTTTTTTTTGTCAATAATTAAAAAAATTTTTAAATATATGTAATCTGAAGAAATTTTTTTGTTTACAAAAACTTAACAAAAAGATAACAAATTAGCATATAATTATTTCAAAGGTTAAATTCTGAAAAATTTTAATATATAAAAGATTTTAACTTAATAAAGGGGGATTTTTATATGGAGTTTTTTAATCCAGTAGTAATTTCTATTGCTGTGATGATTGTACTTTGTTTGTTTAAGTTTAATGTGTTTTTATCAATTATTGTAGCAGCCATAGTTGCTGGGGTTTTTTCTGGAATGTCTCTAAGTGACACTATGTCTATCTTAGTCGGGGGCATGGGTGGAAATGCGGAAACTGCTCTAAGTTACATATTACTAGGAGCTTTAGCTGTAGCTGTAAGTAAAACAGGATTAGCATCAATTCTAGCAAAAAAAATATCTCAAGTAGTTAAGGACAAAAAAATTACACTAATCTTATTAATAGCATTCATATCATGTTTTTCTCAAAATCTTATTCCAGTTCACATAGCATTTATACCAATATTAATACCATCATTGTTATCACTTATGAATAAATTAAAAATTGATAGAAGGGCAGTTGCATGTGCATTAACATTTGGTCTTAAAACACCGTACATTGCAATACCAGTTGGCTTTGGATTGATTTTCCAAAATATTATAAGAGATCAAATGATAGCCAATGGAATAGATACAACTACTAATATGGTTACAGGCGTAATGTGGATACCGGCAATTGGTATGATTTTAGGTTTGTTAGTAGCTGTATTTATAACATATAGAAAACCTAGAGATTATAAAGATGTGAAAATTGAAGGGTTAGAAGAAAATCAAATTGACGAAAAGATGGCAACTAAACACTGGTGTGCACTTTTAGGGGCTATAACTGCATTTGTAGTTCAAATTCTAACTGGATCACTACCGCTTGGAGGGTTATGCGCTATAATAGTATTATTTGTTACTAAAGCTATTAAATTTAGTGAAATAGATGAGTTAGTTGATGGAGGAATAAAAATGATGGGCCTTATAGCCTTTATAATGCTTGTAGCTGCAGGATATGCAAGTGTTCTTAGAGAAACAGGGCAAGTGGAGACATTAGTAGCATCTGTATCCGGAATAGTTGGAAATAGCAAATTTATAGGAGCTTTAATTATGCTTTTAGTAGGACTACTAGTAACTATGGGAATAGGAAGCTCATTTGGAACGTTACCAATTATAGCAGCTATTTATTGCCCGCTAGGTCTTAGTTTAGGATTTAGTATTCAAGCTATAATTTTATTAATAGGAGTAGCTGGAGCTTTAGGAGATGCAGGATCTCCAGCATCAGATAGTACACTAGGACCTACAGCCGGTCTTAATGTAGATAAACAACATGATCATATTTGGGACACTTGTGTTCCTACGTTTATACATTATAATATACCGCTTTTGATATTTGGATTAATAGGAGCTATGATATTATAATAAAAAAAACTAGTCATATGACTAGTTTTTTTTATGCAAATTTAAGATTCATACAAATAATGTATAAAATAGCAATTAAAGTGCAAATTATTATATAAATAATAATTTAAATTTGATAGTAAAGATGATCATATTAGAAAACAAAATCTTGCTTGATTTTATTGAAATTTCACAATTTAAAGATATGTTAAAAAAATTTAACAAAAAATACTATTAAAAATTTAAAAAATTGAGAGAATTTTGTAAAAATATGATATAATCGATTTAGTTAAAAAAAGGAAGGTGAAATAAATGAGCAAAAAACTGTCTAAAGAAGCATATGGAGGGATACATGGAAAAGACTATGTACCTTACATAACAGACAAATCAAAAACAGGTGCAAACGTTGCTGTACTGATTATAGGTATTCTTTTAGCAACTATATTCGCAGCATCTACAGCATATTCAGGTATGAAGGCAGGACTTACAGTTGCAGCTGGTATACCAGGGTCTATAATAGGATCAGCATTTATTGCAGCATTTGCTAGTGGAAAAGGTATTCTAGGGAAAAACATAGTACAAGGTATGGCAAGTGGTGGGGAATCAGTTGCTAGTGGTATGATTTTCGTTTTACCAGCTATATTACTAATAGGTAGCCAAGTTAGCTTCCTAGAAGGTTTAGCAGTGGGAGTAGGTGGAGTTCTATTTGGTATAGGAGTTTCATCACTTGTTTACAGCTATTTAATAATAGAAGAACATGGAAAACTTATGTACCCAGAATCAATGGCTATATGTGAAACACTTGTAGCATCAGATGCAGGTGGAGACTCAATGAAGTACATGGGTATTGGATTTGGAATAAGTGGTATTATAACAGTATTAACAGGATCATTCTTAAATGTAACAAATAATGTAATAAGCTTTATAGGAAGCAAATTCTATAAATATAAGTTTGAAGTTGAAGTTAACCCATTACTTTTAGGTATAGGGTTCATAGTAGGACTTGAAGTATCTTTAACAATGTTTGCTGGTTCTATATTAGCGAACTTTGGTATAACACCATTAATATCTTACTTTACTGAAATGGCAGGGCCAGGAGCAAATGTTTGGAACAACTCTTCAATGGCTATAAGTCAAATGGGTGTAAATGATATCGGTGGTAACTATGTAAAATACATAGGAGCTGGTATGATGCTTTGTGGAGGTATAATAGGAGCAGTAAAACTTATACCAACTATAATAGCATCAGTTAAAGAAACTATGAAAGCTAAATCATCTAATGATGGAGAAGGAAGCTCAGCTCTTCAAACTATAATATTATTAGGTGGAATAGTAATAGCATTTGTAGCAGGGTTCATTATATCTGGAAGTGTAACAATGGCAATAGTTGGAGCTATAGCATCAGTATTATTAGCTGGACTATTCGTTATAGTTGCAGGACGTTTAACAGGAACAATAGGAACATCAAACTTACCGGTATCTGGTATGACAATAGCATCTTTAGTTATATTAACTTTAGTGTTTGTTATAATGGGATGGAAAGGTCAAGCAGATAATAAATCATTATTACTATTTGGTACGTTTATAGTAGTTTCTATAGCTATAGCTGGTGGATATAGCCAATCTCAAAAGGTTACTTACATCATAGGTGGAAGCAAGAGTGAAATGCAAAAATATTTCACAATAGCTGGTATAGTAGGGGTAATAGTTGTTGTTGGAACAATATTATTACTTTCAAACCAACTTACAATAACAGGAGATAATCCTCCATTTGCATTGCCTCAAGCAAACTTAATGTCAACATTGACATCAGGAATAATGTCAGGTCAATTACCTTGGGTTATGATAATTGTTGGAGTATTCATGGCGATAGTTTTATACTTCCTAGGATTACCAATAATGACAGTTGCAATCGGATTCTACTTACCAATAGCAACAACTTCTATAATATTAGTAGGAGCATTAATCCGTGTATTTGTTGAAAAAACTTCTAAATCTGAACAAGAAAAAGAAGGTAAAGTTTCAAATGGTATAAGTTTATCATCAGGACTTGTAGCAGGAGGATCTATAATAGGTCTAATAGGTATAATACTACAAGTATCAGGTGTTATAAAGAGTGCAGGACCAAGTGGATTTGCATCTGGAAATATGATGGCAATAATACTTTTAATAGTATTAGTAGGACTTACTGCATGGCCAATAATAACATCTAAGGTAAAAAATAATGAAAAATAATGAAGAAGTTTTAAATTTA
>NZ_JBOGBV010000050.1:0-5727 GCF_051656405.1 Paraclostridium sp.
ATAATCAAAAAAGAAATGTTATGTATTATGGAGACTGGTCAATTTGGGGAGGACAGGAAAACTTTTATCCAAAGGATATACCAGCAGATAAATTAACTCATTTGAATTTTGCTTTTTTAGATTTTGATTCAAATGGTAACTTAAAATTTACAGATAAAGATGCTGCTGTTGGAGCACCTGTAGGTCAAGATGGTGTTCAATGGGGAGCTGCTAATGCTGGTGTATTAAGTGCATTTCAAGAATTAAAAGCAAAAAATCCAAATTTAAAAATAGGAGTGTCTCTTGGAGGATGGTCAAAATCAGGTGACTTTTCTGAAGTAGCTGCAAATCCAGATAAAAGAGCAAAATTAGTAAAAAATGTACTGAAATTTATTGAGTATACAAACATGGATTTTCTAGATATTGACTGGGAATACCCATGTGATGTTAGGAAACCTGATTTAGTAGACAACAAAAACGATGAAGGTACACCTAATGCAACTAAAGCAGATAAAGAAAATTATATAAAGCTTTTACAAGAATTCAGAACAGAGCTTGATAAACAAAGTAAGGATTATGAACTATCTGTAGCAATACCTGCGCCTAAGAGCAAAGTCGATTTAGGTATAGATGTAGAAAATCTTTTTAACATTGTAGATTTTGCAAATATAATGACCTATGACATGAGGGGCGCATGGGATGAATATAGTGGGCACCAAACAGCGCTTTATCCAAACGAAAGCGACCCTATAAAGGGGAATAATTTATCAATAGATGAAACTGTTGATTACCTAGTAGATAAAGGAGCTGAAAAAGATAAAATTGTAATAGGAGCAGCTTATTATAGTAGAGGTTGGGATAAAGTTGAAAAAGGTAGTAACAATTCTTTGCCAGGAATTTTTAACAAGGCTTCAATAACTACAAAAGATGCAGATCAGACACCATCAAGAGGAGCGATAAATGAAGCTCCATTAGCATCAGGAGATGGAGGTCGCATGGGTGGAGTGTGGTCATACAGAAGTTTAGATAAATTAAAATCAAAGTATCCAGGACTAAAAGAATATTGGGATGATACAGCAAAAGCACCATATCTTTATGATGAAAGTACAGGAAAACTTTTTACATATGATAATGTAAAATCAATAACAGAAAAAACAAAATATGTAAATGACAATAACCTTGGAGGAATGATAGGGTGGATGGCATCTCAAGATGCTAAAACAGATTCTAGCAAAAGAGATGAATTGACAAAAGCATCCAAAGAAGGCCTTTTTGGAAGTGGAAAATTACCACAAAATGAAATAATTTTTTCAAAATTAGATATTAAAACATCAATAAGCCCATATGAAGAACAATGGGGTGAAGATAAAAATGGATATGAGATAACTATAAAAAATAATGAAGTATTAGAAGAGTCACAGGAGGTTTTAGCATCAGTAGAAAAAGGTGCTGAAACTATAAAAGCTCCTAAATTATATATAAAAAGTGATAAAGCTTTAAAAGCAGGAGATCATATGGCTGGAAATGTTACTTATGAAAATGGGTATACAATAGTAGATTTACAGCCTGTTTGGGAAGGAAAAAACATAGAACCTGGAAAAACATATACTTTCAAATTAAAGGGAGATGCAAACATATCAGGAATAGATCTTGCTCAACGAATGTCAGATCATGGTATAGATATGTATAGACAATCAATTTTAGATGATTCAGGAGAAGTTAAACCTCCAGGAAATCAAGCTCCAATGCTACATGGAGTAGATAATAAGACTATAAACGTAGGAGATTTATTTGATAAATTAGCAGGGGTAACAGCTACGGATAGTGAAGACCGAGATATAACAAATAAAATAAATGTTACTGGTTCTGTGGAGCCGAATAAAGCGGGTAGTTATAAGCTAGTTTATTCAGTTGAAGACAGCAAAGGCTCAAAGGTAGAAAAAGAGAGAGTTATAACTGTAGTAAAAAAAGGTGAAGAGCCATCACAAGATACATATGACCCAAATAAAATATACTTAGCAGGAGATTTAGTTATATTTAAAGGCGAAAAGTATATAGCTAAATGGTGGATACAAGGAGAAGACCCAGACAAATCTCAAGCATGGGAAAAGGTAATAACTCCAAATGAAGACGGAACTATAGACTATCATAACGGTATGATTTGTAATGGTGGAGAGTATGTAAAATATAATAATCACGTATATAAGGCTAAATGGTGGACAAACACAGTTCCAGGTAGTGATACTTCTTGGGAATTTATAAAATAAATAATAATTAAAGGGGAGAATAAATATGAAACACTTAAAAAAATTAAATAAAAAAATAGTATTCACATTAATGGTATCTATGGTTATGGCATCAGGAATTTCAATGTATGATGGAATAAAGGTTAATGCACAGGAAAATAAAGCTACGTATATTAGCTATTCAAATAAGAGTGTTAATTTTGGAGTAGGGCAAGGTATCGAGTGGCCAACTCAAGTTAATGCACCTTATGTTGACATGGTTGCATGGATAACAAAACCTGAATTTACAAATAATGGGACTGTGAAGTTGAAAAAAATAGCTGAAGATACAGGAGTGAAATTTTTCAATTTAGGATTTATACAATCAACAGGCAAAATTGAAAACAATAAGGTAAAATGGGGATGGGGTGGATTCTCTGTTTTAAATGAAGATAACAATGATAACACACAATATCAAGGTATGAAACAGTCTATTAAAGAATTAAGAGATATTGGAGGAGATGTAACTTTAGCATTTGGAGGATTAAATGGAGTTACATTTTGGGAGCAAACTCAAGATGAAAATGTCTTATACAATACATATAAGGAAATTGTAGATGGGTATGGATTAACAAGAATAGATTTAGATATTGAAGGAGGCGCAGCTCAAAGCAAAGCCTTAAATATAACAAATGCTAAAGCTATAAAGAAAGTTCAAGATGAAACAGGAGTGGATGTAGTATTAACATTACCTGTGTTACCAAGTGGATTAACATCAGTTCAACTTGATGTTTTAGAGGCATACCTATCTCAAGGAGTAGATGTAGAACTTGTAAATATAATGACTATGTGTTATGGAAATGGAACTTTATTACCAGGTGAAAATTACGGTACTGCTTCTATAAGAGCTATTGATAATACTAAAAATCAAGTACAACAGTACTTTAAAAAACACGCAAATATATCTTTAACAGATAGTGAAGCATATAAAAAAGTAGGAACAACTTCATCTATTGGATTTGAAGGAGAAGCTCACCCTATATTTGGAACTGATTGGGCTAAGTTAGTTGTTGATCACTCTATAGAAAAAGGATTAGGAATGACATCTTTCTGGTCAATGAATAGGGATGCTATGTTAGAAACTAACAAAGGAGTGACAAGTCAATATCAGTTCACAGATATATACAAAACTTTTGGAGAGGGTGCAGAACCAGGAGATCCTCAAAAGAATCAAGCACCTACATTACATGGAATAGATAATAAAACTATATATGTAGGAGATAAGTTTGAAGAATTAGAAGGGGTAAGTGCTGCAGATAGAGAAGATGGAGATTTAACATCTAAGATAAAAGTAGAAGGGAAAGTTGATACAACTAAAGCTGGAGATTACAAAATAAGTTATTCTGTAGCAGATAGTGAAGGCTTAACAACTAATAAAGAAAGAATAATAATAGTTAAAGAAAAGCCAGATCCATCACAAGATACATATGATTCAAATAAAATATATCTAGAAGGAGATTCAGTTGTATTTAAAGGAGAGAAATATGTAGCTAAATGGTGGGTAAAGGGTGAGGACCCAGATAAATCTCAAGCATGGAAAAAAATAGTGACTCCAAACGAAGATGGAAGTATAGATTATTATGAAGGATTAGTTTGCCAAGGAGGAGAGCTTGTAAGATATAATGGGCACACATATAAAGCTAAATGGTGGACAAACACAACTCCAGGAAGTGATGATACTTGGGAGCTAATTAAATAAATAAACAAAAAATAGCTGAATAAATTTCAGCTATTTTTATGTATACATCCTATAAATTAAAAATCTTTCACAACAGTCCTTTTCATACAACCCATGAAGTTTGACCTCTTCATAAAGCAAAAATCCAGTGTTATTTTCTAGAAAATATATATAATCTTCTGAAGGATAATATAGTATTAAATCTATGACTCTTGGATTTTTTTCATAAGAATCTAAAATATTATTTACTATTTTTCTAAAGATATTAACTGAAAATGGATTAAAAAAATAGAATTTGTTTTCTACAGATTTAATTTGGTAATCTTGACCCAGAATACAATTAAAATCTATTTGACTAGAAAGTCGTTTGTGTTTGTCTAAGTAATTTTCTTTATTAATTAGACAATCTTGATAATAAGTTTCATCCATTTCTATACCAGTCACATTACATTTGAAAAAACTATTAAGATAGAATATAAGCCTACCTTTGCCACATCCAAAATCAACTACATTATCCGTTTTATCCATATTGTATGTTTTAAATAATATATCAAGTGCTATATATGACGTAGCCTGATATGGGTGGTAGTGGGTAACACTAGAATCCCAAAGTTTTTCACCCATAGTATTTATGTTTAATAAATCTTCATAAAATTTTTCATCCATAAAACTTCCTCTTTCAAATTTAGTTAAATTTTAAAATCAAAACATAAATAACATTATACATAATATTTATAATATTATGCACATGACTTTTAGTTTTTGTAGATTTTATGTATAATATAAGAGTAATATATAAATTAAAAATTGTGAACGGCGATTTTTATAAAGTTTATTATACAACAGGAGGGATTAGATGGTTAAATTAATAGCAACGGATATGGATGGGACATTACTAAATGGTAATCATGAAATTCCAAAAGATTTTAAAGATACTATAAGGGCTTTAAAGGAAAAAAATGTGATGTTTGCTATATCTACAGGAAGAAACTATTTAGATATATCTTATAAATTTGATGATTACAAAGATGAACTATTATTTATTTGTGAAAATGGAACAGGAATATACTATAAAGATGAATGTATATATTCAAAGTTCCTGGAAAAGGATACCATAAAGCGATTAGTAGAACTTGGGCGTGAAGTAGATAATGCATATCCTATGTTATGTGGGACTAAAGGGTTGTATTTAGAAGATGAAGAGGCACTAGAACAGTTAAATATACTTTTCCCTATGAATGTACCAGTTACAAAAGTAGATTCGTTATTAGATGTGGAAGATGGAATATTTAAAGTTAATATGTTTGATTTAACAGATGCTGAAACTAATAGCTATTCAATATTCAAAAATGCGAATATCAAGGGGGTAACATTAACGCCTTCAGGAAAATATTGGTTAGATATGTCTAGTTTTGGAACAAATAAGGGACTTGCAATTAAAAAAGTGCAAGACATGTTTGATATAGATTATAAAGAAACTATGGTCTTTGGTGATCATTTAAATGACTTAGAGATGATGAAGAGCGCTTATTATAGTTATGCGATGAAAAATGGACATGATAATGTAAAAGAGATTGCAAACTTTGAAACTAAATACACAAATGAAGAATGTGGCGTAACAAAGACTATACAAGAAGAAGTTTTACAAGCTAAGGAATTAGCATAATATAAATTAAAAATAATGAGGGTTATTTAACCCTCATTATTTTTTGTATCATAAGGTTTTATAGTTGTATTTATTAAAAAGGCAATAAATACACCCATTAAAGTATCAAAAGTTCTTAA
>NZ_JBOGBV010000051.1:0-17026 GCF_051656405.1 Paraclostridium sp.
GCACAAGTTGTAAGAGAACTTACAGAAGAAGAAAAACAAAATCTTGTTAATTCTGCATTAAAATATGTAGAAACTGCAAATAATTATAAGTAGAGATGAAAAAAGGGGCAATATAATAATATTGTCCTTTCTTCTCTTATAAAATAAAACTACTTAAACTGAGACTAGGGTGTGAAAAATGAAGGTAAGTTATAGACATTTAAAAAGATATAAAGAAATAGTCCATATACTTTTAAAATATGGATTCAGTATTATTGTTGAAAAACTTAATATAGAAGGAGTAGCTTATAAAATTCCTATAACAAATCCACCGGCAGAGATAAAGAATATGACTACAGGTGAAAGACTTAGAAAGGCATTTGAAGAATTAGGTCCTACGTATGTAAAATTAGGACAGATATTAAGCACGAGAAAAGATTTACTAGATCAAAGTATTATAAGTGAATTGGTAAAGCTAAGAGATAATGTTGAAGTGTTTGATACTGAAATTGCTATGAGCATATTAAAAGAAGAACTTAGTATGCCTATGGATAAAATTTTCGAAGAGTTTAATGAGACACCTATAGCAGCCGCATCGCTAGGGCAAGTTTATGAAGCAAAATTAATTAGTGGAGAAAATGTAATAGTAAAAATTCAAAGACCTAATGTTGAGCAGTTGATAAAATCGGATATAGAAATTTTAAAGTCTATTGCATCTGCTCTAACGGATATAAAAAAAGATTTAAATATAGATGTACAAGGTATAGTTGAAGACTTTGAAACTCAGATTTTAAGAGAATTAGACTATAACTTTGAAGCTATAAATGCTGTTAAGTTCCAAAATATGTTTTCTAATACAAATGAAGTTTATATACCTAAAGTATTTATGGATTACACTACTCAAAAGTTATTAGTATTGGAAAAAATAGTTGGAGTTAAGCTTAGTGACGTAAATAAAATGAAAAAGCTAGGCTGGGATACGGAAAAAATAAGTGAAATAGGAATTAGATCTTTATTTAAACAAATTTTTGAATATGGATTTTTCCACGCAGATCCACATCCAGGAAATATATTTGTTATAAATGAAAATTGTATAGCGTATATAGATTTTGGGATGATTGGAATTATTGATAAGAAAATGTTAAATACATTAAATTCAATAACACTTGCAGCTGTGGATAGAAATATAGATAGAATAATATACTTACTGATGGAGTTAGATGTAATATCTTATGATACTAACTTAACTGGCCTAAGACAAGATTTACTTTATTTAATGCATTATTATTATGATGTTCCAATAGATAAATTGAGTTTGGGAGATATATTAAATGAAGTATTTAGATTTTGTAGAACGTATAAGGCTGCACTTCCGCCACAATTAGTATTATTAGGAAAAGCTCTTATTACTTTAGAGGGTACGGCTAGAGAATTAAATCCTAATTTTTCAATAACTGTTGCAGGAAAATCATTTATGAAGTATTACTACCTAAATAGGCTAAATCCTGAAAATTTAATAAAAGAATCAAAACAAAGCGCTCAAGAAGCTATCGCAGATATAAGGATAATTCCTAGACAAGTAAAATCTATTTTAAGAAATATAGAAAAAAATAATATTAAAATTCACATTGAAGATGTTAAATTCTCTAAATTAGAAAAAATAATAACAGATTTAGCAACTCAACTATCATTAAGTTTAGTGTTGGCTGCATTATTAGTTGGATCATCTTTAATAATAGCTTCACCAAATGTAAATAGCAATTGGTGGGTCAAAGTACTTGCATTTTCAGGATTTGTAGTTTCTTTTTTAGTAGGAATACTTTTAGTTGTGAAAATAATCAGATCACAATATATAAAAAAATAGGGGGAGATATACATGTTTAACAAAAAATGGACACTTAAGTACAAAGGCAGCATAAAAGAATATGATTTAGGTAAAAAAATGAAGATTTCCCCGGAAATAGGACAAATCTTAAAAAATAGAGGTATTAAAAATGAAGAAGATGCCGAAATTTTTATAAATCCGTCATTAGATTACTTAAGAGACCCATTTTTAATGAAAGATATGGAAAAAGCTGTAGATAGAATAAAATATGCTATGGAAAACAATCAAAATATATGGGTATATGGAGATTATGACGTTGATGGAGTATCATCTACATCTATATTATGCATATATTTCGACTCTATAGGATACCCAGTTAAATACTATATACCAAATAGATTACAAGAAGGATATGGTATAAATGAAGACGCAATAAGAGTACTGAAGGAACAAGAGTGTGATTTAATAATAAGTGTAGATTGTGGAATAACGTCTGTAAAAGAAGTTGAATTAGCGAATGAATTGGGTATAGATATTATAATAACAGACCACCATGAGGTGCAAGATAAAATACCGGATGCGTATGCAGTTATAAATCCTAAGCAAAAAGATTGTAACTATCCATTTGACATGTTATGTGGTTGTGGAGTAGCGTTCAAAATTATACAAGCATTAACTCCTGAAGATGAGTTTAAAACTTCTATGTACAAGTACTTAGAAATAGTAACTTTAGCAACTATCTGTGATATAGTACCTTTAGTAGATGAAAATAGAATAATTGTGAAAAATGGCTTAAGGCTTATGAAAGATGGAGAAAATATAGGTCTAAGAGAACTTATAAATGTTTGTGGAATTGAAACTGACAAAATAGGGTCATCTCATATCGGATTTTCTATAGGTCCTAGAATCAATGCTTCTGGTAGATTAGGATATTCATATTTAGGAGTTGAATTATTTACAACTAAGTCGAAAGAAGAAGCTATGGAAATAGCTAGTCTCTTAGAAGAAAAGAATAATGAAAGACAAATGATAGAAGCTAAAATGTATCAAGAAGCAGAAGATATAATTTTAAATGACAAAAACTATAATTCAGATAAAGTACTAGTAATAGCAAAAGAAGGATGGCAACATGGAGTTATAGGTATAGTTGCATCTAAATTGACAGAAAAGTATTATAAGCCAACAATACTTTTAACAATTGAAGATGGAGAAGCTACTGGGTCTGCTAGATCTATAAAAGGGTTCAGTATATTTGATACTTTAGTTAATTGTTCTGAGTTACTAAAAAAATTTGGTGGACATGAACAAGCAGCAGGGTTATCAATGGATTCTAAAGATATAGAAACTTTAAGAAAAAAAGTTAATGAAATTGCAAATTACCAACTTACAGAAGATGATATGGTAGAAAATATATCTGTAGAGTTTGAATTAAATGAAAGTTCTATAGATTTTAATTTAATAGAAGAACTTCATAGTTTAGAGCCTTTTGGAATGAGCAATCCAAGCCCTAGATTTATAATGAGAGAATTAGAAATAAGAGGTATTTTTAGACTAGGAAAAGATAAGAATCACTTAAAATTAAACCTAGAAAAAAATAATGTATATGAGTGTATAGGATTTAACATGGCATATATGTCAGAGCAATTTGATGTAGGTGATAAAGTCGATGTATTATTCCAAGTGGATGAAAATAACTATATGGGAAATAGGAAAATACAATTTTTACTAAAAGATATAAGGATGGCATATCCAAAGGATATAGGAAAAAATCTAGAAAGTATAAACTTATTTAGAAATATTAAACCTTGCTTAGATTCAAATAATAAAATTTCAAATTATGGAAAAGTTAATATAGATGGATGCAAAGAGATAAATATATTTGACTATATAAATGAAAAAAGTTTAGTAATAACAAACTCAGTAAATGGATTTTTTAAAGCAATATCAGATATATCACTTACTGAACATGAATTTGACATAAATTACAATATTATAGAGAATATAAACAACAAAGTTCAACTTATATTCTTTCCCTATATTGATAAAATAGATTTAAAAAGATATAATAATATTATTCTTTATGATTATTTATATGATATTGAGGAATATTCATGTCTATATGAAGATAGTGACAATGAATGTGAAATTATAAAATATTATGATAAGAATGATTTAATATATATAAATAATATTGTTAGAAGTATAATTCCAGAGAGAGAAGAATTTATAACTTTATATAAAATAATGTCTAAATATAAAGAAATAAAAATTAATATACTAGACATTAAATCTAAATTAAACATAGCACCAATAAAATTATTTGCTATGTTAAATGTGTTTAAAGAATTAGATTTAATTAATTTTCATGTGAAAGATGAAAATAGTACTTTAACAATGGAAATTATGCCAAAACCAAGTACTAAGATTGATTTAGCTTCAAGTAAAGTACTACAAGGACTTAATCAACTTAAGGATAAATACAAGCAAAGCTATTAGGAGGATTTAAATGAACTTAAAAGATTCAATAAGAGAGATTAAAGATTTCCCAAAACCAGGTATAGGATTCAAAGACATAACAACTTTATTAAGCAACGGAGAAGCATTTAAGTTTGCGGTAGATGAAATAATAGCAGATCTAAAAGATAAGAATGTTGATATAATAGTTGGACCAGAAGCTAGAGGTTTCTTAATGGGAACACCAGTTGCTTATGGAATGGGTATAGGATTTGTACCAGTAAGAAAGCCAGGTAAGTTACCAGGAGAAACTGAAAAGTTTGAATATGGATTAGAATACGGAACAGACACTTTAGAAATCCATAAAGATTCAATAAAACCAGGGCAAAGAGTTGCAATAGTAGATGACTTATTAGCTACAGGTGGAACTATGGAAGCTGCAGCTAAACTTATAGAAAAATTAGGTGGAGAAGTTGTTTCTATGCAATTTTTAATAGAATTAGAAGAGTTAAATGGTAGAGATAAAGTATCTCAATATCATGTAAACTCACTTGTAAAATATTAATAGTGTTCAATAGTTGGTAAAAAGCCAACTATTTTCATATATATCAAAATTTATACTATAAAATAGGTGGTACTATGCAAGATAAGCAATTACAAGAACTAATAGAAAAAATAAAAAGATATGCCCCTAATGGCGATTTAGACTTAATTGAGAAAGCCTATTACTATGGTAAAAAAGCTCATGAAGGACAATTAAGAAAATCTGGGGAGCCATATTTTATACATCCAATAGCTGTTGCTAATATACTTTGTGATATGGAATTAGATATGCAAACTATATCAGCGGGATTATTACACGATGTAGTTGAAGATACCGAATTTACATATGAAGATATTAAAAAAGATTTTGGGGAAGAAATCGCAGACCTTGTTGATGGAGTAACTAAACTTGGACAGATAAAGTACAAGTCTAAGGAAGAGACACAAGCTGAAAACTTGAGAAAAATGTTTTTAGCTATGTCAAAAGATATAAGAGTAATACTTATAAAATTAGCCGATAGGTTACATAATATGAGGACTCTAAAGTTCATGCCGCCTGAAAAAGCTAAAGCTAAAGCGACAGAAACGCTAGAAATATACGGTGGAATTGCAAGTAGACTAGGAATATATAAAGTAAAATGGGAACTAGAAGATATCGCACTTAGATATATAGATTGTGATGGTTATTATGATTTGGTGGAAAAAGTAGCTAAGAAAAGAAGCCAAAGAGAAGCTTATATAGAAAGAATAGTACATATTCTTAAAGAAAAATTTGATGAAGTTAATATAAATTGTGATATATATGGAAGACCTAAGCATTTCTACAGTATATATAGAAAAATGAAAAACAAGCATAAAGATTTTGAAGAAATATATGATTTAATGGCAGTTAGAATAATCGTAAATTCAGTAAAAGATTGTTATGCAGTTTTAGGTATGGTACATACCCTATGGAAGCCAATACCAGGAAGATTTAAAGACTATATAGCTATGCCAAAGCCTAATATGTACCAATCCTTACACACTATTGTTGTAGGACCAGATGGGGAGCCTTTAGAAATTCAAATAAGAACTAATGAAATGCATAACATAGCAGAGTACGGAATTGCTGCACACTGGAAGTATAAAGAAGGAAAAACCAGTGTTAAAGAAAGTAAACTAGAAGAAAAGCTACAATGGTTAAGACAGATGATGGAGTGGGAAAAAGATTTAAAAGACCCACAAGAATTTATGGATGCATTAAAAGATGATGTGTTCAATAGTCAGGTATATGTATTTACACCAAAAGGTGATGTAATAGAGTTACCGGCTGGATCAACACCGATTGACTTTGCATACAGGGTTCACACTAATGTAGGAAACAAATGCGTAGGAGCTAAAATAAATGGAAGAATAGTTACATTGGACTATAAACTACAAAATGGTAATATTGTTGAAATTTTAACTTCAGCAAATTCAAGTGGTCCAAGTAGAGATTGGATAAATATAGTACAAACTCCTAATGCTAAGTCTAAAATAAGACAATGGTTTAAAAAAGAAAGACGAGAAGAAAATATAGAAAGAGGTAGCTTGATTTTAGAAAAAGAATTTAAAAAATATAGCATACCAACAAAAGATCAAATAATTGAAAAGTATATGCTTCAAATGGCAAGAAAGTTTAACCAACCGACTGTAGATGATTTAGTAGCAACTATAGGATATGGAGGAATAATGCCATCTCAGATAGTTCCTAAAGTAAAAGAACTTTATGAAAAAGATTACGTAAAGAAATCTTCTGAGATAAAGGTTGTAGATGATATAAATAAACATAGTATAGGGGAACAAGAGTATACTAAGAAAAGAAAAAAATCATCACCTCAAGGCGTTATGGTAAAGGGAGTAGACAATATACTTGTTAGATTTGCTAAGTGCTGTAATCCAATACCTGGAGATGAAATTATAGGATATATAACAAAGGGAAGAGGAGTTGCGGTACATAGAAAGGATTGTCCTAACTCTAACTTAGATAATGACTACTTTAAAAACAGATTAGTAGAAGTTTCTTGGGAAAATTCTAACAATGCCAAGTTTGAAGCTGAAATTCAAATACAAGCAGAAGACAGACGTGGAATTATAAATGACATAACACATATTGTGGCTATAGAAAAAGTATCATTAAATGGAATTAATGCAAGAAAAGGAAAGCTAAATATTGTAAGTGTAAACTTACTTGTAGAAGTGGACAGTATAGAAACCTTAACTCTTTTAATGAAAAAAGTAAGAGCAATACCGGGAGTGGAAGATATTTATAGAGTTATAAATTAAGGAGGCATTATGAGAGCTGTAGTTCAGAGGGTAGCATCATCTAGTGTCACTGTGGATGAACAAAAAATTTCAAATATTGAAAAAGGATTATTAGTACTTTTAGGAGTGACACATGAAGACACTAGTAAGGATGTTGATTATTTAATAGAAAAAATAGTTAACTTAAGAATATTTGAAGATGAAGATGAAAAAATGAATTTATCTCTTAAAGATATAAATGGAGAATTGATTGTTGTCTCACAATTTACATTATACGGAGACTGCAAAAAAGGTAGAAGGCCTAACTTTACAGGAGCGGCTAAGCCAGATTTAGCTAATAATTTATATGAAGAATTTATAGAAAAAGCTAAAAAACAAAATATAAATGTTGGTACTGGAAAATTTGGAGCACATATGATGGTTGAGCTAATAAATGATGGACCAGTTACAATACTTATAGATTCTGAAAAAAATTTTTAAGGGGGATTTAGTTATGATAATAGAGAAATTTACAGATCATTTATTTGGAGAAAACACATACTTAATAGCAGATAAAAACACTAGAGAGGGTGCAGTTATAGATCCAGGTGGAGAAATAGATGACTTAATGAGATTTATAAAAGATAATTTTATAGATATTAAATATATAATACTTACTCATGGGCATGGAGACCATATTGGTTGTGTACCTAAGTTAAAACAAACTACAAATGCATGTATAATAGCTGATAGTGAAGAACAAGAGCTACTTTTAGATAAAAAGAAAAACTTAAGTTATAGAATGCATTGTGGAGCAACTGAATTTGATGCAGACAAATATGTAAATGAAGGAGATAGTATAAAATTAGGAGAATTAAAACTTAAATTTATACACACTCCAGGACACACAAAAGGTTGTATGTGCATAAAAGTTGATAATCACATGTTTACGGGAGATACATTATTTGCTGGAAGTATGGGAAGAACTGATTTATACAGTGGAGATGACAACCAAATGAAAAAATCATTAAATAGATTAAAAAAATATGAAGACGATATAATAGTATATCCAGGGCATGGTCCAAATACTACAATGGGAATAGAAAAAGCTACTAATCCATATTTAGTATAAGGGATTTGCTTAGAATAACAATAAAGGAGTAGTTTAAATGTTAGGTATTGAGTTAAAAGGACATGACTACAAATATGAAATTGCAGAATTATTCAAGTTATTTACTACTCAATTTAAATTTATAAAAGAAGATGAAAAATTTGAAAAAAATTTGATAAATGAGTTTATTAAAGATAAAAATTATATAAAGAGTACAACTAAATACTATGAAAATGATGATTTAAAGTTTTGTAAAGAAGAAGTTTTTAATATAAATTCTTTAAGTGAAGAAGAGATAAAAAAGAAATCTAAAACTATTATAAAAAGAAGTATATTTAAGGTTTTAAGTGAATTGTACGATACTTATGTCCCATGGGGAATTTTGACAGGAATAAGGCCTGTTAAAATAGTCCACAGTTTGTTAGATGAAGGATTGAGTGAAGTTGAGATAAGACAAAACCTTAAAGATAATTATTTAATAAAAGATGAAAAAATAGATTTAGCTTTAGATATAGCAAAAAAAGAGCGTGTATTTATATATCCTATTGATAAAAACAAAATATCTTTATATGTAAGTATTCCTTTTTGCCCTACAAGATGTGTGTATTGCTCATTCCCTTCTAATCCTATGAAACAATTTGGACATTTAAGAGACAATTACGTAAAAGCTATTGTAAAGGAAATAAAAGGATTAGCTAAACTTTTAAAAGAGACTAATAAAGAAATCGAAACTTTATATATAGGTGGAGGAACGCCAACAACATTAGAGGCTGAACAACTAGATGATTTAATTAAAGCTTTATTTATGGAACTGGACTTAACAAAAATAAAAGAGTTTACAGTTGAAGCTGGAAGACCAGATACTATAACTAGAGAAAAATTAGAAGTTATGAAAAAACATAATGTTACTAGAATAAGCATAAATCCTCAAACTATGAATAATGAAACTTTGGTCAAAATAGGTAGAGATCATAACGTAGATGATATAGTAAGATGTTTTAATATGGCTAGAGATCTTGGATTTAATAATATAAATATGGATATTATATTAGGTTTAGTAGATGAAAATGTGGAAATGGTTAAAAACACTTTAGAAAGAATAAAAGAGCTTTCTCCAGAAAGTTTGACTGTACACACGTTAGCGATAAAAAGAGCATCTACTCTAAAAGAAAATCTAGATAAGTATGAACTTACAAGATATGAAGAAATGGTAAGTATGATAAATTTATCTATGGAGTATGCGAAATCTATGGGGCTTAATCCTTATTATATGTACAGACAAAAACATATGCTTGGAAACCTTGAAAACATAGGATATTCTAAAGAAGGATTTGAATGTATATATAATATTCAAATTATGGAAGAAAAGCAAAGTAATCTTGCTGTAGGGGCAGGTGCTATCAGCAAATATGTATATGTAGATGAAGATAGAATTGAAAGAACTGACAATGTTAAAAATGTAGAAATTTACATAGATAGAGTTGATGAAATGATAGAAAGAAAGGAAAAGGAGGTATATAAAAATGTTAACTAAAGCTCCAAGAGGAACTAAAGATATAACTCCAAAAGATGCATATAAATGGAATTATGTTGAAAATAAATTTAGAGAAGTATGCGCATTATTTGGATATGAGGAAATAAAAACTCCTATATTTGAACATACAGAGTTATTCCAAAGAGGTGTCGGAGAGACAACAGATGTCGTTCAAAAGGAAATGTACACTTTTGAAGATAAAGGAAAAAGAAGTATAACACTAAAACCAGAAGGCACAGCTGGGGCAGTTAGAGCATTCATTGAAAATAAAATGTATGCAGATACTCAACCAACTAAATTATTCTACCAAACTCCATGCTTTAGATATGAAAGACCTCAAGCTGGAAGACAAAGACAATTCCATCAATTTGGAATAGAAACATTAGGTAGTGATAAACCATCTATAGATGCTGAAGTTATAGCTTTAGCTGTTCAATTTTTCAATGAAGTGGGATTGAACAATTTAGAAACTTGTATAAATTCAGTAGGTTGCCCTACTTGTAGAGAAAAATATAATAATATTTTAAAAGAGTATCTAGATGCAAAAAGTGATGTTTTATGTGAGACTTGTAACGAGAGAAAAGAAAAAAATCCAATGAGAGTTATAGACTGTAAGAATCCAGTTTGCAAAGAAAATTTAGCAGATATTCCATATATGATAGATCACTTATGCGATGACTGTAAAGATCATTTTGCAAAAGTTCAAGAGTATTTAACTGAAATGGGTATAAATTTCAAGGTTGATAAAACTATAGTTAGAGGACTTGACTACTACAAAAAGACTGCTTTTGAAATAATATCAAATGATATAGGAGCACAAAGTACAGTTTGTGGTGGTGGTAGATATGATGGACTAGTAGAACAACTAGGAGGGCCTAAAGGCGTTAGCGGAATTGGATTTGCTCTTGGTGTTGAAAGATTATTATTAACTCTTGAAAATAATAATATAGAAATTGAAAATCCTAAAGCTACAGATATATTCATAGCTACAATAGGTGAAAATGCTCAAACTAAGAGTTTTAAAATATTAAAATATTTAAGAGAAAATCATATAAGTGCAGATAAAGATCATTTAGATAGAAGTTTAAAAGCTCAATTTAAATATTCAGATAAATTAAATGCAAAATATACTATAGTAATAGGTGATGATGAATTAGCAAATGATGAAGTCAAATTAAAAGATATGTCAACATCAGAACAAACTACTATAAAATTAAGTGAGATAGTTAAAGAATTAAAAAATAGATTATAGATAATTCTTAATAATTAATAACATATTGGAGGAAAGACATGGAGACTCTAAACGGATTAAAGAGAACTCACTATTGTGGAGACTTAAGAGAATCTAATATAGATGAAGAAGTTGTACTTATGGGATGGGTACAAAAGAAAAGAAACTTAGGTGGATTAGTATTTGTAGACTTAAGAGATAGAAGTGGAATTTGCCAAATAATATTTGATACAGATGTAAATACAGAAGCTTTTGCAAAAGCTGAAAAATTAGGATCTGAGTATGTAATAGCAATAAAGGGTAAGGTTGCAGAAAGATCTTCTAAAAATCCTAACTTACCAACAGGTGATATAGAAGTATTTGCTACAGAGTTAAAATTACTAAATAAATCAGAGACACCACCTATATATATAAAAGATGACGATAATGTATCTGAAGAGTTAAGACTTAAATATAGATATTTAGATTTAAGAAAACCATCTATGCAAAAGAACTTAATATTAAGAAGTAGAGTTGCTAGTATAGTTAGAAATTACTTAACAGAAAATAATTTCTTTGAAATAGAAACACCATTTTTAATAAAACCAACTCCAGAAGGAGCTAGAGACTATTTAGTACCAAGTAGAGTAAATGAAGGTAAATTCTATGCACTACCACAATCACCTCAATTATTTAAACAATTATTAATGGTAAGTGGAATGGATAGATACTTCCAAATAGTTAAGTGTTTCAGAGATGAGGACTTAAGAGCTGATAGACAGCCAGAATTTACTCAAATAGACTGTGAAATGTCTTTTGTTGAACAAGAAGATGTTATGGCTATAATGGAAAAAATGGTACAAAGAATATTCAAAGAAGTATTGAATGTAGAGGTTAACTTACCTCTTAAGGCCATGACTTATGCTGAAGCTATGGAAAGATATGGATCAGATAAGCCTGATACTAGATTTGGATATGAATTAACTAATATATCTGATGTAGTTGCAAATTGCGGATTTGGTGTTTTTGCCAATGCGACTAAAGATGGTATGAGTGTTAGAGGTATAAATGTAAAAGGTAAAGCAGAAGATTTTTCTAAGAAACAAATTGGAAAATTAGAAGATCATGCTAAAACTTATAAAGCGAAAGGTCTTGCTTGGATGAAAGTTGGAGAAAATAATGAAGTAACATCTCCTATAGCTAAATTCTTCACAGAAGAAGAAATAAATGCTATATTAAATAAAATGGATGCTCAATCTGGAGACTTATTATTATTTGTTGCAGATAAGGACAGCGTAGTATTTGATGCTTTAGGTCAAGTAAGATTAGAAGTAGCTAGAAGATTAGACTTATTAGACAGTAATACTTATGAAATGTTATGGGTTACTGAATTCCCAGTATTTGAAGAAGATGAAGAAACTGGAAGAATGGTAGCTAAACATCACCCGTTCACTTCTCCGTTAGATGAAGATTTAGAAAGATTAGAGGGCGATGATAAAGCTTCTTTAAGAGCTAAAGCTTATGATATGGTTATAAATGGTTATGAAGTAGGAGGAGGAAGTGTTAGAATATTTAATGCTGATGTGCAACAAAAAATGTTCAAAGCATTAGGTTTCACTGAAGAAGAAGCTCAAGAAAAATTCGGATTCTTATTAGACGCATTTAAATATGGTACTCCACCTCATGCTGGTATGGCATTTGGTCTTGATAGACTTATAATGATTTTAGCTGGAACTACAAACATAAAAGATGTAATAGCATTCCCTAAAAACCAAAGTGCTGTTTGCCCTATGACTAATGCTCCTGCAATTGCAGAAGAAGTTCAATTAGATGAATTAAATATAAAAGTTGATATAAAAGATAAATAATAGAACGTTTAAAATAAATACTGTTGAAGAAAATTCAGCAGTATTTATTTTTTTTTGATGAAAATAATATATAATATATTATATGAATGAAAAAGAGGTTATTATATGGAAAAAAAATTAGCTAAAAACAATGATAAAGAAGCCATTATAAAGAGATTAAATAGAATTGAAGGACAAGTAAAGGGTATTCAAAAAATGGTAGAAGATGAAAGGTATTGTGTTGATATTTTAGTTCAAATATCAGCAATAAGATCAGCTATAAATAGAGTTGGGAATATAATACTTGAAAACCATATAAAAGGATGTGTATCAAACTCAATAAAAGAGGGCGATACACAGGAATCAGAAGAGTTAATTTCTGAATTGATGGAAACTATAAACAAATTTACGAAATAGGGGGAGCACTATGAATCAACATGGGTATGTAGTAGAAATAGTAGATAGTATAACCGCTAAAATAAAAATGCAACAGCACTCAGCTTGTGCATCTTGTGGGAAGTGTGCATCATCTACTGATAAAAAGGATATAGTTGTTGAGGTTGATAATACTATAGGCGCTAAGGTAGGTGACTATGTAGAATTAAATATGGATTCTATAAATGTAATAAAAGCTGCATCTATAGTGTATATAATTCCTTTAGTAGCGCTTCTAGGGGGAACAGTAGTTTCTTATAGTATACTAAATTTTATTAATACTTCTATTAATAAAGAAATATTAAGTGCTATAATAGGACTAGCTTTAACTGGGATAGCTTATTTATTTATAAAAAAGAAAGATTCAAAGCTTAGAGAAAGTAGACAGTATATACCAGTAATAACTAAAGTTATAAATAAAATAAATATATAAAAAGAAAAGAGGAAGTTGTATAACTTCCTCTTTTTATTATCTATTTTAAATCTTTTTTCTCATCTTCTTGTACATTATTATCTTTATCTATTGCTAAATCTATATCCAAATCACTATCTTCTGTCATTATATTATTTTCATAGTTGGAATCCTTTTTAGTTATCACGTGGTTAAATCCGAATGTAGCTTTATTTAATTTTACCGTATTTATAGTTTTAACAAATGAAGTAACTAGTAATACACCAAGAGATATAGCGCCTCCGACTAAAAGTGCAGTTGCACCTGTAGATGCAGCGAGTTCATAGTTTTCTTGAACTAAATAAAGCATTGTGTTATACATTCCAAGTCCAGGAACTAAAGGTATTATACCAGGTATTACAAAGACTATAGCTGGTTGTTTTAATTTTCTAGCACAAACTTCACTAGCGATACCTATTATAGTTGCTGGAACAAAGTTTGATAAAGCTGGATTGTTTGTAGCTTTAAATAGATATACATATAAAACCCATCCTACGGCTCCTATTAAACCAGATACATAAAGAGATCTTTTAGGAGCACTTAAAAATATAGCAAATCCTATTGTACATAAAAAACTAAATATAAAATGTAAATATAAAGGCATGCTACTCATTATAATATACCTCCTAATCTAAGCCATACTTCAAGAACAAATCCTACTCCGACAGCTATAGCGGTTGCAGTTAATGCAGCATCAAAAGCTCTAGCTACTCCTGAAATTAAATCTCCAGAAATAAGGTCTCTTAAGCCTTTAATTAATGAAACTCCAGGAAGGAGAGGCATTATAGATCCTACAATAAGTGTATTAGGTTGACTTAAAAGTCCTAAACTTGATAAGCTAACACCTATAACTGCTATGAAAATTGAAGCTGCAAGGGTAGCAAATGAAGGGATAGAACTAATACTAAATATTTTATCAAATATTATAACAGCGAAAATCGATGTTATGTATGTAAATAAAAAATCTACTACTGTACAACCTAATAAAACTGAGAAACATGCAGACCCAAGTCCGGTTCCTATATATACTACCCATTGATTATAAGACTTAGCTTTTTCAATTTCTTTAAGCTTGATTATTGCATCTTCGATTGATAAATCTTTATTAGAGACAAACTCCCTTGAAAATGCATTTAAAAGATCGATTTTGTTTATGTTTATACCCCTATTTTTTATGGTCTTCATAAACGTTATACCATCAAATCTTTCATCGGAGATAATTATTACAGTAGGGGATGTAAATACGTTTACATGTTTATAACCTCTAGAGTTACAAATTCTAAGTATGGTGTCCTCTACTCTATAAGTTTCAGCACCATTTCTAAGCATAAGCTCTCCCGTGAAAAGTGCTAGTCTGAAGATATTCTTTTTTCCGTGTTGATCAATGTTATTTTCTCTATCCAAAATTACACCTCCTAAATAAATATAACAATAAAGATTATATCAAATTATTGCACCATATTACACATATTTATTCACTATAAAAACATATTTGATTTAATTTGAAAATTACATTAAAATTAAATAATATTAACAGTTGAAAAATTGTGAAAATTGGGTATATAAAAGTGTACAAGTGAATATATAAATATTAGTATTTTTACAATTATTTAAGTAACTTTTAATAATACATATTTATTTATATATAAAGAAAGGGTGATTAAATGTTTGAGAATTTAAAGAAGGTTGATAAAGAAATTTATGAAAGTATGCAAAGAGAATTAGAAAGACAACAAAGGAACATAGAATTAATAGCATCAGAAAATATAGTATCTATGGCGGTTATGGAGACTATGGGAAGTCACTTAACTAATAAATATGCAGAAGGATATCCACAAAAAAGATACTATGGGGGATGTGAGCATATAGATGAGATAGAAAAATTAGCTATTGAAAGATTGAAAAAAATATTTGGTGCAGAACATGCTAATGTTCAACCTCATTCTGGTGCTAATGCAAATATGGGTGTTTATTTTTCTATATTGAAGCCTGGAGATAAAGTTATGGGAATGAATTTATCTCAAGGTGGTCATTTAACTCACGGATCTCCTGCAAATATATCAGGGCAATACTTTGAATTTACAGAGTATGGTGTAAACCTTAAAGATGGAAGAATAGATTATGATGATATAAGAACAAAGGCACATGAAATAAAACCTAAGTTAATAGTAGCAGGTGCTAGTGCATATCCTAGAGAAATAGATTTTAAAAAGTTTAAAGAGATAGCAGATGAAGTAGGGGCTATGCTTATGGTAGATATGGCTCATATAGCAGGGCTTGTAGCAGCTGGACTTCATCAAAATCCATGTGAGGTTGCGGACTTTGTAACTACTACTACACATAAAACTTTAAGAGGACCTAGAGGTGGAGTAATTCTTTGTAAAGAAAAATATGCAAAAGCTATAGATAAAGCTATTTTCCCAGGAACTCAAGGTGGACCATTAGAGCATATAATAGCTTCTAAAGCTGTAGCATTTAAAGAAGCTTTAGAACCAGAGTTTAAAGAATATCAATCTCAAGTTGTAAAAAATGCTAAGAAGCTTGCAGAAGAATTAATGAATAGAGGATTTGAATTAGTAACAGGTGGAACTGATAATCATTTAATTTTACTAGATTTAACTAATAAAAATATAACTGGAAAAGAAGCTGAAAAAAGATTGGATGAAGCATATATAACAGCTAATAAAAATACCATACCATTTGACCCAAATGGAGCTTTTGTTACTAGTGGTATAAGATTAGGAACTCCAGCTGTAACAACAAGAGGAATGAAAGAAGAAGATATGAAAGATATAGCAGAAGCTATAGATTTATGTTTAACTTACAATAAAGAAGAAGAAGCTAGAGAAAAAGTAGTAGCTTTAACAAATAAATATCCTTTATATAATGAATATAAAATATTTGAATAGAAGGTTAGTATAAAAAAGATATTTTTAAAAAGATGGAAGCAGTAATAATATGAATATATAAGATTTACGACACAAAGCTGAAAAGAAGCTTTGAAATGTCGTGAAATCTTATATATTCATTATTACGCTATCTATTTAAAAAATATCTTTTTTTATGATTAGGAGAGGTTAAGGGCGATTAATAAGGAAATATAGGTAGGTAAAGTACTGAAATTCGAGGGTTTTTTTAGATAAAATTTAAAAAATAAAATTAAATTTAAAAAAAGTGTTGACGATGTTGAATTAAGGTGGTATAGTATTACTTGTCCTTAAGAAAAGGGCAAAACAAAAATGAACTTTGAAAATTAAACAGTAGGTTAATTATAAAAATTCTTTTTTTAAGAATTAAACACAAACAACCAAGCCAGATATTCAGATAATGATTAGCTGAGCGATGGACAACTTTTTAAATTATATTTGAGAGTTT
>NZ_JBOGBV010000052.1:0-6339 GCF_051656405.1 Paraclostridium sp.
TTTGATAAATCATTTTGGAGGGTATTAATCTAATGAAAAATACAGTATTAAACTTACAGGACTTATTCTTAAATAATGCAAGAAAAGAAAGAATACCTGTAACAATATTTTTAATGAATGGAGTTCAAGTTAAGGGGCACGTTAAGGGATTTGATAGCTACATAGTATTATTAGAAGGAGAAAATAAGCAGCAAAATCTTATATATAAGCATGCAGTATCTACTATAATACCAGGAAAACAAATAAACTTTAACAATAATAACAACCAAGGATATAACAATAACAATAATAATAATCAAGGATATAACAATAACAATAATAATAATCAAGGATACAATAAAAATTATCAAGAAAACAAATAATTGAATATAAAATAAAAAAAGACTTGAGAGCGTTTAAAACTCTCAAGTCTTTTTTTATTTGGTTTTATATGTGATAAAGTCACAGAACTATATTCCTGTTTTAAATATAATAAAATTATAAATTATAAAACTATAAAAATTAAAGTTATTACTTTAACAAAATATAATATGTATATTGGTGAATATAAAATAAAAAGGAGATTTTAATATGTCTAAAAAAGTTATAGTAGTAGGTGGAGTTGCAGGTGGGGCATCAACAGCTGCAAGACTTAGAAGATTAGAGGAAAATTTTGAAATAGTTATGTTTGAAAAAGGTGAATATATATCTTTTGCAAACTGTGGACTTCCATACTATATAGGGGAGGTTATAACTGAAAGAGAAAAACTTATAGTTCAAACGGTTGAAGCTATGAGTGACAAATTTAATATGGACATAAGAAATTTAAGCGAAGTAATTAAAATAGATAAAGAAAATAAAAAAGTAACTGTAAAAAATCACAAAACAGGAGAAACATATGATGAAAGTTACGATGTATTGGTTTTATCGCCAGGGGCAAGTCCTATAAAGCCTCCTATAAATGGAATAAAGGATTGTAATAATTTATTTACACTAAGAAATATACCAGATACAGATAAAATAAAAGATTATGTAGATAAAGATAGCACTAAAAAAGCTGTTGTAATAGGTGGAGGATTTATTGGTATAGAAATGGCCGAAAACTTGGTTGAAAGAGGTATAGATGTAACTCTAGTTGAAGCTAGTTCTCAAGTTATGGCTCCTCTTGATGTAGAAATGGTAAGTACTATACATGAACATCTAATAGATAATGGTATTAAATTAATTTTAGATGATGGAGTAAAAGAATTTAAAAATAACGGTAAAACGGTAATATTGAATAGCGGCAAAGAAATAGAAACCGATTTAATAATTTTATCTATAGGAGTTAGACCTGAAACGTCAATAGCTAAAGATGCAGGATTAAAACTAAATGAAAGAGGAGCTATAGTTGTTGATGAATACATGAAAACTTCAGATGAGAATATATATGCATTAGGTGATGCTGTAGAAATTCTAGATTTTGTAAACAAAAAACCTACAATGATACCATTAGCGTGGCCAGCTAACAGACAGGGAAGATTGGTTGCTGACAATATATGTGGGAAAAATATTAAATATAAAGGAACATTAGGATCGTCTGTAGCAAAGATATTTGATTATACAGTAGCTACAACTGGAAATAATGAAAAAATATTAACAAGATTAGGAATAGATTATGAAGTTGTGCATATTCATCCAAACTCAAGTGCAGGATACTATCCAGGGGCATTTCCTATAGCATATAAAATGATATTTGATAAAGAAACAGGTAAAATATATGGAGCACAAGGAGTTGGTATTGAAGGTGTAGAAAAACGTATAGATGTCTTAGCTACTGCAATAAAGGCTAATTTAACTGTATTTGACTTGCAAGATGTAGAACCATGCTATGCACCTCCATATAACTCAGCTAAAGACCCTGTTAATATGTTAGGATATTATGCATCAAATATCATAGAAGGAGATGTAAAAACTATACAGTACCATGAGGTAGATCAAGTTTTAGATAGAGGAGATATAGTTTTAGATGTAAGAGATGAGTTCGAGTTAGCAACAGGTATGATTAAAGGTTCGATTAATATCCCTCTTGGATCATTAAGAAAAAGAATAGATGAAATACCTAAGGATAAAAATATTTATGTTACTTGCCAAGTTGGATTAAGAGGTTATATTGCTTGTAGGATATTAACACAAAGAGGATATAAATGTTTTAATATAGATGGTGGAATGAAGACTTATTCATCTATAAAAAGAGCTAAAAAAGCTATTGAAAATCAAAATGATAATGTTAACTTTAGTGAAAATAGTCAGTTAATAAATGAAGAGGTTGTAGTTATGAATGATAATATAAAAGCAAATATTAAATTAGATGCTTGTGGACTTCAATGTCCAGGGCCGATCAGAAGAGTTTTTGAAGAAGTATCAAAGATGGAAAATGGAGATATAATAGAGGTAAAAGCAAGTGATGTTGCTTTTAGCAAAGATATAAAGGCATGGTGTGAAACAACAGGAAATTCACTATTAAAAGCTGAATTTAATAAAGATAAAAAAGCTTATGTAGCTTATATACAAAAAGGAGAAAATCCTATTAATGCAAAAGCTTCATGTTCTTTAAGTAATCAAGTTGGAAAAGATGGAGCAACAATGGTAGTATTTAGTGGAGATTTGGATAAGGCTATAGCATCATTTATAATAGCTACAGGTGCAGCATCAATGGGTAAAGAAGTTACAATGTTTTTCACATTCTGGGGACTTAATGTATTAAAGAGAAAAGAAAAAGTAAAAGTTCAAAAAGATGCTATGGAAAAAATGTTTGATATGATGTTACCAAGCAATACTAATAAGCTACCTTTATCAAAGATGAACATGGGTGGAATGGGACCCAAAATGATAAATGAAATAATGAAAAAGCATAATGTTGATGATATCGACACATTAATAAATAATGCTATAAATATGGGTGTTAAACTTGTAGCTTGTTCTATGAGTATGGATCTAATGGGAATTAAGAAAGAAGAACTTATAGATGGAGTAGATTTAGGTGGAGTTGCAGCATACTTAGGTGCAGCTGAAGACTCTGGATTAAACTTATTTATATAATTTAATAATAACAAAATTAAAGGGAGTAATTTAAATTACTTCCTTTAATTTTGTTATTTAGAATTTTTAACTTACAAACTATTTATTTAAGTAATATTAAGTAATATAAATTTATATAATTTATTAGATTATATAAAAAGAGAGATGTGGTAAAATGAATTATTTAAGTTACTTAAATATTAAAAATTTCAGAGGTGTAAAAGATTTAGAATTAGAAAATTTACTTACAATAAATATAATTGTTGGAGATAACAATAGTGGGAAAACATCTATTTTAGAAGCAATATCACTATTAGAGAATCCAGATAGTGTAAGAAATATGTTGGTTAATGCAGCTAAAAGAGATAGTAACAATGTATCTAAATTTGAACTCTTTTTAGAAATGTTTCCTAAAGGACAAAATGAAAATAGAAGTATTCACATTGACTCAATTATAAATCAATGCGAACATGAATTTAAAATAGAAGGGAATTTAAGTGATGTAATTGACTTTAATGATATGGAGAGAAATTTTGAAAGTAAGGTTTTTGAAGGAGTTGTAAGTCTTAAACAAAATAACCAACAATTAGTTAACAAAGAAATATATATTCAAGAAAACAAACAATTAAGATTTAGTGGAAGTTATAGAACTATAAAAATGGTATATATAACACCATATGATCACTTTAGGGAGAACTCATTAAATACAACTATAGAAATTATAAAAGATGGGGATAAAGATAAAATTGTTGAATTACTCAGAAAGTTTGATGAAAACATAATAGGATTTGAAGTTTTGCCAAATGAGCAAATGAATACTTCATCAATATATGTAAATCATAAAAAATTTAAGCTTATGCCATTGTCTAGTTTTGGTGATGGAGTAAAAAAAGTAATTACATTAGCATCTGCTATAATTAGTTCAAAGGGTGGAATATTACTAATAGACGAGATAGAGACAGCTATATACAAAGATATGATAAAAGGAGTTTTTGATTGGTTTGTAAAAGCATGTATAGAATATAAAGTTCAACTTATTTGCACTACTCATAGCTTAGAAGTTATTGACTCGATGATTGATGGTATAGAAAATAAAATAGATGAGTTAGCTTGTTTTAGGATAGAGTCTGTAGATACGTATGCATACACAACAAGATTTTCAGGTAGTAAACTAAAAGATATAAGAACTATATTAGGTCAGGATGTGAGATGATGAAAAATATTTTATTTTTCGTAGAAGGCGTTCATGACGCTAACTGTGTAGCTAAGATTTTAGACCTAAATGGATTCAAAGAAATAAGAAGTATAGATAATCTACCTGAAATATGGAAAAGAAAAATTCCTAGAACATATCCTTTTGTGAAAGATAGGATTGAAAGATATGTACCTATACCATCGTATTTTACAAATGAAAAAGTTATAGTTGTAATTATTTGTACGAATGGAGAAGGAAGGCTTATCAAAGAAATTGACTTATATATTAGCAATATGAGCAAATCAGAGTTAAATCAAATAAAAAGTATATGTGCAATTTTCGATGCAGATCAAAAAATAGCTAAAGAAACATTTAATGAAAAGTTTAAAGATAAGAAAAAAGACATGATTATATGTAAAAAAGATTTCTTAGATGAAGAAATTAACATAAAAGGAGAAAAAATTAATTTATACAATTATTTCTTTCCTGATAATGATAGGAAAGGGACTTTAGAAAATTTATTACTAGATGGTGCAGGTGTAGTTTACAAAGATCTTATAGAACAAGTTGACAATTATATTGGAAATATAGATGAAAGACATAAATATAATTGGAGTATTTCTAGTGAAAATAAAGTAAGGGTAGGATGTATAGCTAATGTTTTTCAGCCAGGGAGCGCAAATCAAAGTTCAATAAGACGTGATGACTGGATAAGTGAAGAAAGTATTAAATATAGTGAAGATATTAAGAAGTTTTATGATTTTATTGTGAAAATAATAAATTTTTAAAATATAACAATTTTTTTTATTTATGATTTATTATTTTTATGTGGGGTATATATTAATTGAGAGTAGTTTGATTTATAATTAAATTAAGATCTTTAATGTGTATTATTTTATACATATTTTACTATAATTAAAGAAGTAGACAAAAGAAAAGAGAGGTAACACAAATGGGAAATTGTAATTCATGTCCATCTAAAGGAAATTGTAATAAGCAAGAGACTTGTACAATAGAAAATAATCCTAACAATAAAATAAAAAATATAATAGGAGTAATGAGTGGAAAAGGTGGAGTTGGAAAATCTACTGTAACAGCTCTTATTGCAAAAAAATTAAATAAAATGGGATATAAAGTTGGTATATTAGATGCGGATATAACTGGTCCAAGTATTCCAAGACTTATGGGAGTTCAAGATGAAAGAGCAACTTCACCAAATGGAAAAGATATATATCCTATAGTGACTAAAGACAATATAAAGACAATGTCGATAAACTTTATGGTTGGAGAAGAAAATCAAGCTATAGTATGGAAGGGACCTATAATTAGCAATACAGTAAAACAGTTTTATAAAGATGTAATGTGGGAAGAACTAGATTATTTATTAATAGATATGCCCCCAGGAACAGGAGATGTTCCACTTACAGTAATGCAAAACATACCTTTAAATGGAGTTGTGATGGTTTCAGTTCCTCAAGATATGATATCTATGATAGTGGCAAAAGCTGTAAATATGGCTAAAATGCTTAATATAAAAGTATTAGGTGTTGTTGAAAATATGAGCTATATTCAATGTCCAGATTGTGAAAAAAAAATAAAGCTATTTGACGGAGAAGAAACAGAAGAATTCCTAAAAGAAATGAACTTAAAACTTTTAGGAGAACTTCCAATGACTAAGGAAATTGTTAATATAACTCATAATGGGGTTGATGATATAAGTGACGAGCTAAATAATATACTAACTGGAATAGTAGAAAATATCAAATAGAATATCAATATAAAAAAGCGATCTTGTTTCAAGGTCGTTTTTTTATGTTATTTAAAATTATATTTTAATTTTAGTATTTAGAGCTTTAAAAAATGTATAAAAATGAGATAATTTGTTTTAAAAAAATGAAATATTATAAAAATAAAGAATATTTGCAAAATTGCATTGTTTTTAATATATCAATGTGATACCATTATAAAAAAAGAATGATACATATAAAAATAAAGGGGGCGTAATATGAGTAAATCAGCAGTTAAAGAAAAAAAGAGTTTTTTGATGAAATCTCTAGATGGGATAGAGTACATAGGTAATAAATTACCACATCCAGTTACTTTAT
>NZ_JBOGBV010000053.1:0-92763 GCF_051656405.1 Paraclostridium sp.
TATTTCCATTTATAAGCATAAAAAATGTTGTTGCATTTTTACTAGTACTAAACTCATCCGTATCTTTATATTTATCAATAAATTCATTTGTTATTCCTACGAAGTCAATATCTCCATTTTCATATAAATTTATATCAGCAGATCCCTCTTTTACAATTTTTGTATTTACAGACTCTAATTTAACACTATTTTTATCCCAGTAATTTTGATTTTTAGCCATTATATAAACATCATCTAATTTCCATTTAGTTAAAGTAAACGGTCCATTATATAATGTAGATTCTTTAGTTGTTCCATATTTATCCCCTTGATTTTCTACAAATTTTTCATTTTGTGGGAAAAATACTGGAAATGCCATCAACCTATCAAAATAGCTAACAGGTCTATTAAGTTTTATTTCTAATGTGTAATCATCCAATGCTTTAACACCTACGCCTTCAGCTTCTTTAGTTTTTCCTATATTGTAATCTTGAGCTCCAATAATATCATACATTATAAATCCATATTGAGACGCAGTTTCTGGATTTAAGGTTCTTTTAAAAGCATATTCAAAATCATTAGCAGTTACTTTATCTCCATTGCTCCACTTAGAGTCTTCTCTTAAATTAAAAGTCCACGTTTTCTTATCTTCTGATGATTCCCAACTCTTAGCAATACCTTCAACTACCTTACCATCATTATCTATCCTTACAAGCCCTTCCATAACATTATTTGCAGCACTAAATGATAATGAATCTGTAGATCTACTCATATCTAAAGAAGGTATATCTGAAGTACTTGTTAAATTTAATTCATTCTTTCCTTCTGCACTTGCCCACTTATAAGCATATTTTGCTCCGTATGGAATTATAGTTATTCCATCTACATAAGATTTTTGTATATAAGCACTACTACTTTGGAAAAGAGGCATTATGAATGCATCACTCAATAAAAGTTCTTCTGCTTTAGCATATTTTTTCCAACTATCGTTAATATTTGTTGAAGTTTTCCCTTCTTCTATTAAAGAATTATAGTCTTTACTATCATATCCACTATTTACTCCAAATTTTCCAGTAGTAGTAAACGTCTCTAAAAATGTTAATGGATCTGGATAGTCAGCAACCCAAGAACTATAAACTAAATCATAATCCCCTTGTGCCTCTAGTTGTTGTTTTTGCTTAAATGGTACTTGCTTTATTTCTACTGTCATTCCATCTAGATTTTTTTGTAGTTGACTTTGAAAAAATTCTCCTACTCTCTTACTACTTTCAACGTCTGATGTTAAAACTTCTATTGTAACCTTATCAAAATTCAATTCCTTTTTTACTTTTTCCCAATGTTCTTTTGCTTCTTTTAAATCATAACCACTTCCCATATTCCCAGCAATTTCTCTATAGTCTTTACCTTCATCATTTATGGCTAACCCCTCTGGTGTATAATAATTTACCGGATTTGATCCATTATTCAAAATCACACTAGTTATTTCGCTTTTATCAACCGCCATAGATATTGCAAGTCTTGCATCTTTATTTTTCAATAATTCACTAGAATTTATAACTTTATTCTCATCTTGACTACTACATCCTACTAAGATTGATGAAGTCATTAATGTAATCAGTGTCATTGTCGATACATATTTTTTTAATATCATCTAAATCCCTCCAGTTTAATATATTTTATTAACAAATGAGCTATTAGTTACACAATTTTAATCCTCATTTTCTTTCAATATAATCCATCTTTAAATTTAAATAAAAAAGAAAGTGAATAAATTTTATATTTCACTTTCTTTTTTATTTAAATTAATTTTTAGAATAAACTATATTTCCATCTATTATGGTGTATAAAGTTTCTGTAAATACTTCCATAGGATTACCTGTAAATATAGCTATATCTGCATCTTTACCAGCTTCAATACTTCCTAATCGATCATCAACTCCACAAATTTTAGCCGCATTTATAGTTATAGCTTTAAGTGCTTCATCTATTCCTAATCCTTTTTTAGCTGCAAATCCTGCACATATTGGCAAATACTGAATAGGTATTACTGGATGGTCTGTTGTTATTGCAACTTGAACTCCATTTTTGTTTAATTTTCCAGCTGTTTCAAATGTTCTATTTTTAAGCTCTACTTTACTCCTATTAGTTAAGCTAGGTCCCACAATCGCACTAAATCCTGAATTTTTTATGTATTGTGCAATAAGGTGTCCCTCTGTACAATGATCTAACGTCATATCTAAATCGAATTCTTTAGCAATTCTAATAGCTGTTAGTATATCATCAGCTCTGTGTGCATGAGCTTTTAGTGGTATTTTCTTATCCAAAACATCAATAAAACATTCTTGTTTTAAATCAATATCAAAGTATTCACCTTTTTGTTTAGCCATTTCCTTTTTATTTTTATAATTTAAAGCATTGGTTAATGCTTCTCTTAAAATTGCCGCAGTAGCCATCCTCGTAGATGGAGATATATTTTTAGATGAGTAAACTCTCTTAGGATTTTCCCCAAATGCAACTTTCATAGCTGCATCTTCTTTTACAATCATATCATCAATACATGTTCCACTGGTTTTTATAAAAGCAAATTTACCACCACATACATTAGCACTTCCTTGACCTGTCATTACAGAGGTTATCCCTCCTTCTATAGCATCCTTAAATGCTTCATCTAGAGGATTTATTGCATCTATTGCTCTTAAGTGTGATGTCAATGGTGTTATTGCTTCATTTATATCATCCCCCTCAAATCTTATACCTTCTTCACTTAATCCTATGTGGCAATGAGCTTCTATAATTCCCGGCATCACCCATCCGCCTTGAGCATCTATAACTTCCATAATATCTAATTCATTTATATATTTATCAACATTTATTATCTTCCCATCATCTATAAGTACACATCCATTTTCATAGTTTTCTCCGGTCATAGTTATAATTTTCCCATTTTTTATTAAAATCATTGAATCCTCCAAATTATAGTTTTAGTTTTATATACAATCGCATTTAATTTCGAAAAAAGATTTTGGATGTGAACATACAGGGCATATTTCTAATGCCTTTTTCCCATTATGAATATGTCCACAGTTCATGCATCTCCATGTAACCTCTTCTTCCTTCTTAAATACACTATTCTCATCTAAGTTTTTTATAAGCTCTAAATATCTTTCCTCATGCTGTTTTTCAATTTTCCCAACAGACTTAAAAAGATATGCTATATCATCAAAACCTTCTTCTTGAGCTTCTTTTGCAAATTTATAATACATATCTGTCCATTCGTAATTTTCTCCTTCAGCTGAGTCAATTAAATTGTTTTTCGTAGAGTGTATTCCATTATTAATTAATTTAAACCATATTTTTGCATGCACCATCTCATTGTTTGCTGTTTCTTCAAAGTATTGAGCTATCTTGTTATAGCCTTCTTTTTTTGCTTGATTTGCATAGTAATTATATTTAGCTGTAGCCTGAGACTCCCCAGCAAATGCTACCATTAAATTTTTAACAGTTTTGCTATCTCTTAAATCCATAATTATCCCCCTTAATATTAAGTAGTGCTTATTATCTTTAATATTAAGATTTCAATGATATTATTACTAAAAAAGAAAACCTTTTTCTTTCTATATGATATAATTTATATAATATTAATTTTAAGGTGGTAAGTTATATGAAAAATCCAATTGTTACTATGAAAATAAAAAATGGAAAATCTATAAAAATAGAACTTTTTCCAAATGAAGCTCCTGAATCTGTAAAAAACTTTATAAGTCTTATAAATAAGGGGTTTTATAATAATACAACATTTTGGAGAGTAGAAAATGATAAATTAATTCAAGGTGGTTGCCCAGAAAATAATGGTACAGGAGTTTTGGGTTATAGTATAAAAAGTGAGTGTTTAGCTAACGAAGTAGATAATAACTTAAAATTCACTAGAGGTACTCTTGGTTATGGTAGATTTGAGCACAATACAGAAAGTTGCCATTTTTTTATAGTTACTCAAGATACTCCTCAACTTGATAAAAATTTTGCTTCATTTGGACGAGTTGTAGATGGAATGGATGAGGTTGATAGAATAAGTAAAGTTGAAACTGAGTTAGAGGTTTTCTTACATAGAGCTGTTGAAAAAATATATATTGAAAGTATGACTGTAGATACATTTGGAATAGAATACGATGAACCAACTAAACTTTTAGGCTTATCTAAAGAAGAAACTTTATCAAAATGGAATGCTACAATGGAAGAACGCAAAAAAACAGGCTATAAAGTGATATAAAATTTCGCTTTGCTTGAGCGACTACGTCTGCGAACCACTTCATGTCGCCAACGACTTTGTCCGTTGCTCAAAAACATTTTTACGCTCAAGGCAGAATATTTTTATCTAACTTAACTTAATGTTTTATAACCAATTAGTTGATAAGTATAGTTTATTTAAGCGCAAAAATAAGTAGCATTAGCTACTTATTTTTTATTTAATGCTATATCTTTATTTTTATAAGCCTTGTAACAATTTAGGAATTCTCTAGTATTAAATATGTACTTACCACTTATTTGAGTATAATAAGCTCCTGTAGAGTCGTATATATCTTTTATTTTTTGTGTTAAATTTTTGTTGTAGTATCTTAGTTCTTTAAACTCTTTTTTTAATCTGTCAGCTGTTAACCATAATTTATTACAATTTATATCTGCAAGTCTTATATTTTCAAATGGAATGTTATTTTTTTGCCCATCTACATATAACTCAGCTAATATTTCCTGCAAGTTCTCATTTGTCAAATCATGATTAAGTTTTATGTATGTTATTGCACCCATTCCATCTCTACCTTTTTCATTTAATTTTTCTTGGTTTATAAGTGCATTTAATGGTTGTCTTTTTATGTATACATAATTTAAATCATCTAGTATATACTCTCCCCTTATATATTTAGCTGGTTTGTATATAACTAAAATTGGACTATATTCTCCACCTATTTCATCATCATTTAAATCTGTGATTTCATTTAAATCTAGCATATTATATTCTTTAGATATAGATCCATATCTTGATCTTTTGATAAGACTGTACATTCTAGAGTTTTTAGTTTTGTATAATATATTCTCTATATATGATTTGTCTAAAACTTCATTTTCATTTTGAGAGTTGTTTATATAATCTAATTTTGCAGCTTCTTTTAATTCATAAATATCATCTATACTTATATCAAAATATGCTGCCAATGATTTAAATTTTTCTTCCAAACTGTTTATATCTATATCAATATATTTTTGAAAATCTTCTATCTTTTCTTCTGATTTTATATTTAATAATAAAGTTCCTATTGAATGAATACTTATGCAACTTTCTTTTTCAAATAACAATTTAATAATATTATTTTTAAGCTTCTCTATATTTTGTGATATCCTTATAAAATCATTTATATCACAAATATCCATTTCATCATTATGTATAATATCTTTAGGTATCTCTATATAGTTATTTTCATCTTTTAAACATAATTTCAAATCATTTTCCACTATTATTTTTTCTATTAATTTTGCGCTACTACCTTCTGTCATCTTATTTCTCCTTACTATATATTGTCCTAAGTATTATTATACATAAAATTCTTAGTTAGTCATATTATTTTAATTATTGTTCATTTTCAATTATATATTTATTCAAAATATATTTTTTGTAAAAATTTATATTTTTTTAATATATTTTATGTGTATTATTGATCTTGGACTAGTATAATATTAATATATCAAAACTGAGAGTTGAGGTTTTTGCAATGAATAGCAATTTAAAAGAATTATTAAAAGATTATAAACCATATATAAATGGTCATCAAAATATGAAAAAAGCTTCTGTTTTAATTCCTATAGTAAGAAAAAATAATGAGGACTTTATACTATTTGAAGTTAGGTCAAAGACATTAAGGTCTCAACCAAATGAAATATCTTTTCCCGGAGGTATGATTGAAAAAAATGAAACTCCAATTTCTGCTTGTATAAGAGAAACTTGTGAAGAACTAGGTACTATCGAAAGCAATATAGAAATAGCAAGCGAACTTGATTTATTTTTAAGTCCTGCTGATATAATAATACATACTTTTGTTGGGTTTATAAACGACTTAGAAATTTCAAATCCAAATGTTGATGAAGTAGATCACATTTTTTTAGTTCCTTTATCTCATTTATTAGAAAACGAGCCTTTACGATATAAAAATGAAGTTAGAGTAGTTCCTAATAAAAATTTTCCCTATGACTTAATACCTAATAAAGAAAACTATAAGTTCAAATCAGGAAATTATGACTCTTTATTCTATAAATATAATGATTATGTTATTTGGGGAATAACAGGTAAAATACTCGAAAATTTTCTAAACTTAATTAAATAAATTTTAACTAAAAAGGACTCCATATTATATGGAGTCCTTTATTATTATAAAGTACAAGCATTTACTTCTTTATTTTTTAAATATTCATTTATAGCTTTTGCTGCTTTTCTACCAGCTCCCATAGCAGATATAACTGTTGCAGCTCCTGTAACTGCATCTCCTCCAGCAAAAACACCTTCTCTAGAAGTTACTCCGTTATCATCAGCTACTATACATTCCCATTTATTTATATCTAATCCTTTTGTAGTTGATGTTATAAGTGGGTTTGGAGATGTTCCAAGTGCCATTATAACTGTATCTACTTCCATTATAAAATCTGAATTTTCTATAACTTTAGGTCTTCTTCTTCCTGATGCATCAGGTTCTCCTAGTTCCATTTTTACACATACCATACCTTTAACTTCACCTTTTTCATCAACTAATATCTCAGTTGGGTTTGTTAAAGTATCAAATATTACACCTTCTTCTTTAGCATGGTGTACTTCTTCTAATCTAGCAGGAAGTTCTGCTTCACTTCTTCTATAAACTATATGAGTTTTAGATCCTAATCTAGCTGCAGTTCTCGCAGCATCCATAGCAACATTTCCTCCACCTATAACCGCAACATTTTTACCGCTTCTTACAGGTGTCATATAACCTTCTTTGTATGCCTTCATTAAGTTAACTCTTGTTAAAAATTCATTTGCAGAACAAACACCATTCGCATTTTCACCTGGTATTCCCATGAACTTAGGAAGTCCTGCTCCTGAGCCTACAAATACAGCTTCAAATCCTTCTTCATTTAGTAACTCATCTATTGTTATAGTTCTACCTATTATAACATTAGTTTCTATTTTAACGCCTAAGCTTTTAATATTTTCTATTTCAGGTTTAACAACGCCATCTTTAGGTAATCTAAATTCTGGTATTCCGTAAGTTAAAACCCCTCCTGGTTCATGCATAGCTTCAAATATAGTTACATCATATCCCATTTTAGCTAAATCCCCAGCACAAGCAAGCCCTGCAGGCCCACTTCCTATAACAGCTACCTTTTTGTTGTTAAGCTCTTCTGTTTTTGCTAAATCAAAATTTTGCTCTCTAGAATAATCAGCAACAAATTTTTCTAATTTACCTATTGAAACAGCATCTGATTTTATTCCTAACACACATAATCCTTCACATTGACTTTCTTGAGGACAAACCCTTCCACAAACTGCTGGAAGTGAGCTATCTTTTGCTATAACCTTAGCAGCTCCTTCAATATCCCCTTCTTTTAATTTGCCAATAAATCCTGGTATATTTACTTCAACAGGACACCCTGATACACACTTAGGTTTTTTACATTCTAAGCATCTACTTGCCTCTTTCATTGCTTCTTCTTTATTATATCCTAAACAAACTTCTTCAAAGTTTGTAACTCTAACTTCAGCTTCTTGTTGTCTAACAGGTATTTTAACTTTACTCATGATTAATTACCTCCACATCCGCATCCGCCATGATGATGCGTATCCCCTTCTTCTATTTTTAACGTAGCTCTACCTTCTTCTGTTTTGTACATAGCTTGTCTTCTCATAGACTCATCAAAGTTAACTAAATGCCCATCAAATTCAGGTCCATCTACACATGCAAATTTAATTTCTCCTCCAATATTAACTCTACATGCTCCACACATACCTGTTCCATCTACCATTATAGGGTTTAAACTTACAGTTGTAGGTATATTTAACTCTTTAGTTAACATACACATAAACTTCATCATTATCATAGGCCCTATAACTACTGCTTGATCATATTTTTTCCCTTGATTTTCAACTAAGTCTTTTAAACAGTCAGTAACTCTACCGTTAAATCCATATGTACCATCATCTGTACATACATAAAGGTTTCCTGCAACTTCTCTCATTTCATCTTCAAATATTAAAAGATCTTTTGTTCTAGATCCAACTATAACATCTGCATCTATACCGTTTTCCTTAAGCCATTTAACTTGAGGATATACAGGAGCTGCTCCAACTCCACCAGCTACAAATATTATTTTTTTATTTTTTAATTCATTTATATCTTCTTCGACAAACTCACTAGGCATTCCTAGTGGTCCAACAAAGTCAGCTACGTAATCGCCTTCTTCAAAAGTTTCAAGTTGTTTAGTACTAGCTCCAACTGTTTGGAACACTATACTTACAGTACCTTCTTCATTATTATAATCAGCTATTGTAAGAGGTATTCTTTCCCCTTTTTCATCATTTTTTATAATGATAAATTGACCTGGCTTAGAAGCTTTAGCTACTCTTGGAGCTTCTATGTCCATTAAATAAATACTATCTGTTAGCTGTTTCTTTTTTACAATCTTGTTTCCCATATCTCTATCTCCATTCTGCCAAATAGTTTATATTTTAATTTTAAACATTAGCCAACTTGAAGTTCAAGTTTCCCCTTATAAGTATAATTTTTTAATCAAACTTATAGGCTATATATTTAAAATCAATAATTTAATATTATATATTACATTTATATTATACAAAAAAAAACAACCTTTGTGGTTGTTTTTTGAAAATATTTTCCTATTTTTGTATTACTCCGTTTAATGAGAATGTTCTTGAGTCTAATATCTTAACATTTACAAGAGTTCCTATGATGTCTTGAACATCAGATTCAAAGTTAACTAACTTATTTTGTCTAGTTCTTCCTGTAAATTTATTTTCGTCTGTTTTACTTTTTCCCTCAACTAAAACTTCGACTACTTTTCCTTCATATGATTTATTTATTTCTGCACATACATTATTTACCTCTGCTAAAACTTTATTAAATCTTTCATGTTTTATTTCTTCAGGAATTTGATTTTCCATTTTAGCAGCAGGAGTTCCTTGTCTCTTAGAGTATATAAATGTAAATGCTGAATCATACCTAACTTTTCTTACAACATCTATAGTGTCCTCTACATCTTCTTCTGTTTCGCCAGGGAATCCTATCATTAGATCTGTAGAAAATGCTATATCTGGAACTTCCTTTTTAGCTTTTTCTATTATCTCTAAATAATACTCCTTAGTGTAGTGTCTATTCATTATCTTAAGTAATCTAGAACTTCCACATTGAACTGGTAAGTGTAAGAATTCACAAACTTTATCACAATCTCTAATAGCATATATAACTTCATCTGATATATCTTTAGGGTGAGATGTCATAAATCTTATTCTTTCTATTCCTTCTATTTCATTTACCATTCTTAAAAGCTCATCAAATCTAATTGGATTTTCTAAAGTTTTTCCATAAGAGTCAACATTTTGACCAAGTAAAGTTATTTCTTTTGTTCCATTAGCAACTAATTCTTTTATTTCATTTATTATATCCTCTGGAGTTCTACTTCTTTCTCTACCTCTTGTGTAAGGAACTATACAATAAGTACAGAAATTGTTACATCCATACATTATGTTTACAAATGCTTTAAGCTCAAATTTCCTATTGCTTCTAAGCCCTTCTACAACTTCTCCATCTACATCCCAAACATCTATTAAAGTTTTTTCAGTATCCATAGATTTAGCTAATAATTCAGGGAATTTGTATAAGTTATGTGTACCAAAAACTAAATCAACATGCTTATATTTAGTTTTTATTTCTTCAACAACATGACTTTGTTGCATCATGCATCCACACACAGCTATTTTTAAATCTGGATTCTTTCTTTTTAAAAACTTTAACTGACCTAAGTTTCCATATACTTTTAACTCAGCATTTTCTCTTACTGCACAAGTATTGTATATAACTAAATCACATTCTGCAGCTGTTAAACCTTGAATATATCCCATATTATCTAACATTGCACATAATTTTTCAGAGTCATGTTCATTCATTTGACACCCAAAAGTTTGTATCATATATCTAGGTTTTCTTCCATGTATCGCATAATATCTATTTGTCGTTTCAGCTATAGCTTCTATAAATCTATCTTGCTCTTGAATTTTTTCTATAGGAACGTGTACTTGTTTTCTTTTAGCCACAACTAGCCCTCCTTAAATTACTTCGATGACACTTTGCTGTCTAATTTTTGAATTTAAAATTAATTATACCAAATTTATACTTCATTTTAAAGATGCATTTGACATTTGCTTGTATATATTTTTTATAAATACAAATAATAGTATGTGTCTATTTTAAGATTAGACATAATAAAAAATAAAGGATGGAAGCTTATGATTGTAGTTTTAATTAGAAGTATAGTTCTTTATATGGCCGTACTAATAAGTCTTAGAATTATGGGAAAAGGCGAAATTGCAGAAATGAATTCATTTGATTTGGTTATAACGCTTCTAATTGCAGAGGTTGCCGCTATCCCTATGCAAAATAATGAAATTCCTATAATTTATGGAATAGCATCTCTTACTGGTTTAGTTTTTATGCAAATTATAATATCTTTTTTAACTCTAAAATTTAAAAGCATTAGATTTTTATTAAATGGAAATCCTGCAATTTTAATAGATAAAGGAAGACTTAACTATAAAGCTTTAAAAGAAGAAAGAGTATCTATGGATGAACTTTTAGAACAATTGAGAATACAAGGTTATTTCAACTTAAAAGATGTTTATTACGCAATTCTTGAAACTGATGGCAATCTTAGTATAGTACCTACTCCTAGTTACGAAAAAGTTCCTACCGAAAACTTTAAACATCTACCATTGCCCTTAATATTAGATGGTGAAATAATCAAACAAAATCTTAAGAGTATAAATAAAAGTTCAGATTGGCTTTTATCAATCCTAAAAACACACAATATAGATTCAGTATCAGAAACGTTAATTTGTGTATTAGATGAAAAAGATAACTTCTTTATACAGAAGAAATAATTTTTAGGAGGTGGATATATGAAATCTATTGTATTCACTATAGTTTGGACTATTGCTTTAGTTATATTTGGCCTTTTTATATCTGTAAAAGCTGAGGATTTTTCTCTTAAATATACTAATGAAATGAATAAACTAGAAATGTATGTTAAGAGTGAAGACTGGGAAAAATGTGAAGAGTATACTAATAACTTAAAGGATGACTTCAAAGAAGAATCCAAGCAGTTTTTTAAATTTTTAAACCATTGTCACATAGGTGATATTGAACTAGCTTTTAATATATTATCTGATGGTATTTATTTAAAAGACGTTTCAACTTGCTTAGAACAAATAGATGTAATAAAAATTTCTCTTCATAGGTTAATTGAGTCGGAAAAACATAGTCTTGACCATATATTATAGGATAATTAATATAATTTTTTATGAGTTTAAATTAATATCTAAAAAAAGGTGAATATATAAGCTTCTTGTTCAAGACTTATGTATTCACCTTAATATTTTTGCTATTTTAATATATATTTACTATTTACTTACTCATTTCTTTAGATTTTTCTATGCAGTCATCAATTGCTTTTATAACTGAGTTTCTGAATCCTTCAGCTTCTAAAGTTTTAACTGCTTCTATAGTAGTTCCCCCTGGAGAACATACCATATCTTTTAATTCACCTGGATGTTTACCTGTTTCAAGCACCATTTTTGCAGAACCCATAACTGCTTGAGATACAAATGTATAGGCTTGATTTCTTGGCATTCCCGCAGCAACTACTGCATCAGCCATAGCTTCTATAAACATAAACACATATGCAGGTGCTGACCCACTTGCCCCAATTACTGCATCTATTAAGTATTCATTTACTACTTCCGCCTTACCAAATGAGCTAAATATTTCCTTTACAAGATTTAGTTCTTCATCAGTTATATTTTTATTTTTACAAAGAGCACTCATACCTTCATTTACTAAAGCTGGAGTATTAGGCATAGTTCTAATAACCTTCTTATCTGAACCTATTACATTTTCTACTGATTCTATTGTTTTACCTGCGGCTATAGTTACAATTATTTTTTCATTGTCTATTAATTCTTTAACTCCTTCTAATACTATATCGTACACATTTGGCTTTACAGCTACAATAACTATATCACTGTTTTTTACTACTTCTTTAGAGTCATTTGTTATATTTATTCCATATTCATCTTTAGCATTTTCAAGTGCTATTTCATTTAAATCAGATGCAAACACATTGTTAGCCTCTACTAATTTAGATTTAACAATTCCTCCTATCATAGCCTTAGCCATGTTACCTGCCCCTATAAATCCTATTTTTTTGTTCATAAATATCTCTCCCATATATATATAGTGCAAGGTATTATTAGCCCCTTGCCATGACTATATTTTTATATAGACTACATATATTTTATGTAGTCTATAATTTTTCATATAACTTACCTCTAAGAACTTCTAATTGTTCTTTGAGTTTTTTATTTTCTTCTTCTAATTCTTTTATTTTTTTATCCTTGGCCATTATGATAATATCTTTTGACTTTGATGTTTTATCATATTTGGCTCTTTGATTTATAGTTTTACTTACTTGTTTATTTCTGAGTTCTTCAATTCTTGCTTTTACTTCTTTGTTGTTATAGAGGAATGTCTTAGACACTCCACTAAGTTGAGAAACACTATTAAAGTTAATTTTCTGTTCAGTCAAAGAGAGTTCTCTAATAGCCTTATCAACTTTATCCAAAGCCATTTGTGACCTTTGTTTTGCATATTCTTTTAATCCTTTTGTATTATCGGTCATTAAATTACATCCTCCCTTAACTTTCCATTTTTATGAACTAATTTATGTTCCTTAACTTTTTCTAATGTTTGCTCTAATATATTTAAATACTGTTTATTCTTTTCAGCCCAAAGTTCTCTACCACATCTATTGCTTATTTCAATTTGTTGTTTAACCTTTTCAATTTCTTCTTCATACTCGGGTATATTTTCAACTGTAGTGCAGAAACTTGCGCAAGTTAAACAATGGTTCATTTGTTGCCTACAAGGTAGTTTAGAAGCCTTAAAACATACTCCAAATGGTACTCTAACCGCATCTAAATTCTTTTTAACATATTCATATCTGATAAGATTTTCTCCTGCATCAGTTGTTGTATCGACTTCTATAAGCTCATTAGTTGATGTATCAACTTTAAATAATTCTAAATCCTCTGTATTCTTCCATTTCTCATATAATATATTTTCTGAAACAGTAGCATAGTGAACAGTCATTTGTAGACTCTGATGCCCCAATATCTGTTGTATAACACTTATCCCTATACCTTGCTCAACATATTCTTTTGCTCTTGTATGCCTTAATGAATGAAGTCTAAAATGGTATAATTCACCATTAATATCTCTAATATCTTTTTGTTTAATTAACCGTTTAATAGTATTTAATAAAGATGTTTTATTTAACGGTTTACCTTTTAATCTACCTTCATAAGTATTAAATAGATATTTCTTAGGATTATTCTCTTCCGTACTTAATTCTTTTGCTTTATCAATAGACTTTTTAACCATTTCAGCGACTTTATCTCTTATTGGTATTTTAAGTTGTGCTATTCCTGTTTTAGTTATTTCACCGCAAAGGTAGTAGTTATATCTTTCTTCTTTGCTATTCCATATTTGCTCTAAGCAATTATCATATCTAAGATTTAGAATATCAGTACCTCTCCATCCAGTTTCACGAAGTAATATATAAATAGGTATAAACTTTGGTCTATCTAAATTCATAATATTACTATCTAATTGTTTTAATATAGGCTCTGGAATAAATTTAACTCTTTTCATTTCATCTTGTACTTGTTCTCTTTTAGGAATATCATCTTGAAATATTAAAAATGACACTTCTTTTTTAGGTACTTTATCATATTGAGCCATTTGAATATATTCTAAAAACATCCTTATATAGGATATAAATTTGCTTTTATAAGCCACCGATTTATCTTTATAATCGTTATTTACCCAATATAAGTAATTTTCTATATCTCTTCTTGATAAATTTTCTATAAAACCATCTGTATACCCATATGAATAAAATTTATCAAAAAAATAATTTAAATTATTTAATATTTGAAAACAATGATTCCAACTCTTTTTTGTAATTATAGTCTTAAAATATCTTTTTACTATTTGTCTATAATAAATAGGAATCTTATTAAAGTTAATTTTATTATTATTACAGTGATTTACTCCACTTGCAGGTATTTTTGCACCTTTAATATTTTTTGAATACCATATATCTTTCTCAATTTCATCTCTACTATCATAGAAATCTTTAATAAAATCTATCAACACATTAGTAAATGAAAAATATCTTGTTTCTTCTTTAACATATTTTATATCTTCATTAATTAAATAAAGTTTCCATCTGTTGAATATTTTTACTTTATTTAAATTTGAAAATGTAGTAAACTCACTTTCATTCAAAAATATAGCTAAATGCTTTAGTACACTACCTTGCCTTACGATAACTTTATTAGTTAGTAGCCTTTCTTTAAACATATATAAAAAATAATATTTGACTTCATTTTTTATAACAGCATTATCTATATATGAAAAATTAATAGTTTTATAATTATAAATAGATTTACCCATGAAAAAATCTTTTGTTATATCCCATTTATCATTGGCTAGCCAATATCCATTATCTTGACTAAGGTATTCTATTATTTCATCATACTTACTTTTTTGATTATTTTTTATCTCTTGTAATTTTTCCACTTTATTCACCCTCTCCACTATAAATGTCTAAGTCTAAATTAGGTTGGGTTTTATTAAACTCTTTCGTAATCTCTTCATCAGAAGGGTGTATATAAGTGTTTAAAGTAGTATAAATATTTTTATGCCCTGCTCTTATTCTTAATAATTCAGGTTGCCATCCCGACATCCTTAACAATGTTAGTGAACTATGTCTAAACATGTGTGGAGTAACATATATTCCAGTCTTTCTCTTTAGTGTTCTGAATAAATTATCTGCATCAGTATAATTCATAGATTTATACTTATTACTACCACTAATCTTAATGAATATATGGTTGGTTTCAACTTCTTCTGTGTGATACTCTGCTATATACTCCATAAACATATCTGCAAGATTTTGAGAGATATCTATTCTTCGAGGACTTGATACTGTCTTAATTTCAGCATTGTTTTCAAGTTCACCTCTGTCCTTTAAGTCAATGACCATATCACTTATGTCAAAGTCCTCAATCCATAAAGATAAGGCTTCGCCTATTCTCATTCCAGTTTCATATAACAATGTTAGCAAGAACCTATCTCTAATGTTGTTGCAAGTTCTAATGAGTATTCCTATCTCTTCTTTAGATAATGTTTTTGGTTTAGTCTTAGGAACTTTTAATTTTAAGATGTTACTTGTTACTTTCTTTTGTTCATATGCTATTCCATATAAGAACCCTTTAAAATTTCTACTTGGAGTAGATACAAACTTTTTAAGTCTATCAGAAATATTATTACTATATTCTTCATGTCTTAGAATGTAATCATAAAATGCCAGTACAGTATTAACTATAATATTTACTGTCCTTGGACTTCTCGCTGTTTGTACTTGATGTGTAGGAATAACTTTCAGACTTTTATATGGATTTTGTAGCCAATTCACAAACAAGGCTAAATCATCAATAGTTACATTTTGAAAATCCAACTCTCTTTGTTGTAGATATTCAAAGTATAGTTTTAGATGTTGGCAATACATTCTTAAAGTATTTCTTGCATAATCTGTATTATCTTTAAATCTAATAAACTTTAATATAGGTTCTATTGGTAATCCATTATCATCTGCTACAAAGTATCGTTCTTTTTCATCTTCTGTTTTTACTTTCACTACTTCCATACTTTAATACACACTCCTATAAATTTATATTAATTACTATAAATACTATAATTTTTATAACTATATATTTAGTATTCCAAGTATTAAATTTATTATAAGCGTGTATTTAAACTACTATAAATACCATCTAATTATTTACACTATATTTCTTTTGTGTTATAAATTTATCATTTTGTTTAAATAGTTATAGGGTCTGTCTTAAGAATATAAATATCTTAAAACATACCCTATTTCAATACTTTTTATAAAATATATTAGAAGCTTTGCTCTGTTCTTCCTATTATTTCATCTTGAAGAGCTCTGCTTAAATTATTAAAGTGATCACTATATCCAGCAACTCTAACTATTAAATCCTTATATTCATCTGGATTTTTTTGTGCTGCTAGTAATACATTTTTATCAAATACATTAAATTGTATGTGGTGTCCATCCATATTGAAATAAGCTCTAACTAAGTTAGACATGTTTTCTAGTCCTTCTTCTCCTTGTACTACAGCAGGTGCAAATCTTTGATTTAAAAGTGTTCCTCCTGTTTTTAAATGGTCCATTTTAGAACATGACTTGATAACAGCTGTAGGCCCATTCGTATCTCCACCTTTTTCCGGAGATATACCTTCAGATAATGGTTTTTGACTTAACCTACCATTAGCACTAGCCCCCATAACTTCTCCAAAGTAAACATGGCATGTTGTAGGTAGCATATTTATTCTATACTCAGCTCCCATAGGAGACTTTCTTCCTGTGACTTCATTATAGAATGAATTAAATACATCTTGCATTAAATCATCTGCATAGTCATTGTCATTACCATACTTAGGAGTTTTGTTAACTACCATGTTATATATAGCTTCGTATCCATTAAAATTATTTTTTAAAGCTTCTAGTAATTCGCTCATGTTAAACTTTTTCTTATCAAATACATTGTATTTGATAGAAGTTAAACTATCTGTTATAGTTCCTATCCCAACACCTTGTATATATTTTGTGTTATATCTTGCTCCACCTGCATTATAATCTTTTGCAGTTTTTATACAATCATCTACTATAACACTCATAAGTGGGGCTGGCATATGCTTTGAGTATATTCTTTCAATTACATTGTTTCCTTTTACCTTTATTTCTACAAAGTGATTTAATTGAGACTTAAATGCATTAAATAACTCTTCGTAAGATTTAAAGTTATTAGGATCACCAGTTTCTATACCAAGTTTTTTATTTGTCACAGGGTCTATCCCATTATTTAAAGTTATTTCAAGGATTTTAGGTAAATTTAAATAACCTGTAAGTATATATGCTTCCTTACCATAACATCCTGTCTCTACACAACCACTAGTTCCACCACATCTAGCATCTTCTATTGTTTTACCTGCTTCTAATAACTCTTGAATTATTGCTTCTGTGTTATAAAATGCAGGCTGACCCCAACCCTTTCTAGAAATTTCACATGCTCTTTTTAAGAACTTACTTGGAGTTTTTTTACTAATTTGTACATTTGAACTAGGTTGTAATAATTTCATTTCATCCATTACATCTAGAATTATATAGCTTACATCATTAACTCCATCTTTACCATCTTCCGTTATTCCTCCTGTATTTATATTTGCAAAGTCAGTGTATGTTCCACTTTCTTTTAGTGTAACCCCTACTTTTGGAGGTGCTGGTTGATTATTAAATTTAATCCATAAGCATTCTAAAATTTCTTTAGCCATATCTCTATCTAATGTATCGTTTTCTATATCATTTTCATAAAAAGGATTTAAATGTTGATCAAATCTACCTGGACTAAATGCATCCCATATATTAAGTTCCGTAGTAACTCCTATGTGAACAAACCAATACATCTGAACTGCTTGGTGGAATGTTTCTGGTTTATTTGCAGGTACTACCTCACAATTTTTAGCTATAGTTAATAAATCTTTTTTCTTAGCTTCATCAGTTTCTTTCTCTGCTAATTGCTTAGCATACTCATGATAACGTTTTCCGTATATAATTAAAGCATCACAAGCAATAGCCATTCCCTCTAGCTGAGCTTTTTTATCATACGCTTCTTTATCGTTAACAAAATCTAGTTTGCTTATTGCTATTTCAATTTCCTTCTTTAAGTCTAAAAATCCCTTTTTATATATTGTTCCACCACAAACTGTATGTCCTGGGGCTCTTTGTTCCATGAACTCTGTAAAAACTCCATTTTCATAACAATCTATCCATTCTTGTTCCATAGAACTAACTATTTTTTGTCTTATTTGTCTATTTTTCCAAAAAGGTATTATTTCATCTTCGTGAATTTTCTTTATATCATCACTCACTTTAAAAGATATAATATCTCGTTTATCCATTATATCTAAATCTTCCATTGTATGGCAGCATAATTCTGGATAAGTAGGTGTACTTTGTGGCGAATCTCCTTTTTCTCCAACTATAAGTTCTCCATCATTTATACAAAGAGTTCTATTTTCCATATAGTGTTTAAACGCTAAAGCTCTAAGTACTGGTATTTCAACACTTCCCTCATATTTCTTATATCCTTCTGTCATAAGCCTAGCTCTTTCAATAGTTATAAAAGGTTGAGTCTCTATACTTTGCTTTCTAAGTTTTTTAGTCCTTTCAAAACTTCCTCTTTCCATATGATTATCCCCCAATCTTTATTTCAAAATTATTTGCTTTGAAAATTTGTTTTATTTCCTCTAATTTCTCGTCTGAAGGTCGTTTTAAATTTTCTCCTTCATACTGCATATAAAGCTTTCTGTATTTATGCATTCCTATATTGTGGTATGGCAATATATTAACTTTTGCAATGTTTAAAGGCTTTATAAAATCTATTATTTTTTTAATTTCTTCATTGTTATCATCTACATTAACACCTTCTATTAATGGTATTCTTATGTTTATATTTGCTCCTTTTTCACTTAGCATCTTTAAATTATTTAGAATTAATTTATTTGATTTATTAGTAAAAAATTCATGTTTTTCATCACTTATTAATTTTATATCATATAAAAATGTATCCACAAATGGCAATATAGCTTCATAGTTATCAAACTTTGAATGTCCACATGTATCTATTGCTACGTTTATACCTTTTTGTTTTAGTGAAATTACTAGTTTTTTTATATATTCTATATCCTGAGTCATTACTTCTCCTCCAGATAAAGTAACGCCTCCACCTGACTCTTCATAAAACGCCATATCTTTTATTAATTCTTTTACTAAATCTTTTATTTCATATGTTTTCCCAACTATTTCCCTTGCATTATTTAAGCAACAATCTATACAAGTCTCACAAAATTCACACTTTTCTTTTTCTAATTCAATTACATTTAAACCTTTATATATAGCTTCATTAGGGCATTTCTCTATACAAGTCCCACACTTTAAACATTTTTCATCATTGTATAAAACTTCTTTTTTGTAATCCTGACTTTCTGGATTATGACACCATATACATTCTAAAGGACATCCTTTAAAAAATACTGTAGTTCTAATTCCATCCCCATCATGCAAACTATATTTTTGTATATTCAATATGAGTGGCTTATTCATTTAATCACCTTCAAATAGTTTTAGTTATTATTAAAAGGATTCGGAGTTGCAACAACTATCATCCTTACCATTTTATTTGTATAATTAGCCCAATTGTGATTTCTTGAAGAATTGTAGTGTATACTATCTCCAGGATATAATTCATGTTGTTCCCCATCTAAAAATAATGTTAGTGTTCCTTCTAATACATATACAAATTCTTCTCCTTCGTGAGAATATGACTGTATATCTTCATCTGTATTATTTGGAAGAATATCTAAAAACCTAGGAAGCATAATCTTTTCCTTTAAGTCATTAGATAAATTGTACTGGATACATCCAGATGTACATATATTAAAAACTTCTTTTTCATAACTTCTAATTATTGGTCTTTTCTTAGTTCTTGGCTTTAAAAAGAAATAAGATAACTCAACTTCAAATACATCTGCAATGCTTCCTAATGTGTCTGTTGCTATACTAGTTAATCCTCTCTCTAACTGAGATAAAAAACCAATAGATAAGTTAGTTTTTTCACTTAAATCTTTTAATGTCATTTTTCTTTGTGTTCTCAAGCTTTTTATCTTAGCTCCTATATGCTCATTCATCTTCAACCCCTCTTTCGAAAACCATTTCCTCAATTTAAATATACTACATTGTTATAAATTTGTCTATCATATTTTTTAGTTATAATTAACTTTTTTTAGTTATATCAAATTTTTTATATGTCAAATTTAATATAAGAAAAGCTATAGGTTATTAACCTATAGCTTTTTCATTTTTATTTTCCTTTTTTACACTACAAACAATAAATCCTAAACAAGTTATTACTATCGATAGTATATATATAGTTTTTAATCCAAATACATCTATTCCAAATCCAACCGGTAACTTAATTAATGCAGAAGAAACACCTATTGCCATTGATGTTAATGTTAAAGCTGTAGCTTGAATCTCACTCGAAAATTTATCTTTTATATATCCAATATATGAAACTAACATTGTTGAAAATGCTAAAGCTGTAAGCGGAGCTGTAAGTATAAACATCATTGGAGAAGTTGCAAATAAGCAAGTTATCCATCTTATTAAAAATGTAAGTATACCTATTTTAAATACTTTTTTATATCCATATTTTAAAACTAACGAATTAATTTTTGACATAAAAAATATTTCAGGTAAAGCTGTAAAGATTACTAGTATACCTATATCACCTTCACTTGCACCTAAGTCAATTAAATATAAACCTTGATATGCATTAGTTACTTCACTAATACTTATAGTACATATAACAATAGCTAAAAGCCATAAGTATGATTTATCTTTTATAAGCTCTTTTAAATCTTCTTTCATCGTTGAGCCTTTTAATTTTTCTTCTTCATCATATTTTTTAGAATTTAAAAACGGAAGTACTATTAAAGAAACCACAAATAAAATTATATAAACTAAGAAGATAATCTTAGAATTTGATGTTACTTTTATAAGTTGCCCTGTTAAAAAACTTATAAGTGCAAAACCTACAGACCCTCCACTTCTTATAACTCCATAATTTAAATTTTTATGCTTACAATAATCTGTAGTTATATTATCGGCTAAAGGTGATATTGCATATCTAAATGCCTCTGCCAACGTAGCTACTATAAGTAATACAGGGAATAATTTTACACTTGAGTACATCCCCATTATTAAACAGTTTATAGCTACACAAATTCCAAGTATTTTTTTATCTTTTTTAGTTATATCGGTTATAATTCCCCAAAGTGGAACAACTAATATACCTATTATTGATGGTATAGATGTTATGATTCCTATTTGCGTAGCAGATAAATTTAATGATCCTTCTAAATATGGAACTATATATGGTATAAATGCTCCTAAACCACCATATATAAGCACATAGTATAAATAGTATTTTGTCATGTCTTGCTCCCTTCAATCTGTTAAATACACTCCATTATATCATATTTTTGTATTGAAATGACAAAAAAAGACCTAGATATAGATGAAAATCTATATCCAGATCTCTTCTCTAGTTAGATTTAGAAATCAACCAGTTTTTACCTTCAACTAACCTAGCAACCATCATCGCACAAACAGTGTTTCCTGCTGAATTTAATAGTGTTGCTGGTGCATCTATAACTGTTCCTAAAACAGTTATTATCGGTAGCATTTCTGGAGAAAATCCAAATACACTAAGTATTAACATTTCTCCAATTACTCCCCCACCTGGTATAGCACCTACAACAGCACCTACTAAAAACGAAACTACTAATATACTTAATAGTGTTGATGGGTTAGTTATATCCATTCCGAAAATTCCCATTAAGAATGTTATTTTTAATACTCCTCCAATTACAGACCCGTCTTTATGAATATTAGCACCTAGTGGTACAACTGTTTCAGCTATATCATCTGGCACTCCCATATTTTTAGCTGAAACTAGATTCACTGGTATGCATGCTGCACTTGAACAAGTAGCTACCGCTGTAACTGTTGGTCCAACTGCATTTTTCCAGAAAATTTTTATACCTTCTTTTCCTCCAGCTAAATAAGCATATATTGTATAGAATCCAAAGTAGTATATAACCGTTATTCCTAAATATAATAAAAATGCAGTTACATAACCAGAAAGTATTTGAGTTCCTAATTCACCTATAACAGATGCAAAGTAACACCCAAGACCTATCGGTGCATAATACATTATTATCTTTATAATGTTTCCTATAACTTCTGATCCTTCTTCCACAAATTTTGCTATACCTTTTGCCTTTTCTCCAGCCATTGCAGTCGCAAGCCCAAATAGTACCGCAAATACTATAAGTTGTAACATATTTGACTTTGAAAATAACATGTTAAAATCATTAACTGTTACAGTTTTTACAATTTGATCTAAGAAACTAACTTTTTCAGCTTCTACGATTTCTCCACTTCCTATTATAGAAGTAAACATGCTAGAATCTAATCCTTTAGTTGGGTTTAAAATTATAGCTCCTAAAATACCTATTAATGCTGCTATGAATGCTGTTGATAAAAATACTATAACAATATTACCCATTATTTTCCCTAATCTTTTCATAGTGTTCATATTTGCTATTGCTGATGAAACACTGAAAAATACAAGAGGCACTAGTGACATAAATAATAAATTTAAAAATAAGTCCCCAAAAGGCTTTAGCATGGTAGCTTTAGGTCCTAAAACTACACCTACAATTCCTCCGATTAATATTGCGCCTAGTAATATTAATGATGATTTATAATTTTTCAAAAATTTTTTCATTTGTCTTCTCCTTTTAATACTATCGCTTTAATGCACAATGAATTTTATTATATTATTATTTTTTTACCATGTACATTGCGTAAAATGCCCTATGCATTGTAAAAAGTGCTATACTATATATAGACGATTACAATTTATCTTATTTACGGTATATTAAATTGTAAATATTTTTAAAGTTATTACTATTATTTGAATATGAGAGGTTGTTTTTATGGATATAAATAAAGAAAATATAGATAAGGTTGGATATCTTGATGATAATTTTAAAATATTTCATATAAAGGATATGAGGGATATAAAGTTTGACTATCATCATCATGACTTTAATAAAATTACAATTTTAATCTCTGGTGATGTAGATTATTTAGTAGAAGGAAAATCATATAAATTAAAACCTTGGGATATTTTATTTATAAATAATACTGAAATACATAAACCTATTATAAATCCTAATAAATATTATGAACGTATAGTTATATGGATAAATCCAGAATATATAGAAAAACATAATATATACGGAGATGATTTATTCACTTGTTTTAATATATCAAGTAAAAATAAATCTAATTTGTTAAGACTTAATCCAAATGACTTAGAAAATTTAAAAAATATTTTATTTAAAATTAAAGCTGCTGAATCTTCTGATGAGTTTGGCCATATTATACTTAAAAATTCTTTATTTATACAATTCTTAGTTTTAATTAATAGACTATTTTTAAAAAGCGATGATACTTCAGAGGATGTTGAGTACGATGAAACAATTCAACAAATTTTTAGTTATATAAATGATAATTTAAATAAAGATTTATCTATAGACACTATAGCTAATAAATTTTTCATGAGCAAGTATTATCTAATGCGTAAATTCAAGTCTCAAACCGGAAGCTCTCTACATAGCTATATAGTTCAAAAAAGACTTATTTATGCTAAGTCATTAATAAAAAAGGGATATCTTATGAGTGATGCTTGTATAGAATGTGGATTTAAGGATTATTCAAGTTTTGTTAGAGCTTTTAAAAAAGCTTACGGAGTTTCACCTAAACATTATTTAGATAGGATAAGTGAATTCGAAAAAAATCCATTTGATATAGAATAAAAAAACATGTCTAAAGTTTAAACTTTAGACATGTTTTTTATAATTCAATATTTTGACCTATTTTTTTCTCTAAAGATTTTTTATAAATTTTATCAGCTACTACCATGTCAAACAGCCCCATTCCAACCGACTTGTACAGAGTAGTTTTTTCTTTTAAGTTCACGTTATTATTTTCTTTGAAAAATTCTCCCATGTTCTTAATATCATCTGATTTTATCAATCCTTTTTGTATCGGTACATATAAATCTCCACTTTCTTCCTTCGCAAAATCAGTGTCTACTACTACAAGATCTGCAATTTCAAGTAATGCATCTGGTAACTCTCTCATGTCAGGTTTATAAGAGCCTATTGCTATTATATGTTTTCCTCTAAACAATTCTTTATCTTCTTCTATAACTGGTTGGTATGAAGTTGTCGCTGTTACTATAACTTCACTTTTTTGAACTAATTCTCTAGAAGTTTCTACTATATGTATATTAATATTTTTTAATTCTTTCTCTAGTTCATTTTTTAAATTAACTGCTTTTTCTTTTGTTCTATTATATAAGTAAACATTCTCTATATTTCTTGCCTTACATGCATATATAATTTGATAAAACCCTTGAACTCCTGTACCTATCAATCCTATATTTTTCACATCTGCTCTTGTTGTATGTCTAACTCCAACACCACCTACTGCTCCAGTTCTAATTGCTGTAAGTGTTTTCCCATCCATCATGCAAACAACTTCCCCTGTATCTATATCATTCACTAACATAATTCCATCAATTATAGGTTTGTTTATTTTTGCATTATTAGGTGCCACTGTAAGTATTTTCGTACCAAATGATTCTTTCGTAAAACAAGGCATATATAAAGAAGTTAAATCATTATTCTCAACTTGTAATCTATCTGGCATATTATACTCATTGTTTACATACATTCTATATGCATCTTCTATAGCATCCATACACTCATCTAATGTTATAGACTTTATTATATCTTCACTATTTAAATAAATCATAAAAAATCTCCTTCCTAATTTTTATTTATATAATTATATCATTTTAACAAACAAGAGTATATAAAACTATTTTTTGTTAGCTTTTATATACTCTTGTTTTAATTCTTATCCTATTTTTATATAATCTCCTGATACGTATCCGTATCCTCCATTATACTTTATCTTGTGCCATCCATTTTTACTTTCTACTATTTCTACTTTTGCTCCATTTGATAATGTCCCTATCTTTGAATAACCTGATCCGTAACCACTTCTTACATTTAATGAAGTTGCTGTTACTACTCCTGTTTTTGTTGTAGATGGTGGGTTTGTTGTGCTCCCTCCTATTTTTATATAATCTCCTGATACGTATCCGTATCCTCCATTATATTTTATCTTGTGCCATCCATTTTTACTTTCTACTATTTCTACTTTTGCTCCATTTGATAATGTTCCTATTTTCGAATAGCTTGATCCGTAACCACTTCTTATATTTAATGAAGTTGCTGTTACTACTCCTGTATTTTTAACTGTTTCTCCTGGATTTGTTGGTGGTGTTGTACTTCCATCCACTTTTATATAATCTCCTGATACATATCCGTATCCTCCATTATACTTTATCTTGTGCCATCCATTTTTACTTTCTACTATCTCTACTTTTGCTCCATTTGATAATGTTCCTATCTTTGAATAGCTTGACCCATATCCACTTCTTACATTTAATGAAGTTGCTGTTACTACTCCTGTATTTTTAACTGTTTCTCCTGGGTTTGTTGGAGGAGTTGTACTTCCATCCACTTTTATATAATCTCCTGATACGTATCCGTATCCTCCATTATACTTTATTTTATGCCATCCATCTTTACTTTCTACTATCTCTACTTTTGCTCCATTTGATAATGTTCCTATCTTTGAATAGCTTGACCCATATCCACTTCTTACATTTAATGAAGTTGCTGTTACTACTCCTGTATTTTTAACTGTTTCTCCTGGATTTGTTGGTGGAGTTGTACTTTCATCTACTTTTATATAATCTCCTGATACGTATCCATATCCTCCATTATATTTTATCTTGTACCATCCATCTTTACTTTCTACTATTTCTACTTTTGCTCCATTTGATATTGAACCTATAACTCCATAACTAGTTCCATACCCACTTCTTACATTTAATGAAGTTGCTGTTACTACTCCTGTTTTTGTTGTAGATGGTTGTTCTGGATCTACAGGTTTTTCTCCACTGCCATTTATTTCTATATTTTCTTTCAAGTATTTTTCTACTCCATTTGCAATTCCCGTAGCTAATTTATCTTGGTATGATGAACTTGCTAAATTTGCAGATTCATTTTGATTAGTTATAAACCCACTCTCAAATAAAGCTGCAGGCATATTAGTTTCTCTTAAAACAGCGAAGTTTGCACTTTTAACTCCTCTATTTCTAGCATTTGTCTCACCTATTGCCTTAGTTTGAACATCTTGAGCATATGGTTTGTGATCACTTTTATTCGTATGATAGTATGTCTCTATACCATTTGCACTAGTTGCATCTGCAGAGTTTTGATGAATTGAAACAAATACATCAGGAACATAGCTGTTTGCCATCTTAGCTCTATCACCTAAAGATATAAATTCATCACTAGTTCTACTCATTTTTACTTCTATACCCTTAGCTTCAAGTTTTTGTCTAACTTTATTTGCAACTTGTAAATTTAGTTCATCTTCATAGTTTCCATGTCCAACTGCCCCACTATCTTCTCCACCATGTCCAGGATCAACAAAAACTTTATAGTGATCTCTATCTACTTTTGGCATAGCAGCAAAGCTATATGCTCTTATCTTATTTTGAGGAACGTATACTTCTAATATATGTACCTTGTCATCTATCTTCTGGCTTAAAAATACAGTCCCTGAATTTACAGGCGTTACAATTCCATCTTCACTTATTTTAACTGTATCATTATCTGACATCTCCCAATTAGGATTTTTTGATAAATTTAGAGTTTCTCCTTTTCTTAAAGATACCCCATCATCTACTACGACTTCTTCATTTTTATGTTTATCCATAACCGCTGAAAACTCAGCTTCTACATTTTCATTAGCACTTACAGGAACTATACTTCCAACTGCTGTTGTTGCTGATATTATTCCGAATGTTACAATATATTTTATAAGTTTTCTATTTCTTCTACTCAATTTTACGTCTCCTCTATAATTAACATTTTGCTATCTCACATTGTTTATACGGATATATTCTAACATATTTTATACATTTTTTACAATATTTTGCATTTTTTGTCAATTAGTCAACAACAAAAAAGTATCAATTATATTTTAATGTAATTGATACTTTTCATTTTTAATTATTAATAATGTTCACTAATTTTTTTAATTTTACTTTATCAATTTCTCCAAACGGATTTTTATCAACTCTAACTGCTGTTCCAAAGTGGAAATTTTTGTTATTTGTTAACTTTTTTATTTGCTCTATATTTTCAAAATTTAAGCCGCCTCCTAATAATACCTTTGCATGCTTAGATTTATTTTTCAAAGTATTTATATAGTCAATATTATCTATTATCTTTCCTTTACCTCCAGATGTTAAGATATTTGTAATTTCATTATGTCTATTTATCACATCTATAGAATTGAGTAAATTTGTTTCATCTATCGCTCTATGAAATGTAATTTCTAATCCTTTAGAAGCACTTATTATAGTTTTTAGCTGATTTTCTTGTATATTATTTTGTTCATCTAACATTCCAATAACTATACCATTGGCTCCTAGTTCTTTTACTTTTTCGATGTCTTTTAGCATGATACCTATATCTGAATCACTATACATAAAGCTTTTAGCATGATGTCTTATCATCACATTTACTGGTATATTTACACTTTTTATAACTTCATCTATTAACCCAAAACTTGGTGTAAGTCCACCTTCTGTAAGAGCACTTACAAGTTCAATTCTATTTGCTCCACATTCTTCAATACTTATAGCATCTTCTACGCTCATAGCTATAATTTCTAGCATTGCTCCTCCTTATCTAATTTACAAATTATATCTGCAAATATTTTAGTATTTAATATAATATCATCTATAGTCATAGATTCATCACTAATATAAGCTATTTCATTTTTCACATTATTACCAACGTTAAATTCAATAGCTATTTTTCCTTTTTCAAAATTTAAGTTATCTAAATTTAACTGTTTTTTTGAATTTTCATTAGTAAACAATTCTTTTTTTTCATAAAAATATTTATTTATTAATAAAAAACATTTATTTAGTTTTTTATGTTCAATAAAATTTTCTTCTACTAAATAGTTTACTAAATTGATTATAACATTATTTCCATATATACCAGTTTTAGCAATATCACTATTTATAAAAGATTTTATAATTACATGATTTTCATTTATTTTAATATTTATATTTTTATATGTACTTATAATTCCTTCTTCGGAATTTGCCTTATTTTCTAAATAACATATTATATCCTCATATATGTATTCTTTAGGAACTTCAATACAGCAATATTTGATATTTTTATCTATTACTAAATCTTGGTGAATTCTTATATTTTCTATATCTAAATAATTTTGTATAGTAAATTTACCAATTATTTTGTCTCCGTATACTACAGGGTATTTACAATCTGATTCAAATGTCTCTATAGTCGACTTCTCTTTTCTCAAGTAATTTTTAATATGTTTAAATCCAGATTCACCATTCATTGCAAATATTATCCTAACTTTTCTATTCAATTTAATTTTAGATTTTTCTATAGTTTTTAGTGCATATAATGAACTTATTATTGAATGTTTATTATTCAATACGCCTATTACAAATATGTAATCATCTCCGATTCCATATTCAGCATATCCAATATCTCCATCAATATTTTCAGTTTTAAACCCTAGCTTTTTAGCAATTTCCAATGTTTCTTCTAATGTCATACCTACTTCTTTCTCAAAAGTATTTTTCTCACTCTCTATAATATCATTTATCAAGTCTCTTTTTAATTCTTTTATTTTATCATCCAGGATATTCATAAAATTCCTCAATTCTTATTTGTTCTATAGGTGCTTTTATTCTTAAAGAGTATGCATCTAACCATTCTTTTGATGCTACTTTGTGAACACTCTTCCCGTTGATACGACTACTTAAATATACTGTTGGCTTATGATATTGAGTTGCAATAGAAAAACTAAAACTATCTATATTTGTTGCCACTCCCCATTCACCTTTATTATTCATAGCAACTACTGATAAATCTCCAGCTTTCCCTCGTCTATTTAGAAGTTTTGTATCTAGTTCAAAAATAGCTTTATCACAAGCTTCTTGTGGACTCAACCCACTTTTCATTAGTCTAACTATTTCATAAGATATACAGCCTTTCATAAGATCTTCTCCTAAACCTGTCGCGGTTGCTCCTCCGATTTCACTATCTACATAAAATCCAGAGCCAGATAATGGAGAATCTCCTACTCTTCCATTTTTTTTCATAAATAATCCACTAGTCGATGTTCCTGCACACATTTTACCATTACAATCTAGAGATACCATTCCAACCGTATCATGGCCTATATATGGACTTAATCCTTTTTCTAATATTTCTCTTTTTCTTTTATTATAATGTTTTTTAGCTCTTTCACTTAACATATATTTTCTTTCAAATCCATTTTTGTGAGCATATTCTTCTGCTCCTATTCCTATTAAAAAACAGTTTACTTTTTCACTACTTAACTTTCTAGCTATTGATATCGGATTTGCAAAATTTTTCATTCCAGCAATAGCCCCAATAGATAATGTGTTTCCATCCATATATGCTGCGTCTAACTCTACTTCACAATTTTCATTAGGAAGACCCCCATATCCTACTGACTTGTAAAATGGATAGTCTTCTACTATTTTTATAGCGCTTTCAATTGCATCTCCTGCATCTATTCCTTTACTTAAAGCTTGAGCACTTTCATCAATTCCCTCAATTGCCGTTCTCCAAGTAGCTATTATCCCCCACATTATTAATCCCTCCATATTTTTAATAAAAGCCTTGGTTTCCCAAGGCTTTTATTTTTAGACTAAAACTTCTAATTTTAATATATTTACTTTATTTTTAACCCACTTATATTCCCTTGAATTTATGCTATGATTATTTAGCTTGGCGAGCTTTTATCATCTTTATAGCTGTCTTTAAAACTTTCTCTCCATTCATAGCTCCATAATCAAGACTATTTATAACATCTACTGGAGTTTTTGCATCAAATTTTTCTTGAACTTCTTTTAGCATAAATTTAACTTGAGGCCCAAGTAGTATGCAGTCCGGATTTTTTTGTTCTACTATTTTGTCTATATCAGCATATGGAAATGCTTCTACCTCTATTGGTAAATTATGTTGATTGGCAACATTTTGCATTTTACTTGCTAATAAACTTGTTGACATCCCTGCACTACAAAATAAGTATATTTTTTTATTCATTTTAATTTCCTCCTAAAAGTCTAATATATTTTTATTTTAATATTGTTAATTACTTATTTAATTTAAGCTCTTTTCTTAAGTCTATAATTTCTTTTACTAAATTTCTCTCACTTAAACATGTCATTAAATGATCTTGTGAGTGAATTAAAAGCATGCTTATTTCGACATTTTTCCCATCAGCATCTTTGTTTATTAAACTAGTTTGAATTTTTTGAGCTTCTAAAATTTCTTCATTTGCACTTTCCATATATTCATCGCTTTTTTTAAAGTCGCCTTTTTTAGCACAATGTAAAGCTTCATATATATGTGATTTAGCATTTCCTGCATGAATTATAACCTTTAGTATTTTATCTTGATAATTCATATTTTCACCACCTTACTAAGGTCTTTTGTTTGTTGTTAACGTTTTCTTTAACTATATTTTACAATAGACTTTTAAAAAAGGAAATAGTAAATTGTATTTTTTTAAAAAAATTTTACAATTAATTTTTATTTTACATTTTATTTCTTATTTTCAGTTTATTTTTCAAGGGTTTTTTCTATTTTTGTCTTAATTACTAGGGTTATATATATATTATAGCGTATTTTGCATTTATGTAAAAAAAAATTTCTTTATTAATTTATATTTTTTCAATTAGTTTCAAACTGTATGTCTATTGCATATAGATATAATGATAGGGTATGCCTATTAATTAAAATATATATGAGGTGTTTTTATGCAAAAAAAATATGACTGCAACTTTTGTAAACAAAAAAAATGTACATCGGAATATTGTGAATGTGACAATTGTAACCTAAACAAAAGTTCCTCAAATTTATTTGAACTTGAAACTTATGATTGTGACAACTATCCAGACAAAAACTATAATTGTAACACTTGCCAAAGTAACACTTTAAATTGCGATGAAAGCCAAATGTTTTTTTATTATGCTTGTGATTTAGATTTATATAAAAATTTGGTTGGATGCGTAGGTAGAATACTTGGTTTTAAACTTTCTAATAGCGATTGTATTTTAAGGTTAAAAGTAAAAAAAATTACTCCATGTAGTATATATGGAACTACACCTTCAGGAAAAGGTCCTATATGTATAAAATTATCAGCTATTGACTATGTTGATTTTGGTAAAGAAGTATATGTTAATCCATTGTGTAATATAAATAAGTCTGAAATATTAACATTACCTAGCACTCAAGGTCCTAAGGGCGATACCGGTGCTACTGGTCCTCAAGGTCCTAAGGGTGACACTGGTGCTGCTGGTCCTCAAGGTCCTAAGGGTGACACTGGTGCTGCTGGTCCTCAAGGTCCTAAAGGGGATACTGGTGCTGCTGGTCCTCAAGGCCCTAAAGGTGACACTGGTGCTGCTGGTCCTCAAGGCCCTAAAGGTGACACTGGTGCTACTGGTTCTCAAGGTCCTAAAGGTAGCACTGGTGCTGCTGGTTCTCAAGGTCCTCAGGGTGATAAGGGTTCTACTGGAACTTCCGGTTCTCAAGGTCCTAAGGGTGATACTGGTGCTGTTGGTCCCCAAGGCCCTAAGGGTGAATCTGTAGAAGTTCCTAATAAGGTTAATCCTGTACCTTACAAACCTAACAAGAAAAAAATAGCTCCATCCAGCAAAAAATAATCTTACACAAAATGATAAAAAATAAAAGCGCTTATTAATAAGCGCTTTTATTTTTTATCATTTTTCTAACTTACTATATATAAATTCATACATATCAATAAATTCTTTAGCTAATTGTAAAAAATTCATAGTTGTCATTAAATGGTCTTGAGAGTGAACTAATACAACTCCCATTTCAGTTTTTTCTCCGCTAGCCTCTGCTTGAATTAACTCAGTTTGGAATCTATGAGCCTTAGTTAATGTTTCATTAGCTTCTTTTAATAACTCTCTTGCCTTTTCAAAATTTCCTAATTTAGCTTCACCTAACGCTTCATGTGCTGTACTTTTAGCATCTCCCGCATGACCTATTATACCAAATGATATTTCAAAAATTTTTTCATTCATAATTAAATACCTTCACTTTCCCCTATATTGTTATAATTAATTAAGTTTATATTATTATCTTCAAAAAACTGTTTTAGTTCAAATGAAGTTAATATTTCATGTTCTAATGTTCGTTGTATAGAATATGAGGTTGATTTTGATAAAAAAGCATCTACAAATGCAGGATGGCTCATTATATCCACAACTTTAAATTTTTTTATATCGTCAATGTTATTATTAAAATAATCATCACTTATATTATCCCCATAAAAACTATCTATAAGCGGAACTACTTTATCATAACTAATTTCATATTCAAATCCACCTCGTATAGGCAAATTATACTTTTTTAATATTTTCTCAATTACTGGTCTAAACTCTTCAAGTGTATGTATATGATGATGACTATCTAAATGACTTATTTTAACTCCAGCACCTATAGCTTTATCTATTTGTGAGCAAAGTTCTAGATATACCTCATCTAAATCAAATTCCATAGCCTTTTCTTTTGTTATTCTCCTAAAGAAGTATCCACTTTCATCTACCAAAGTTTTATGTGTATCTAAAACCGGTTTATAACAACTCAAAGTCATATGAACTCCACAGCCAAGCCCTCTGTTTTCATTTAAAAGCTTCACAGCTTGATTAAAACCAGGCATACCCGCCATTATACTACAAGAAGTTACAACGCCATTTTTATAGGCTGAAATAATACCCTGATTTACACCTTCACAGTAGCCAAAATCATCTGCATTTATTATTATATTTGTCACAAATACCCCTCTCCCCTCTTTCGCTTCCTCCGGTAAAACGTTTACATATTTAAAATAACATTTTCATATACAAAAATCAATATTATTTTTAAATTTTATTTTTAATTTTATTTTAAATTTTATTTACTTTTAGTATTCAAAGTCTATTTCAGCCTATAATTATACAAACTACTACTTAATAATTTTTGAAATTATAATTCGTCTAACACCTCTAACCTATATTTTTTATCATCCACTTTATATTTATCATATAGTAAACTAGGATTATTTATAAGTTTAGTTTTATTTAACCTTGTAAGCTTTTTCAAAAAACATTCTAGCTTCATTGCATCACTGCGAGAATTACTACTCCAGTATATTTCTAAATTTTTAAATCCTCTTGCTCTAGTATATTTCGAGTTCTTTCCTATTTTATGTTCATTAATTCTTCTTTCAATATCGCTAGTGTAGCCAATGTAATAAGTTTCATCTTTACAAGTTATTATATATGTATAATACATTTTTCCTCCAAAAAATAAATTAAGCAGCTAAAAGCTGCTTAATAATTAATATTTAACAGAATATAAGTATAGACCTTTAGCTGGAGCAGTATCTGATGATTTACTTCTATCTTTTGCGTCCAACATAAGTTTTATATCCTCAGGAGTTTTTTTATTTAACCCAACCTCTATTAAAGCTCCTGCTATTATTCTTACCATATTGTATAAAAAGCCATTACCTTCTACAAATATGTCTATCATATCTTTATTTTTATTTATAGTTATACTGTGTATCTCTCTTACATTAGATTTCTTTTTTGATTTAGACGATGCAAAGCTTGTAAAATCATGTTCTCCCACTAAATACTCACTAGCTTTTTTCATCAATTCTATATCTAACGGCTTTTCTATATAAGTACTATATTTTCTCAAAAACACATCTTGAGTTTTTGAATTATTTATTTTATATAAATAAACCTTTTGTTTTACATTATATCTTGAATGGAATCTTTCATCAACTTCTTCAACAGTTTTTATAACTATATCCTCTGGTAAATAGTTATTTAAATAATCATTAATTTTTTTAACTGATAAATTAGAGTTTGTTTTAAAATTAGCTACTTGATTGTAAGCGTGAACACCCATATCAGTTCTTCCTGATCCAATAATTTCTATTTTTTCATCTGCCATTTTACTAAGTACATCTTCAATCTTTCCTTGTATCGTATTATCGTTATCTTTTAATCTTTGAAATCCCTTGTATCTTGATCCGTCATACTCAATAGTCATTTTAATATTTCTCATTTTTATCCTCTTTCTATACAGACTCCAGTAGTGTATTTTTCAATGTAAATATAATACATGTGCCTTCACCTTTTTTACTTTTTATTTTCATTTCTCCACCATGTAGTTTTACGATTTCGTTACTTATAGCAAGTCCTAAACCACTACCTGCTTTATTATAGTTTTCTTGGAAAAATTTATCTAATACCTTTTCTAAATTATGTTCTTCTATACCTTCTCCATTATCAACAACACTAATAGTTGTATAATCTTCTTCTTGGTGAACTAAAACCTTTACATATCCATTTTCTTCTGTAAACTTTAAAGCATTTTGTACTAAGTTTATAAGAACTTGTCTTAATCTGTTTTTATCTCCTTGTATCGATCTCATTTGATGGTCTTCAACTTCACAACTTAATGAAATATTCTTTTCTTGTGACTTAACTTTCAATTGATTAACAACTCCAAAAGCTAATTGTTGAATATCAACCATATCTATTTGAAGTTTAATTCTATCAGATGATAATCTTGAAAAATCTAAAAGCTCTTCAACTAGTTTAATAAGTCTTTCTGTTTCATCTTGAATTATTCCTAGTCCTAAATCTAACTCTTCTTTTCCAATTCCTTCAAATCCTAAAGTCTCACTCCATCCTTTAATTGATGTTAAAGGTGTCCTTAATTCATGTGAAATTGATGATATAAATTCTTCTTTTAGCTTTTCACTTTTGTCAATTTCTTTTGCCATATGTTCGAATGTTTCTGCTAATTCTCCAATTTCATCATCAATTATAGCTCTTGGTTTTAATCTTATATTGTAATTACCATGAGCTAATTCATTTGCAAACTTTTTAAGTTCACTTAATGGATCAATCAAAGTATATGCAAATTTTAAACTTATAGATATTGCTATTAATAAAATAAATATACCTGCAAGTATTAGCCCTAAAACTATCTTAAATATAGTTCTATCAATGTAATCTAGTGAAACAGTATATCTTGCGACTCCTTCAATTTGATTATTAGATTTTAAAGGTACTGAAATACTCATAACATGTTCTCCAGTATCTTTTATTCTATATGTGCTTGTTGTTGTTTTATTTTTTAGAGCTTCATTTACATCTTCATAATGAGCTTTTTCTCTACTTCTAAACCCATATTGATCAATTATAATATTCTTCTTTTTGTCTATTATCTCTAATGCCATTTTTGAATCACTATCTATATCTCTTTTATCATACAAATTATTAACCTTTTGCTCAAATGAACTATCTCCCATATATCCACTATATATGCTATCAGTGTTACTAGCTTGATGCATAAGTGTTCTTCTTATCGAGTCATAATAATAATTTTGAGCATAGAATATAAATAGTCCTTCAAATAGTGTTACAGTTATAATAATTATTATAAAATAATTTTTTATTATTTTTTTTCTAAGTCCTGCAAAGTGTATCACTATTGTTCTTCCTTTCTCCAACAGTAACCATATCCCCAAACCGTTTGTATAAATTTAGGTTTTGATGGATCATCTTCTATTTTATTTCTTATTCTTCTGATATTTACATCAACTATCTTAAAATCATATAAATAATTAGTTCCCCATACTTCATCTAAAATTTGATCTCTACTTAAAGATTGTTTTTCATTTGTTATTAAAAACTTAACGATTGAAAATTCTGTTGGAGTTAACTCTATATCTGAATTATTTTTAGTTAACTTTCTTTTTTCTAAATCTAATATGAAAGGTCCACTTTCTATTATACTTTTATTCTTTGCATTTGCCTCTCTATTAATTCTTCTTGAAAGAGCACTTACTCTCATAAGCAATTCCTTTATACTAAATGGTTTAACCATATAGTCATCTGCTCCAGATATAAAGCCTTCTATTTTGTCTTCTTCCTGAGATTTAGCTGTAAGCATTATAATCCCAACTGAATCAAAATTGTTTCTTATATGCTTACATACATCTATTCCACTCATATCAGGTAACATAACATCTAACAATGCTATAGATATATTTTTTTCATTTGTTATTTTATCTATAGCTTCTTGTCCTGTTCCCGCTTCTATAACTTCATAGCCTTCTCTTTTTAAATTTATGCTTACAAAACTTCTTATACCTATTTCATCTTCTAAAATCAAGATTTTTTCATTCATAATACTTCCTCCCTGTAACCTAATAAATTGGTAAAAAATACCCTTTTATTGCTTCATTTGATATATCTAATTTTTTTAATACTTCAGGACTATTTACAAGCAACATAAATGATGCCTTGTCATTTTCTAAAATTATATATCCTCCATTATTAGTAGTCGAATTAGCACTTTTACTTTCATCAACATTATTTTTATTTACCTTACTAATAGTAAATAACTTTATAGGTTCTGTATGTTGAGTATCATAATACATAAATTCAAAATAAAGTTTATTATCTTTTGGAACTTCTTCAATATATATTTTATTGGCTAAATTATTAGGTATAAGCAATTTAAAATTATTAGAGTAATTGTAATAAACTTGACTTACAAAAACTAAATTTGATTCTTCATTCTCTTTTCCATTCCAACCATACCAACTTACATTAGCAGATGTTTTTTTATTGTATCCTCTAGTATTATTATTGATTATAGGTATCTCCACAACTCCATCGTGATTAATATCTTCTGGAGCCATATAATATGGATTCTTTGTTTTTATATCATTCTCATCAAATGCTTTCATCAATTTATTTCCACTCAAATACAGTATTTGAGTAAAATAAGATTCTCCACCTGTAAAAGGCTTGTATCCTAAAATAATTGCTTTTTTATCTTTTCGTACCTTTTCTATATCTATATATACATTATCTAAACTTTTTACATCGTTTATTATTGTATAATCTTTAAGCCTTATGTATTTATCGAAATAAGTTAAACTCACTATCATTTTATGAGTTTCTGGATTTAAACTACATATAACCATATCAGGCGTTCCATCATTATCTAGATTATCTATATATACCTTTGTATCAGTATATTCATTTGAATCCTTTATCCAATTTGGATCAAATCTATATAGCCTAGTTATCTTATTATTCTTAAATTGGCATATATCTAAATTACTCTTATTTCCATTTTTAGTTAATAATATTATTTCTTTATTCCCATCATTATCTAAATCAGAAAAGTATGTATACTCAATACTTTCTCCTGTAACTAAATATTCATCTACAACCGAATATACACTATCTTTTCCATAGTTCATTATGGAAAAGCCAACTTTTACACTTCCTTCATCTATATCTTCATTTTTTTGAAATACAACTAATTCATTTACTCCATTTTTATCTAAGTCAACTTCATTTATAGAGGATACATCTGAAGAATTTTTAGGTAGTAATGGTTTTGCTCCCTTTAAGGCACTCTCTATATTAACTTTTAACCTTAGTTTTTGTTCATTATAAGTAGGCTTTTCGATTAATTGTTCAGGTGATGCTGTACTTGTAGTACATCCTACATTTAAAAATCCTGCAAATAAAATCAATACAATTAATTTAAATAGCTTCATTTATTTTTCCTCTCTAGTTTTTAAATAAGCTTTAAACTTCTCTAGATTTTCTAGCTCTTTTTCCCTAATTTCACTAGTAATATTTCCTCTCCCTAATCTATCTGCCATCGATATTAAGGCAACCTCATTATAATCAATTTCTTTTATCATTTCTTCACAGCTAAAAAAAGGTAAGTTCTTATCAAAAAATAATGGTTGCATATGATATCTAACTAATTTAGAAACTGTATATTTTAATTCTTCATCATCTGTAAGCTTGTCCAAAATTTGTTTAGAAATTTGTTCACCTTCTACATCATGATTATAAGAAGTAATCCTTCCCTTTCTAATCTTAGTAGTAGTAATCTTTCCAATATCATGAAGAAGTGCTGCCCACATAAAAGATAAACTATCTTTAGAAATTTTTTTTATTTGAGCTGCATTATCTAAAACTAATAACACATGGTTTAAAACATTTCCCTCTGGATGATATTTTGGGTTTTGATCTATTGTTTCAAGCTTTAAAAGTTTGTCTTTAAGTTCAAAAGAATATCTATCATCCGAAATTATTTTTTTTATATATAAAGAAGGTGTTTCATCTTCTATTAAATGATTACTCATTTCTTTAAAAGTTAATTTTTGACTCATAGTGTACACATCCTTATGTTAGTTTTTAAATTTCCAAAACAAGAGCTTATTAAAATAAGCTCTTGTTTTGAATTTTTATTCTTGTGAGTTATCTATTTCATCTATAACTTTTGTTTCTTCTTCAATTTTTTCAGATTTCTTATTTTTTGCTAATTCCTCATTTTTTATAACTTTATTATTTCTAGACTTGTTACTTGAGGTACTAACTTTATTGTTTTTTGGAAATAAATTAAAATTTAGCTTAATTCCATTTTTTTTCTGATTATTATTTGAATTAGCTTTTATACCATACTTTGATTTATCTCTTTCTGGAACTAAATCATTTAATACTATTTCAGCTTCCTTATCTTCTTTATCCATAATGTCATTTAATACTACTTCTTCCTTTAATACTTCTTTTGCTTGGTTATGTTTATTCTTGTTAGTTCTTTTCCTTGGCTGAGCTTTACTATTTTTTTTGGCTGACAATCTCATTTATATCCCCCCTTAAATTTATTACTACACTATATTTATATTTAAGAGGGCTTGTAATTATTTATTATTATTCATATATTTAGGTGGCTTAGGTCCTACATATTGATATATATAAGTTTTTAATCTACCATTATATAATTTTCTCTTTTTAGTAGCTTTTTTATTAAATGCATTTTCAAAGTCTTCATACGAAGTAACCATGTAATAAGACCATGTTTTAAGCTCTTTAAATGCATAACCTAAATCTTTGTATAGTTTTTTTACAGTTTGCTTATCTTCTAACCTTTCTCCATAAGGAGGATTTGTAACTATAAATCCAAATTTTTCTTCACTTTCAAAGTTTTTAGCATTGAAAACTTTAAACTCTACATACTCTTCTACACCTGCAAGTTCTGCATTTTTTTGAGCTATCATAACAGCTTCTTTATCTATATCATATCCTTGAATTTTAAAATCTACATCTGTATTCATTTTTTCAAATGCTTCTTTTCTTACATCCCACCATATATTTTTATCCATAGTAGTCCACTTTTCAGATATAAACTCTCTATTAAGTCCAGGAGCCATATTCAGTCCTAACATAGCAGCCTCTATTACTATAGTTCCTGATCCACACATAGGGTCAACAAAAATTCTTCCTGGCTGCCAAGGAGTTAACTGTACCATAGCAGATGCCATAGTTTCTCTTAATGGAGCCTTTGTTGATACTTCTCTATATCCTCTTTTATGAAGTGCCATCCCACTTGTATCTAATGTTATAGTTACTATGTCTTTATGAATAAACACTTGTATTGGATATTTTTCTTTAGTTTCTGGTAACATACCATCTTCTTGATAACTAGTTTTTAAACTTTCTACTACAGCTTTTTTTACAATTGCTTGTATATCTGAAGTTGAAAATAATTTAGATTTTATTGAAGATGCCTTTGAAACAGGGAATTCTCCACCATATGGAATGTATTTTGCCCAATTTATAGCTTTTGTGCTTTCAAATAAATCATTAAAAGTTTTAGCTTCAAACTCAGCAACTTTTAAAAGAACTCTTTCAGCAGTTCTTAGCCATATATTAGACATTGCTATTCCTTTTTCATCTGTTTTATACGTTACTCTTCCATCTTCAGTTTTTATTATTTCATAACCTAAGTTTGATATTTCATTTTTTAATATTTTTTCTATACCGAAAAAACACGGTGTTATTAATGTGTAATTTTTCATGTCTTCCTCCTATTGCTTAATGCTATCATTCATATTGCCCATTCGATAACCTAATAAATCTAAAGTTATATACCTAAATCCAATATCTTTAAACTTATCATGTGTAGTTTTTAATAAATTTTCATCAAAAAATTTATGTATCTCATTTTCTTCTACTTCTATTCTCGCTAAATTGCCATGTACTCTTACTCTAAATTGTTTAAATCCTAAATCTTGTAAGTATTCTTCACTTTTTTCAATCATTCTAAGCTTATCATTGGTTATAACTTCTCCATAAGGTATTCTTGTAGCCAAGCATGCAAATGCAGGCTTATTAAATGTAGGAACATTAAGTTCTTTTGATAAGCTTCTAATTTCTTTTTTCGTTAATAAACTATCCTTTAAAGGGCTTTTTATATTTAACTCTTCCAATGCTTTTAAGCCTGGTCTGTAATCTCCTAAATCATCTAAATTTGTTCCATCTAAAACATAATTTATATTATTGTCGTTAGCTATATTTTTTATATTCGTAAATATAGTTTTTTTACAGTAGTAACATCTTTTTTCATCATTTTCGATAAATTCTTTAACGTCAAAGTCATCAATTTTTATAACTATATGTTTTACACCTAATGCTTTTGTAAATTCCTTAGCTTCTTCTATTTCTCTATTTGAATGCATCATAGCATGTATTGTAACCGCTATGCATTTATCTCCTAACACATCATGTGCTACTTTTAATAAAAAAGTACTATCTACTCCACCTGAAAATGCAATTATAACACTTTCCATTTCTTTAAGTTTATTCTTTAGAATATTTAGCTTATTTGAAGTATCCATTCCCACATACCTCCCCCATTTTCTAATACATTTAATTATATACAATATATAGTTTTTTATCAAACATTTTAGAAGATGTGTCGATATTGTAATATTTTGTTTTTATTTGAGTTTTTTACCTTTTTGTATAATTAAAACAAAAAGAGTTGTCTTAATTTCTAAGACAACTCTTTTTGTTTTACCTTAAAATACTTTCTACTTTAAATATATAAATTTAATAAGTTCTTTTTCTATTTTTATGCTTTAATAATTCTTGTTTATAAAGTTCTCGCCTTTCTCTTTTTATTTGCAATTCTCTCTCTCTTCTTGCTTCTTTTTTCTTTTTAGATTTAATTGTATAAGCCCCAATACCTTTTAAAGTTGATACCACTCCTATAGCTATAGATATCTTAGGTAATAGTTTAACTATCTCTAAGTTAGTAAATAGCGTTTCTAACATGTTGTTGTCTATAAAAGTTGGTACTAAAAAAAACGGAGTCCATGATGCTAAAATACTTAGCAATGTAGAAAAAATTGAGTTTTCTTCATCTTCAATAGCCTTAAAAGATATATAAAATGCTATCATATATATAATAGGCGGTATCATAAAAAACATTATGTCATTTGTTGCATTATTAGAATTACTTTTTAAGTTTACATATACCATCGTATATGTAACTATTTCTATTGAAAATAGTACTGCAATTATAATTGAAAGAGATTTTATCATAGAGCTATTTTGTTTTTCCCCCATCAGCTGCCTCCCTATTTAGATTTTAAAAACAATATAGTTAACTAAAACTTTTAATTACATCTAAAATATTATCATATGATTCTGAATTTTAATACTAAAAATATCCAGTTTTTATTCAAAATTTTTATAAAATTTATTCATATTGTAATACTTTGTTTTTATTTGAGTTTTTTGTATATATATTATATTATAAACTTATCAGGGAGGGGATATTGTGACTTTAGATTTTAAACATTTAAATGACTTGCTTAGATGTAATAAAAATATAAAAATCGGTTTTATAGAAAATACTAATACATTAGAAATTAAGAACTTATCTAAATTACTTTCAACATTAGAACTTAAAAGTAATAGTATTGAAGATAATGCTAAATTTATTTATGATACTATTACAAACTTAGAAAATATAACTTTGTACATACCAAAAATTTATATACCAGAAAAAAGGGATTAGTTGTACTAATCCCTGAACATTATTTTATTTCTTTATCTTTATATAATTTTAAACTTATTATCATAGATATTGTTATCATAAATAAACTTATTATAGTTGTAACCATAGGAAACCCTACTGAACTTATTATGTTAATAATAGTATCCATAAATTCTTTATCTGAACTAGCCCCTTGTATAATACCTGTTCCTACTCCAATTAGTAAAAAAACCACTAAAAAATTTATTATTTTTCCTTTGGTTACTCCAAGCTTTAAAACTACAGGTATTATAACCGATATAACTAATACTGATGACAATACCCCTGTTATTATCAATAATTCTAAAGACACATCAGTTTTATTAACTTTGCTTATACTAAAGTATACTCCTAATAATAAAACCATAGATATTATTACCCCAAATATTCCTAAAACATATCTAGATATTACATACTCACTTCTTTTTACTGGAAGTGTTGATATAAGATTGTCTATACCATGCATATCCTCATATGCCATGGTTTGATATACAATTAAATATGAACCCATACAAAATAGCATACTTAAAAATGACGGAGAAAATATCGATACTATAATCCATATACAAAATACAAGCCCAATACTTTTTATAACCGAACTTAAATTATTTAAACTCATTTTTGTAAGATTTATTATATTTACCATATCTAACACCCCTTTGTATAATACATTAATATATCTTCTAAATTTGCATTATCATATACTACTTCTTCACCAAATACTTCATAAGCATTTTTAACATTAGATGTCATACCATTAAATCCAAAAGAATTTTCAGTATATGACATTAATTCTTTTTTTGTATCTACATCTAATAACTCTTTATTTCCTCTTATTATTTTGTGATTCTCAAGTATATCCTCTTTATTTCCTGAAAGGATTATATTCCCTTCGTATATAAATACAAGAAAGTCTGCTACTTTATCTAAGTCAGATGTTATATGAGTTGAATAAAATACCGTAGCTTCTTCTTTTTCTATATGTTCTTGTAAAATTTCAAGAAATTCATTCCTTACTAATGGATCTAAGTTAGCTGTTGGTTCATCCATTATTATTAACTTTGGATGATGTGATAGTACCATTACAAGCTCAAATTTCTTTTGTTGCCCTTTTGAAAGTTCTTTATATACTTTGTTTTCATTTAACTTAAATTTTATTATATATTTTTTATATAGTTGTTCATCCCAATTTTTATAAAATGGTTTTATTGATTTTTTTATATTTTTCAATTTATTTTCTTTCATATAACCGGATACATCTCCTATGTACCCTATAACTTCTTTTGTTTCAATATCATCTACTCTCCTTTCTTTACCAAATACTTTTATAGTTCCGCTGTCTTTTTTCAGCATATTCATAATTAACTTCATAGTTGTTGTTTTACCTGATCCATTAGGCCCTATAAATCCAGTTATATATCCTTTTTTAATTTCAATATCATTTATTTTTAAATTAAAATCTCCTAGAGTTTTATTTAAGTTTTTTATCTCTATAGCATTCATACATTAACCTCCTTAAAGTTCTACATATAAACTTTTAAATATTTCTATACCTTCTTCTAAAGTTATACCAACTGATTTTGCTTGTTTTATAACTATTTCAAGTTTATTTTCTATCTCATATAAAGCAGTTTCTCTTAACCTATCTTTATTTTGCATAGATACAAATGTTCCTTTACCTGCAATCGTCTCTATAAATCCTTCTTTTTCAAGTTCCTCATAAGCCCTTTTTATAGTTATAATGCTTACCTTTAGTTCTTTTGCAAAATTTCTTATAGAAGGTAATCCCTCCCCTTGCTTTAGTGTAGAATCTAAAATTTGATTTTTAGTTTGATTTTTAATTTGTTCATAAAGTGGAATTGTAGATGTATTGCTTATATTTATATTCAATTTTACACCTCATTTCTTTATATAATATGTATAGTGTGTATAAACTGTGTATATTATATATATACACTTTATATACACCATTGTCAACTTTATCTTCTTCAAATTTAATAAAATAAAAAAAGAACCTTTATATAAAGGTTCTTTTTTTATTTTATTAAAAGTTTTTCTTTCCATTCATCTTCTTTAAATCCTATAAGTACATTTTTTCCATCAAATGCTATAGGTCTTTTTATAAGCATTCCATCACTAGCTAAAATTTCTAGTAATTTATCATCACTTTCGCTTTTAACTATATCTTTAAGCCCAAGTTCTCTATATTTAACTCCACTAGTGTTAAAGAATTTTTTTAATTCATATGTACCTGTTTTATACATAGTTTCTAATTCTTCTTTGCTAGGAGGATTTTTTACTATTTCTATTTCCTCAAAATCTATATTATTCTCATTAAGCCAAACCTTGGCTTTCCTAACTGTAGATCATCTAGAATATCCATAAAATTTTAACATATATATCACTTTCCTTTACTGTATTTTTTATATTATTACACAGTTTTCTACATGTTAAAACATTTTCTTAAAATAAAATTTAATCATTCCACGGAACAACTTCAACTTCTCCATAGCATCTATCATTTAAACGGTTAGAATACTCACCTTTATAATTAATGATATATAGAACTACTAATTCCACGTATCTAGTCCCTATTTGAAGTATATTCCACATATCTTCAACTGTTAAATTAGCTCTTTTAGTTTTTCGAGTCGGATGAACAACTTTATTTCTAAAATATGTAAATATATCAACTCCATCATTGAACTTGTTATATATATACTCATTGAATAAATTTAATTCTTCTTTTCCATAATATATACTGCACTCATCTAATAAGATTCTTATATTGTCAGAGGCTGTATTCTTTTCAAACTCTACATCAGTTAAAATTTTATTTTTTTCAACAATAACAACATAAGACAATGTTTCTAGTGCAATTTGTAAGGATACAACATTATTTTCTATACTTATATTATCTATAGATTCTATGTACCAGTCTACTACATGCTTTAACGCTGGACCATAGTAAGAATCATGTAATTTTCTGCACATTAAGTTCATATATTTTTCAATATTATGATGATTTGCTATAGTGTCAGACCATGTAGGAACATATTTAAATGGAGTTGTTAAAGACTCCTTCCATAGCCTAAATGTATTTTGATTGTCTTTATAGCCCATTACCATACATATACCTATGTATCTTCCAGCTAAAAAGCTAAGCGTATCTGATATCTCATCTAATAGTTTAAATATATATGTTGACTTAAATACTTTATTATCTTTTCTTTTTATTCTTCCTATATGTGTAATTATGCTACCATTTTTAAACCTTAACTCTTCATATAGTTCTTTTTTATAATCGTATCTTTTATCAATTATTATCTCATATCCACTTATTTCAAACTCAATTCTTCCAGCAAACAATTTATCCATATACTTTATAAGGGTTCCTTGCTTTTTGTCAAAATTTACAATATGAAAATCTATGTAATCCACATATCTATTTTTTGATTTTATTATTCCGCTGCTAACGTATCCATCTACATAATTTTTTTGTATACTATTTATATTAACTTGGAAAGGTTGATATCCATGGACTTCTATAACCCCTTCCAGGTAATCATCTTTAAGAATTTCTAAATCTATATTTTTATGACCTAGTACTTTAGCTTCAAAATTTATACATACGGGAGGACTAATTCTATAGTAGATCCGGCCCTTACATTTATATAGCTTGTCTAGGTAAATGCAAAAATTTCCTTCATGAATAACTATATCTTCATCGACTCCATATTCTAAATAAGGAGAAGATATAGCTTCTTTTACTACCTTCATTTTTAGCCCACCTTCATTTTACATAGTTGTCTTAATATTATAACATATAAGACAAATAAACAACATTTATTTGTCTTGTTTCAAAATTGAATATAGTTTTAAATCTGTATACATACCCTTATGAGGTCTATCACTTCTTAATATCCCATCTAAACGCATTCCATTTTTTATCATAACTTTTTCAGATGCAGAATTTCCTGATATACATTTAGCTTCTATTTTATTTAAGTTCATATTTTTAAACCCAAAATCTATAACACTACAAAGAGCTTCTGTTATTATTCCTTTATTCCAATAGTCACTATTTAATATATATCCAACCTCAGCTTTGTTATTTAATTCACTATAACTTGAAAATCCACACATACCAATTAATTTTCCATCTTCTTTTAAAGTAACTCCCCAAGGAGTAGCCTTATCATTTTCATATCCATTTATTATCATATCTAGCATCTTCTTTGTAGTGTTTATACTTTTATCAAAATCTATTAACATATATTTTGATAGATAATCATTCGATAGGCATCTATGTAATTCATTGATATCATTTCTATAAACTTTTCTAAGTATTAACCTTTCAGTATGTAAACTTGGTAAATCTCTAAATACGTATATCAACAGCCGATCCTCCTTATTAAATTTTTAAAATTACATATTCCAATTCTTTACAACCTTACATTATTCGCCAAATGTTTTTTTAATCCCTTTATATTATAATATTAAATTTGGTAATAATATCTATTTTTAATTTTATATAATTTATTGTTAAGTACTTTTATAGGAAATAACTAAAAAGAAGATGTAGTTTATACATCTTCTTTTTACATTGTTTTAAATGATGTGGACAACATAAGTTTAATCCTATTAATTTGATTTACTTCACTTGCTCCTGGGTCATAGTCAATTGGAACAATATTTGCATTTTTATAAATTCGTTTAAGTTCCTTAATAACCCCTTTACCTGTTATATGATTTGGTAAACAAGCAAAAGGTTGCATACATACAATATTTCCTACTCCACTTTCTATAAGCTCTACCATTTCAGCTGTTAATAGCCATCCCTCTCCTGCTTGATTTCCAATCGAAACTATCTTAGAAGCTTTACTAGCTAATGTTTCAATACTCTCTGGCATATTAAATCTTTTACTATTTTTTAATGCTTTTAAATAATGTTTTTGATACATCTCTATTGTGTCTTTCATTAACTTTCCGCCTAATTTTTTATATTTTTTATCTAACAAATACTCTGACTTATAATAAGTATTATAAGCACAACTTAAGAAGAAATTCATCAGTTCTGGAACAACAACCTCGACTCCCTCAGCCTCTAAAACATCTACAATATTGTTATTTGCCAGTGGGTGAAATTTAACCAAAATTTCTCCTACCAATCCAACTCTAGGTTTATTTTGTTCATTTATAGGAAATTCATCAAATTCTTTAACTATGTTATATATATTTTCTTTAAAGTTAGATAAACTAGCCTTTTTTAAACTAGCCTTACAAATTTCTAGATGCTTTTGATATAGTTTATTTGCACTACCCTTATATTGTTCATACGGTCTTACTCTATGTAAAACTTTCATAAGTAAATCTCCATAAATAGCTGCCATCATCACTCTATTTATAAGCCCTAATGAAAATGCACTATATAAATTTCGTTTTTCTTCTCCATTTAAAGATAATGATATTACTGGAATATCACCATAACCTGCATCACTCAATGCCTTTCTCAAGAAGCCAATGTAATTTGTAGCTCTACAAACACCTCCTGTTTGTGTTATCGCAACCATAGTTTTGCTTAAATCATATTTTCCACTTTTTATAGCTTTAATCAACTGCCCTATAACAATTATCGCAGGATAACAGGCATCATTATTAACATATTTCAATCCTTCTTCTATAGCTCCGTCATAGTCTTTAAGCACTTCAATGTTATATCCACAAGATTTAATTCCATGTTCTACTAACTCAAAGTGAATAGGAGACATTTGCGGCATTAATATAGTATAATTTGATTTTGTAGATTTGTTTATTTTTCCTTTTATATATGTTTTTTTCCTTTTATCTATCTTTAACCCATTAATATCTCTTTCTTCTATAGATGCTTTTAATGATCTTAATCTTATTTTTGCTGCTCCTAAATTATTACCTTCATCTATTTTTATGCATGTATAAATTTTACCTTCACCATTTAAAATTTCTTGAACTTGATCAGTTGTAACCGCATCTAATCCACATCCAAAAGAATTTAATTGTACAAGTTCTATGTTTTTTACAGACTTTACAAAATTTGCAGCTCTGTAAAGTCTTGAGTGATATGTCCACTGATCAACCACTCTTAAAGGTTCTTCTAACTTTCCTAAATGTGCAACACTATCCTCTGTTAAAACTGCCATGTCTAATGAATTTATCAACTCTGGTATTCCATGATTTATTTCTGGATCTATATGATATGGTCTTCCTGCTAACACAATGCCTCTTTTATTATTTTTATTTATTATTTCTAGAGATTTTTCTCCCATATACCTCATATCTGCTTTAAATTTTTCATATTCTTCAAATCCTAATTCTACACTTTTATCTATCTCTTCTTTGCTAATTTCTAAAAAATCTTTATCATAATTTTTTATTTTATTTAATTCTTCTAAAAGTCGTTTCTTTAAAGAATTTTTATTGTGTATAGGTAAAAATGGGTTAATATAATTTATTTTATTTTCTTTAATCTCACTAATATTATTTTTAATTACTTCTGAATAAGACATTACAACAGGACAATTAAAACTATTGTTGGCATTTTTAAATTCTTTACTCTCACTCCTAATACATGGATAAAATATATTTTTGATACCTTTTTTTATTAAATTTTGTATATGACCATGAACTAGTTTTGCAGGATAACATGCAGATTCTGATGCAATAGAGTCCATTCCCTGCTCATAAATATCCTTTGAAGATGCATCCGACAAAACAACACTAAATCCTAAATTTGTAAATATAGTATGCCATAAAGGATAATCTTCATATATATTTAAAACTCTAGGAATTCCAATTACTTTTCTTATTGCGCTTTCTTCATCTAAATTTCTGTAATTAAATACTCGTTTATATTTATAATCAAATAAATTTATATCAACTTTTTCTTTTCTATATAAACCCATACCCTTTTCGCATCTATTTCCAGATATGAATTTTTCTGAGTTTCCAAAATCATTTACAGTAAGCAAGCAATTATTTGAACACCCCTTACATCTTGATGTACTTATTTTTAAATTTATAGAGTTCATAGATTCTTTATTTAAAAGAGTCGTTATATAACCTTCTTTATACTTTTCTTTTGCAATTATACTTGCACCAAAAGCTCCCATTATACCGGCTATATTCGGTCTTACAACTTCTCTACATGTTAAATTTTCAAACGATCTTAAAACCGCATCATTATAAAAAGTACCACCTTGTACAACAGGATACTTTCCAATATCCTCAGATGATTTCATTTTTATAACTTTGTACAATGCATTTTTTATAACAGAATAAGAAAGACCTGCACTTATATCTCCTACCGAATTCCCTTCTTTTTGAGCTTGCTTTACTCTAGAGTTCATAAAAACTGTACATCTTGACCCTAAATCAACCGGATGTTTTGAAAATAATGCCTTTGTAGCAAATTCTTTTATATCTAGATTTAATGACTTAGCAAATGTTTCTAAAAAAGATCCACATCCAGATGAGCAAGCTTCATTTAAGATAATAGTTTCAATTACCCCTTGATTTATTTTTAAGCATTTCATATCTTGCCCGCCTATATCTAGTATAAAATCAACTTTCGGCGAGAAAAATTTAGCTCCTTTATAGTGGGCTATAGTTTCTATCTCTCCAAAATCAACTTTCAAGGCACTTTTAATTAATCCTTCTCCATATCCTGTTACTACAGAATTCACGATTTTCGCTTCACTTGGTAATTTACTATATAGATTATTTAAAATACCTATAGTTGATTTTAAAGGGTTCCCTTCATTACTTTTGTATTCTGAAAATAATAAATTTCCACCTTCATCTATTAATGCAACTTTTGTAGTTGTAGACCCAGCATCAATACCTAAAAAACATTTACCTTTATAGCTTGATATATCTGTTGATTTTACTACATTTTTTTTATGTCTATTTTCAAAGATTTCATATTCTTTTTCGTTATCAAACAATGGTTTAATGTTAGAGCTAACTACATCTTCTATATCTTTTAAACTTTCTATGTTTTTTATTAAATCACTAAATAACATATAGTTATTTTTATATGATAATGCAGCACCCATAGCTATGTACAACTGTGCATTTTCAGGAAATATAATATTATATTTATCTAGTTTTAGTACATCTATAAATCTATTTCTTAGTTCTGATAAAAAATATAGTGGTCCTCCTAAAAATGCAACATTACCTTTAATTTTTCTTCCACATGCCAATACACTAATTGTTTGAACAACTACAGCATGAAATATGCTAGCAGCTATATCTTCTTTCCTAGCTCCTTCATTTATAAGTGGTTGTATATCTGTTTTAGCAAATACTCCACACCTAGCAGCTATGCTATATATATTTTTATAGTCTTTAGCTAAATCATTTAGCCCTTTAGCATCAGTTTTTAATAATATTGCCATCTGATCTATAAAAGACCCTGTACCACCAGCGCATATTCCATTCATTCTCTGCTCTATACCATTGGTCAAATATATTATTTTAGCATCTTCTCCCCCAAGTTCTATAACCACATCAGTTTCTGGATTATAAGTTTCAATCGCCTTTGTACTTGCTATTACTTCTTGAACAAATTCTACATTTAATTTTTTTGCTAATTTCATACCTCCAGATCCGGTTATAACAACAGATATTCTATTATCACCTATACTATCATAAGCTTCATTTAATAAACTTATAACTGAATTTTTTATATCTGATAAATGCCTTTTATATGATTTAAATACCATATTTTTGCTATCATCTAATACAATAACTTTTACTGTAGTTGATCCAATATCGATACCTATATGGAAATCATCTATCATAAAATCTCCCCCCATTATTTAGGCCAAATTGATTATCACTATAAAATATGAATTTTTACTTCATCATATTACATATACTATTTTTAGTTACAGTATTTAAAATTATCACAATACGAATTTTTTTTATATTTTAATTTTAATTATACGTACATTATAATTAAATTAGCAATTATTATAATTTTTTACACATATCAGGAGGTATTTATGGTTCAAATATATAAGGGGAATATATTATTCACGAAAATTAAAGATAAATTTGAAATAATAGCAAATGGTTTTATAATAGTTGAAAATGGAAAAATATTAAATTTATTTAAAAACTTACCAAGTGAATATCAAAATTTTGAAGTTATAGATTTTAGTGATAATTTAATAATTCCAGGAATGAATGATTTGCATTGTCACGCCCCTCAATTTAGAAATTTAGGAATGGCTATGGATAAAGAGTTAATACCTTGGCTTGATAATTACACATTCCCTGAAGAAAGCAAATTTAAAAGCATAGAATATGCAGATAAAGTTTATAAAAATTTCATAAAAGAGGTTTGGAGACATGGAACCACTAGAATAGCTGTTTTTGCCACTGTTCATAAAGAGTCTAGCATAAGACTTATCGATTTATTTAAGCAAAGCGGGCTTGGTGCTCTTGTGGGAAAAGTCAATATGAATATAAACTGCACAAACGACTTATTAGAAAGCACAAAAAAATCAATTTCTGATACTGAGTATATATTAGAAAACTATTATAATGATAATGCACTGGTTAACCCTATAATTACACCAAGATTTATACCTAGCTGTAATAGTAAACTTTTAAAATCATTAGGAGATTTAGCAATTAAGTACAATATACCTACTCAATCTCATCTCTCTGAGAATTTAGGAGAAATAGATTGGGTTAGACAACTTCAGCCAGAATCTGAATTTTATGGAGATGCTTATAATAGATTTAACTTGTTTGGTCAAACTAAAACTTTAATGGCTCATTGTGTTTATTCTTGCGATAAAGAATTAGAACTTATGAAAAAAAACAACGTCTTTGCAGTTCACTGTCCGAATTCAAACTTAAATTTAGGAAGTGGTATTATGCCTGTTAGAAAATTTTTAGATAATGATATTAATATAGCACTAGGCTCAGATATTAGTGGAGGTCATGATTTATCTATATTCAAAGTTATGGTAAATGCTATACAGTGTTCTAAACTTTTATGGGTTAATTCAGATAATCAAGTAGATTTCTTAACTCTTTCAGAGGCTTTTTATATGGCTACAAAATGTGGCGGAAGCTTCTTTGGAAAAGTCGGTAGTTTTGAAAAAGATTATGATTTTGACGCCTTGATTTTAGATGATAGCAATTTAAATCCTGAAAGTTATAGCTTAATTGAAAGGTTAGAAAGATTTATATATATAGGTGATGATAGAAATATAATTCATAGATATGTCAGAGGAAAAGAAATCTCAGCCCCTAAATTTTATTAAATTTTACATATATTTTCTACTATTAAAAAACTCTAAAAGTAAATACTATGTGTAAATAAACTATTTATAGTTTATTTAAATATAACTTAAAGGAGTTTTTATATGTCAAAATTCACAGGCGTAGTTAAATGGTTTGATAACGATAGAGGCTATGGATTTATATCAGCTAACGATGGAAACGATGTTTTTGTTCATTTCTCTAATGTTAAGGAAAATGGACATTGTAAGGATTTACATGAAGGAGAAGAAGTAGGTTTTGATGTAATAGATGAGCCAAAAGGTTTATCCGCTATAAACGTTCATAAAATGTAAATAAAAAATTCTTACTGTATAATATATGTTACAGTAAGAATTTTTTTGTTGCAATCTTCGTTTTTTTCTAGTGTCTATTGTGAATTTTATCTGATATATCATTTTTTATACTATCTATCTTGTTTTTAGTATCTTCTATTTTATTTTTCGTATCATCAACTTTATTATTAACTTTATCTTTTTTATTGTTTATATCTCTATCTATTTCATTAACTTTATCTTTGGCATTATTTACATCTTTATCTGCTTTATTTATTTTATCACTTACTTTATCTTTTGCACTATCTGCTTTATTTTTTGCTGTGTTTAACTTATCTGATGCTGAATTCACTTTATCTGTAGCATTATCTATTTTAGAATTTACTTTATGTCTAGCTGAATTAACATCTCCTCTAGCACTACTTATTTTGCTATTTGCATCATTAATTTTAGAGTCTAACCCTGCAGTTAAATCTCCTGCTGAATCCAACGCATTATTTGCATCTTTTAATGTAGATTTGGCAGAATCAACTTTATCAGAAAAACTATGTGCAAATTCAGTTAAAGAACTTATATGAGAATCTGTATCCAGTTCATCAAATTTATCTCTTATTTTTCCTGCTACATCAATATCTACGCTACTTTCCTCAGTAGTTGTTTTTTCTTCCTTTTTTTCTTTTATATTATCATTTGAACAACCTGTTAAAATCATAGTAGAAATTAATGCAGTCATCAAAAATATTCTCTTTTTCATAATTTCCTCCTTATTTACTTAGAATTCTAACCTTTTTTTACTATTTCATTATTTTACTACATTTTTTTCATTTTGTATACAATTAAATTAATTTATTTTTATTATTTTAATATAACTAAGTTTCATAGGCTATACACTTTTTTAGTAATCAGAATTTTCCTAAACGTAAAAAAAGTCGATTATTTAAAATCGACTTTTTCTGTATATAAAGTTTTAATATATTTTTCCTGGATTTAATATATTCTTAGCATCAAACGCTAATTTTATATTTTTTATTATATCCATATATGATTCACTTTGAGATTCACTTAAATATTCTTTTTTTGCATATCCAATTCCATGCTCTCCTGAAACTTGGCCTCTAAGTTCTCTAGATTTTTCATACATCTTTTCAAAAGCTTCTTTTAGCTTTGTATCCCATTCAGATTTATTTAATTCATCTCTTAATATATATATGTGTAAGTTTCCATCTCCTGCATGCCCAAAACTTTTAATTCTTACATTCAATGTCTCTTGAAGTTCATTTGTAAACTTTATAAATTCTGCAACTTTATCTCTTGGGACAACAACATCACATTCATCCATTTCAGTTGTAGTTGCTTTTATAGCTTCTAAAAATGCACCCCTAGCTGACCATATAGATTCATTTCTTTCTTGCGTATCTGAGATAAATACATCATAAGCTCCACACTCTAAACAAAGTTTTGCCACTTGGTCATATGCCTTTTCAATTTCTTCCTTACTATTTCCATCAAATTTTAACAATAAATATGCATCTGATGTATTATCTGGGAATTTTTTACCTAAAAATTCTTCTGCCGCAAGTATAACATCTCTTTCCATAAATTCAATAGCAGTTGGAATACACTTAGATTTTATTATCTTAGGAACTGTATCAATTGCTGTTCCTAAATCTGGGAATGGAATAAGTAAACTTATATCCTTTTTAGGTAATGGCAATAATTTAAGTATAGCTTTAGTTACTATTCCTAAAGTCCCTTCTGATCCAACTAATAAATCTTTTATACTATAACCTGAACTGTTTTTTACAACTTTTCCTCCAACATTAATTACTTCTCCATTTGCAAGTACAACTTCCAATCCTCTTACATAGTCTCTTGTAACTCCATATTTAACAGCTCTCATTCCTCCTGCATTGGTGTTTATATTTCCACCAATTGTTGCACTTTTTTCTCCTGGATCTGGAGGATAAAATAGATCTTTTTCACTTACATATTGACCTATAGTCATAAGTAATACCCCAGGTTCTACTGTTAATGTTAAGTTTTCTTCATCTAACTCTATTATTTTATTCATTTGACTTAAATTTATCATTATTCCACCATAAATAGCTACAGCGGCCCCCACTAATCCAGTTCCTTGTCCTCTTGGCGTTACAGGTATATTATTTTCATATGCATATTTCATTATTTTAGAAACTTCTTCTGTGCTGTGAATATTTACTAAAACTTCAGGGTATTTTTCAACTCCTCCTAATTCATCATGAGAGTAATCTTCATTTATTTCCTCTCCTACTAAAATATTTTCAACTCCACATACGCTTTTTAAGAATTCAATATCTTTTTCATCTATTTTTTTATACATTGTATTTTCCCCCGATCCTTATTCTAATGTAGCTACAACTTCATCCATTACTTCATAATCATTTGATTTTTCAAGTTCTAAATCCTTAATAAGTCTAGGTATTACATCATATACATCTCCTACAATTGCATAATGAGCTGTATCAAAAATAGGAGCTTTTTCATCTTTATCTATAGATATTATACACTCTGATCCATTCATACCTGCAACAAACTGTATAGCTCCTGATACCCCACAAGTTATTATTAACTTAGGCTTTACAGTTCTACCACTTAATCCAATTTGTTTTTTAGCATCTATCCATCCAGATTCTACTAAAGGTCTTGTTCCTGCAACTTGCCCTCCTAGTAAATCAGCTAATTTATATAGCATTTCCATGTCTTCTTTTTTCTTAATAGCTCTACTTCCAACTATTATAACTTCTGCATCTTCTATTCCTACTTCTTTAGTTTTATTGTTAATTTCTAAAACCTCTATATCAGATTTCAATTTATTTTCATCTATATTGCATAAAGTAACCTTACCTGTTGGATGGTCAACTTTTTCTGGAGCTGAAAATATTTTATATCTAACTGTAGCAAACTGTGGTCTATGATTTGGTGTATGTATATGTGCCATTATATTACCACCAAAAGCAGGTCTTATTTGGTCTAAATCAGTATTTTCTTGAACATCAAGTATTGTACAATCTGCTGTTAGTCCAGTTTTAAATCTAGCTGCAAGCCTTGGAGCTAAACTTCTACCAATTGTAGTTCCTCCAAATAGTAATATAGTTGGTTTTACTTCTTTTATAAAATCCTCTACGCATGCAGTATATGGCTCAATCTTAAATTCTTTTAAATCTTTGTAATCATATACAAATACATTGTCTACACCATAAGAAAGTAATGCATCTGTTTTGTCTTCTAAATTACTTCCAACAAATATACAGTAAACCGGTTGATTTATTTTCTTTGCCATTTCTTTAGCTTTTCCTATTAATTCAAATGTTACAGGATGGATATCTCCCTCATGATGATCAACATATACTGCTATACCCTTCCATTTATCTTTATCTATTTTTATAACTTCATCTTCTACGAATTCAAATACACCCTTTGGTCCAGTTTTTACACATATCTTACACATTTTACACCCTGCACCAATTTCTAATTTTCCATCATTTAGCTCTATAGCACCAAAAGGACATATGTCTAATACTTTTTTCATTTCTGTAACTTTGTCTTGATTTATAACTATTTTAGCCACTTTAAATTCCCCCTTATATTAATTTTAGCTCTTTTATTTTATTTAATAATAAAGATGATACTTCTTCACCAGTCCAAGTTTCTTTTTCTACATTTGAAGTAGGTGGGAAAATTTTTAAAACTTGAGTTGGAGATCCATTTAATCCATAATTTTTTTCATCTTTGTCTTCAAAATCATTAAGGCTAATCATTGGTATTTCTCTATCTTTAGTTTCAAGTTTTAATTTAAAAGAAGGTAATCTTGGTTGGAAAATCTCTTTTTCAACTGTTATTAAACAAGGAAATTTAATTTCACAAATTTCACGAGTATTAGGCATATCTACTTCTACTACTATACTTTTTTCTTTAGTTTCAATTAATTTTGTTACATTTGTTACATGAGGTATATTTAAAAACTCAGCTATTTCTGGTCCAACTTGCGCAGTATCCCCATCAGTTGTTTGCTTACCACAAATAATTAAATCAGTATTCCCTAGCTTTTTAATTCCTTGTGAAATTGTATATGAAGTTGCAAGTACATCAGCTCCTGCAAATTTTCTATCACTCACTAATGAACCCTCATCAGCACCCATCATGAATGCTTCTTGAATTACTTGTTTTGCTTGTGGTGGCCCCATACTTAAAACTTTTATTTTAGCATCATTTTCTTTTTTAATTCTTAATGCTGTTTCAAGAGCGTACAAGTCATATGGATTCATTTTAGAATCGACTCCATCTCTTTTTAAAACCCCTGTCTTTTCATCTACTTCTACTTCAGATGTTCCTGGAACTTGTTTTATACATACTAATATTTCCATATTGCTTCCCCCTTTACTTTACTATCACTGATACTCCATCAGGTATAACAGCTATTTTTGAGTTTTTACCTTTTATGTCAAAAGCCATTTTTAAAGCTTCATCAAAACTATGTGCATGTTTCATGTGCATATTTTTAATCATATTAGGGTCACATAAGTTTGTAACCATTATCACTGTAAACTTTTCTAGAATTCTTGCTAATATTTGAAACTCCCATTGGTCTGGAATAGTTTTATCTTTGGAAATTTTTCTTACTTTCTCTAATATTTCACTAGGTGAAGATGCATTTGCTACGCTATCATAAAAAGATTGACCTCCATGGCCATCATTACATGCAGATATCATAATTATTACTCCACCGTCTTTGCATGTAGCCTCTGCTGCAGTCATCCCTTTTACAGTTTGATATATATTTTGATCTAATGGATAACCTCCATTTGTACTAACTACAATGTCAGCATCAACTTTATCAACTTTTGATAATTTAGTTACAAATTCACAGCCTACCTCATGAGCTTCTTTAACATCTCCTGCAAAGGCACCTATAACTTTTTTATCTTTATCTATGACTACATTTAAAATAAAGTCTAAATTAACGCTTTGCGCTGCATACAACATATCTCTATGAATCGGATTGTTTTTTAGGTTTCCTGTTCTAGCATAAGGACTATCTATAAATTCAGAACAGTGATTATACATTATCGTTTTCGCAGATGCAACTCCTGGAAGGACGCTTTTTCTTCCACCTGAAAACCCTGCAAAGAAGTGTGGTTCTATGAATCCTTCAGCTATTAATAAATCAGTTTCTATAATTGCTTTATTTACAATTAAGTCTCCTCCAGATGGAAGCGTTCCAACTTTGACCATAGATTGTTCATCTGTTGAAAAGTGCATAATTATTTGCTCATTATCCACTATTTCTTCTCCCATTTTATATATAAGTTCTTCTCTTGTACTCGGTCTATGAAACCCTGTCGATATTATTATTTTTATATCTATATCAGGATTTGAATTTCTTATCTTTTTAAGCATTATAGGTAACGTTATCCTACTTGGTACAGGTCTAGTATGATCGCTAGTTATTATAACCATGCTTTGTTTCCCCTTAACTAGATCTTCTAATTTTTCACTTCCTATAGGATTATCTAAAGCTTGTTTTACTATCTCACCTTCACTTAATCGAGATTTAAAATCATGAGCTTTGGATTGCAAAACTTTTATCATGTTTTCATCTGGTATATTTATGTTCATACCAGTTTTTGAATAAGGTACTTTTAACTCCATTTATGCCCCCTCCTCTTGAAATGCAGCGCTACTTAGTAGCGTATAGTTTTAGGTTTGTTTAATCGTTTTCCTACTTTTTATCAACATTGGTATTATGGTCATACCAGTTTGTAATTTCATGATAGTAAATTTTCTAAAGATTTACAAGCATTGTTTTTATTTTAACAAAATATATATTATTATTTGATTTTTAATTTACTTTTTTATTCATTTTTAAATTGATAAATATCTTCAAATAAAAAAATATAGATTTCTAAATTTAGAAATCTATATTTTTTCCATAGTAAATTTTATTAAGTCTAAGTGCTCTTTCATGTATTTGTATGCACTTTCAGGATCTCTATCTATGATAGCATCACAGATTTTTCTGTGTTGTGAATTTAAAGTTTCTTCTTCATGGTAAAATTCTACTATCTTTTGTCTCGAATTTATAATAAAATTTTCTAATAAATTTAATGATATTGTATATAAACTTTTTATCAAAAAGTTCTTACTCATGCAAGTAATTTTATAATGTATTTCTTTATCAATTTCGCCTTTATTATAAATTTCATCTTTTTTTGTCAATCTTTGTGAAATCATTTTCAACTCTTCAAGTTCTTCGTCTGTCCCTCTTATAGCTGCTAATTTAACTGCTTCTAGTTCTATCATCTGTCTTAATTCGATTATATCTTTATAGTCTCCATTATTTAAAGTAAACATCATCGATAAAGGTTGCATTAATGATGTTTCAATTTTATTACAAATAAAATTCCCTTCACCTTGTCTACTTTCTATTATCCCCATAGTTTCTAAAACTCTAAGCGCTTCTCTTATCGATGTTCTACTTACTCCCATTTTTTGAGATAATTCACGTTCTGACATTAGCTTATCTCCGTTTTTAAGCTTTCCTTCTAATATCATATTTTGTATCTGATTTATAACTTGTTGATATATCTTTTCATTAGTTATATTATTAAACAATTCAATATCTCCTTATATTTAAGTATTTCATTTATATTATACTATAAAAAAATTTGATTTGCTTGAACGACTTTTTAATATTGATATATACATTTTTAAAAAATAAAAGATGCTATTTAAAATAATTTCAAATAGCATCTTTCATTTTTTCTAATTTTCATTAAATTCTATTATAAATATAACGGAGTTTTTTCCGTTTTTTATATTATATTTAAACCCGTGCTCTCTAAGTATTTGACTTACTATATAAAGCCCCAATCCACTTCCTCCAGTTTTTCTATTTCTTGATTTTTCTACTCTATAAAATGGTTTAAATAATTTATCTTTATGTTTTTCATCTATTGTAATACCTGTATTTTCTATCTCTAAAATTGCATTTTCTTTCTTGTATAAACGTATTAGCAAGTCCGCATTTTCCGGTGAATACTTAATAGCATTGTTTATTAAATTATTTATAGCTTTTGCTATTCTCTCTTCATCCGCATTTATAAATATTTCACTTTGATATTTTACATCTAATTTCAATTCTTTCTCTTCAATTAAGTACATTTGTCTTTTTATAAGCTTGTTTATTAAATTATTTAAATCAAATTCTTTAGTTTCAGATTTTTTTTCCAAAATTTCAAATTTAGATACCTGAATCATTTCTTCAACTAAAGTTTTTAATTCTTGAGTCGAGTCATATGATTTTTGCAAGTATGTATCACGATCTTTATATTTACCAATATTGTAAATCATACCTTCTAATTGTCCACTTATAATGGTTATTGGTGTTTTTAGTTCATGAGATATAGTTGCTATAAACTCTTTTCTTTTAGCTTCTTGCATTCTTTCACTTTCAATTATATCAATAAGAGGTTTTGTTACCCATTTTGAGAATGCATATGAAGTTATTATAGATAATACTATAGCAACACCTATTATTATAGGCATTAAATCTAATATTACAGTAGTTGCTTCATCTACTGGTTGAAGCGGCATACTTATATCCAAATAATATGGGGCATTACTGTCTCTTATGTACAAAGCTACCGTTTTTTGATAGTTGTCATAAGAGTCACTAATATTATTAGAATATGGCAAAAATGAAAGTTCTTTATTTCCATATTCAACTTTTCCATTTGAGTCTCTTAATAATACCCCTACATTTTCATGTTGTGAAATTTTATATAAATGTTGTTTTAATCCCTCTAAGTCATCTCTTCTTGATCTAGCTGCTAAAACTGTCAATCTATCATTTAAAGACTCCACCTTGTATTTTTCATAATATGGAGGTAATAAGAAGTATAAAATTAGGTATATAGTTACTATAAGCCCGATAGATAATGTTGTTATTATTAAAAATATTTTTGTACTTATAGCTAATTCTTTCCATTTGTTTCTAATTCTTATCAAGACTGTATCCTATTCCTTTCACTGTTTTTATATATTGAATTCCGATTTTTTTTCTTATATTTTTTATATGAGCATCTACAACTCTAGTATCTCCATAGTAATCATAACCCCATACACTATCTAATAAATTCTCTCTAGTAACTACGTGAGGATAATTTTCTATTAAAGTCTTTAGTATGTTAAATTCTTTTAATGTCAATTCTATTACTTCATTATCTAAGAACGCTTGATATGTGTTTAAATCTAAACTTAACTTTTCAAAAGTTAATGTATTAGACTCATTGTATTTGGTACTTCTTCTTAAAACAGCCTCTACTCTTTTCATTAATAAAGTAAATGAAAAAGGTTTTGTTATATAATCATCGCACATTAACTCAAATCCTTTAACTTGATCACTCTCTTGATTTAATGCCGTTAAAAATATTATAGGTACATCTGAACTTTGTCTTATCATCTTGCATACAGCATGTCCATCTAAATTAGGCATCATTACATCTAGTATAACCAAATCAAATCCACCTTTTTTAAAGGCTTGTATACCCTCTATTCCATCATTTGCATATTCTACACTATATCCTTCTGCACTTAAAAATTCTACTATCAATTCTTGTATATTACTATCATCTTCTATTACTAATATATTTTTATTTTTCATCATAAATCTCCTCTAAATTTCAAAATCACTTATACATATATTATAATTTACATATGAATTTTCTATGAATATATTTTTTTATATTGTACAAAATTAGTTTATATATAAATTTTAGCATAAAAAATATGAGTATAAAAATAATTCATATTATTTTTATACTCATATTTTACTTTCTTTACTTCGTTATATTTATATATTTTTTAGTACTTATTATATAAAAAATTAAGTATATAAAGCTAAATATAATCAAAGATACTCCTATAAGTTCTAAATGATCTGAGTTAAACATAGAATTAACAGCATATCCTGCGACAATACCATGTATAGACCCAACTATAACAGGAAGTATGAAAAATATTCCTAATTGTTTAAATACTGCTTTATTTATATATTCTTGACTTACTCCAATTTTTCTTAAAGTATTAAACCTTTCTTTATCTATACTAGCATCTTGAATACATTTAAAATACATTATACTGCCTAGCGATACTGTAAATACAAGTGCTAAGAAGCAACCTACAAAATATACTCCATTTATAGCATAATATGCACTTTTATCAAATTGATCAGCACTGTAAATTTCATTTTTTGAATTTTCTCTCATGTATTGAGCTATTGAGTTAGTATTTTCAAATTTTTTAAGTGTAATGGCTTTAAAATATAATTCTTTTTTATTTAACTTAGTTTTTAATTTTTCGTAATCATTATCATTTAAGACTAGTGTACCATTAGCTGATTCTCCCATTATATTAGAAGGTATATTTTTATTTATTTTTATTGATTCATTATTTATTTTTAAATTATCATTTATTTTAAATGCATTCATAACTCTTGTGTCTATTAATAAAATTGCCTCACCTTTTTGTGGTTTGTTTTTTTCTATATCTTTCTCATGTTTTACTTTTCCATGTTTTAATAACTTTTCTATATCTGAATATTTAGCTAAATACACATCATTTATATACATACTTAAATTTGATTTGTATGGAATTAAATCTACAGTAGTTTCATCCTTAACATCTTCATTGCCTAAATTCACAGCCATATCTAAAGCCTTATCATCATCTTTATTTTCACTTGTATAATATATACTATATGGGTATTCATTTTCAAATCCTGACGAAAAACACGAACTCATACAAAATGCAACCATGATGCAAGTCAAACTACAAGCTATTAATATCGCAGCTTGAGCTAAAGTTTTATTATTATCTTTTATTCTAAAAATAATATTATTATAACTTACAATGTTTGTTTTTGAGTATAATCTTTTTTTATTTTTTATAATATTTCTTATAAAAATCGAGAAAAATCCTCTGAATAAAAAATGAGTTCCTATAATAGTCATGATTACCGTTGCCATTATAGCTATCGGAAATGCCACATTAGCTTCTTTATATTTTAATATTAGTAAGTATCCTAGAAGAATTATTATAAATCCTACGACTCCTTTAGTATTGTTTAACTTGTTATTTTCTAATTGGTATATTTTTTTTGCATTTATAAGTTTACTTATATCTGTTTTTATTAAACAAATATATTCTTTTATAAAAACACCGATTAATATAATCAAAAATATTAATAAAGTCTGAATTACTGATATAAAATCTATTTCAAAATTTATTACTTTATTTACATAAGATAATTTAACTAAAATCATTAAAAATATCTTATTCAAAAGTATTCCAATTCCCATGCCAATTATCATTGATATTAATCCAATTATAAGTGCTTCCAATGAAAACATAAGTGCAATCTGCTTATTTTCAACACCCATAAATGTGTATATTCCAAACTCTTTTTTTCTTTGTTCTATAAAAAATTTACTTGAGTAAGAAATAAAAAATATAAAGAAAAACATTAGAACAAAAGCGCACATTCCTCCTGCCATAGACACTACATTTAAGTCTTTTATTTCAGTGAATTGTTTGCTTGAAATTAAAGTTATGAAATTGTAAAATACAGCAATTGAGAAAACCATAGAAAAAATATAAACTCCATAGTTTTTTATACTTTGTCTTATATTCATTAAACTTAGCTTAAATAAATTCACTTACTTCACCTCCCATAGAAGTTAATAAGTTCATTATTTGCTTAAAGAAATCTTTTCTATTTCCATTACTATCTATTCTAGTGTTTAACCTACCATCTTTTATGAAAATAATTTTATCTGAGTAACTTGCTGTAAATGCATCATGTGTAACCATTATTATAGTTACATTAAATTTTTTATTCATCTCTTTTAAACAATTTAAAAGTTCTGATGCAGATTTTGAATCTAATGCTCCTGTAGGTTCATCCGCAAATATAATAGATGGTGAAGTTATTATGGCTCTTGCTGCTGCAACTCTTTGTTTTTGTCCACCTGATAATTCATATGGATAGCTTTTTAAATGTTTTTTTATACCAAAGAAACTAGCTAGTTTTTCAACCTCTTTTTGTATTTTATCAGGCTTTTCGTTTGCTATAACAAGAGGTAGTGCTATATTGTCTTCTATGCTCATGTTATCTAACAAATTATAGTCTTGAAATATAAAACCTATATTATCACGTCTAAACCTAGATAATTCTTTATTTTTTAAAGAATGAACATCTTCATTATCATAGTAAACTTTTCCTTCACTAGGTCTATCAATAGTAGACATTATATTTAAAAGCGTAGTTTTTCCTGCTCCCGAAGGACCCATAATACTTATAAATTCTCCATCTTTGACCTCTAAGTTTATATTTTCTAGAATTTTAAATGTATTTTTATTATTTTTAATACTTTTATTTAAATTTATTACTTTTAACATACCTTACCCTCCAAATTGTAATTATTTTATACTTATATTGTATAAGCTAATTACCTTGTAATCTATCCATCTACATTACAGTTCAGAGGCTTAATATTACACTTATGTAACATTGAAGTAATCTGATAATTTATAGAATGTTATACATACATTACAAAATTCATTTTCCTTTGATTCTATACTTATATCATGGCTTAATTTATTTAATATTTTTTTTGATATATATAATCCCATTCCTGTAGATTTGGTTATTTCGTTATGTTTGCCTACATAACCTTTATCAAATACTCTATTTATATCCTCTGTTTTTATACCAATTCCATTATCCTTAATGTGAAGTTCTATTCCAATTTCTGAATTTTGTAAGTAAATTTCTACAACACCATCTTCTTTAATATATTTACATGAATTATTTATTATTTGTTCAATTATGTGCATTAACCATTTTTTATCACTTAACACGTTATAATTTAAATTTCCTATTCTTAACTCTATCTTATTGTATATAAATAAATATTTATTTTTTTTTATAATTTCTTTTACTATTTTTTCTAAATTTATTTCCTCTATTAAAAAGTTGGAACTGTAATCTCCACTTTTACTAATATATAGAGCTTGTTGAACTAAATTGTCAATTCGTTTAAGTTCAATATTTATTTGTTTGTGTAACTCATAATTACCAAAATATTTGTTTTCTAGCTCTTTTACTCTTTGACTAATAATTTCTAAAACAGCAATAGGAATTTTAATCTCATGTATCCATTTAGTCATATAGTCATTTATTTCTTCAATTTCTTTTTTCAAACTTTCTACTGTATTTTCATTTTCTAATAATTTGTTATCTATAACTTCTTTTAATTTATTATTTTTAAATTCTCGTGTTTTATTATTATTTATATATTCAAATAAGCTTTTATAGTTTTTTATGTATAAACGATATCCTAATATAAAAAAAGCAATACATACAGTTAAAATCATCGTATCTATATAAATTAAACTATTCAAAACCTTTTCTAATCTAAGATCTGCAATTATATTTATATTAACTATAACCACTATAAATATAACTAAGTATATAGATAGTTTAACTTGTTTTATATAACTTTTTAAATTCATTGTATATAATACCCCTGACCTTTTTTAGTAACTATAAAATCACTCAAACCTATATTCTCTAAAGTTTTTCTAAGCCTATTTATATTTACAGTTAAAGTATTTTCACTTATAAACTCTTCGCTATCCCATAATTCTTCTATTATTGTATCTCTACTAACTATACTTCCTTGATTGTTCATTAATATATTAATTATTTTAAACTCATTTTTACTAAGTTCAACAAACTGATCATTAAAATAAATCTTACTTTCTAAAATATTTAAAATTACATCTTTATATTTTACAATATCAGATTTTAAGGAATTGTTGTATGAGTATGTTCTTCTTAATATAGCTTGTACTTTTGCAACTAATACCTGAGTTGAGAAAGGTTTTATTATATAGTCATCGGCTCCCATATTTATAGACATAACAATATCCATATCGTTATCCCTAGATGAAATAAATATTATCGGTACTTTTAATATATTTCTTATTTTATTGCACCAGTAAAATCCATCATAAAATGGTAAATTTATATCCATCAATACCAACTTAGGATTTATTGCTATAACTTCTTCTGCTATATTATCCAAATTTTTTGCTTCATGTGTCCTATATCCCCATTTACTTAAACACATATGAATTTCTCTACTTAATGCTTTGTCATCTTCTACTAAAAAAATGTCAATCATAATACCCTCCTTTTAAAACATAATATATATTTTGCCAATTATATATTATAGCACACTTTAAAATTTCATAATTTGATATAATATTCATAGTTATGATAATATATTGTAATAAAATTTACTTAAAATAAAATGAGGTAATAATATGATTATTTTTAATACGTTTATAGAAAGCTTTTTAAATTTAGCTAGTATTTTAGGAGTTTTTATAGTGTTTGGTATTTTATTAAACTTAATTGAATCTAAAAATAATGAACTCATACAAAACTCACTTGGAATAAACTTTATAGTATTTACTGGTTTTATAGGAACTGTAGTTCATGAGTTAAGCCATATGCTAATGGCGTTTATATTTAACCATAAAATAGTTAAAGTTGAATTGTTTAGACCACTTAAATATAAGGAAGATGGAGTCTTAGGATATGTAAAACATACTTATAATTCTAGTAACCTATATCAACAAATTGGGAATTTCTTTATAGGCATTGCTCCCATGCTTTTCGGTACTTTGTCTATATGGATACTTTTAATTTTATTTTCTAATGATACATACCAAATCCTTACAAATAATATACACATTGATTTATATATTAAATACCTTGAGTCAACTGACTATTTAAAAGTTTTTAATCTTTTAATTAATGATACTTTATTAATATTAAAGAGTATGTTATCACTAAAATATTTAGCTGATTTTAAACACTTAATTATGCTATTTTTCATATATTCCATAGCTACACATATGAGTTTAAGTTTAGCTGATTTAAAAGGAAGCTTTAAAGGTTTTGTAGTGTGTTTTATTACTGTTTTTATATTTACTCTTTTTATCAATGTATTTAATCAAGCTAACTTTTTTAAAAACATTTTGATATTTAAGTTTAATGTTTATGTTTTTTTATTTTTAACTGTAGGTTTAATTTTTTCATTATTAACACTTTTTGTATCATTTTTGATAAATATTATAAAAAATTCACTTTGTTCATGACGCCAACGATCTTAAAAAGCAGATCCGTTGCTCAAGTTTATCAGTTATAAATTATATTTATCCATAATTCAGGATAAAGTATAATTTCCATAAGAATAAAAAGGTGAGTAATTGTTATAATATAGAAAATAATATATAATGATATTTCGTATTTTAAAGTTTAGAAAGGGTTGATATTTTGGAATTAATATTGATTTTAATAGCATGTATATTAGGATTTATGTTTATTAAATATTTATTTAAAAAGGTTATGCTATGTTTGTTCATTTTAGCTTGTTCAGGGGGAGTAAGCTTTATATACAAAATTCCATATAGTATAAGTGTTTTTTTAGTTTCAGTAATAATTTATTCATTTTATTCTATTTTCTCAGAAATGAAAAATATGGGCTGTAAGCTTTTTAAATCGCGAAAATTATATTTAGATGGTTGGTCTGAAAAATTAGTAGATTTACTATTTAGTATAAATTACATAGTTTTTATGATTACTTCTTATATGATATTTATGAGAATGAGTTTTTCTATGATAGATATATTTGAGTTAGGTATAGCCTTTTTTATAACATTGTTATGTATATGGATAGTTGGTCATAGTAAAAATTTTGTTTTAAAATTTATAAGGCCTAAAGAGTTTGAAATATAGATTAAATATAAAAAAGCAGGTAAATACTATTTACCTGCTTTTTTATATTTAATCTATATTATGACACGCAACAAAATGCTCACCATCTGTTTTAATCATAATCGGTTCCTTTTGTTCACAAATCAAAGTTTTATACTTGCACCTAGTTCTAAACCTACAGCCAGAAGGTGGATTTATAGGGCTCGGTACATCTCCATCTAAAACTTCGCTTTTTGTTTTTTCTCCAATAATTGGAATACTACTTAATAAAGCTTTTGTGTATGGATGTCTAGGATTATTATATATATCTTCACTACTTCCGATTTCTACTATCTTACCTAGATACATAACTCCAACTCTATCAGATATATGTTTTACCATAGATAAATCATGTGCTATAAATAAGTAAGTTATACCTAACTCTTCTTGCAAATCTTCGAGTAAATTGATAACTTGAGCTTGTACTGAAACATCTAATGCTGATATAGGTTCATCACAAAATATAAAATCCGGCTTCACTGAAAGTGCTCTAGCAATTCCAATACGCTGTCTTTGTCCTCCACTAAACTCATGTGGATATCTGTTTGCATGCTCTTTTTTTAGTCCAACTTTTTCAAGCAGATTATATACAATATCTTTTTTCTCACTCTTAGAATAATTCGTATGTATATCTAATGGTTCACAAATGATTTCCATTACATTCATATTAGGATTTAAAGATGCATATGGATCCTGAAAAATTGTTTGTGTTCGTTTTCTAAATTCTTTTAAATGCTTTTCATTTTTTTTAGATATATTTTCTCCATCAAATAAAATTTCACCCTCTGTAACATCATATAATCTTATTAAAGTTCTTCCTAATGTAGATTTCCCACAACCACTTTCTCCAACCAATCCTAACGTTTCACCTTTTTTTATATAAAAACTAACATCATCTACAGCCTTAACTTCCTTTACATCTTTTTTTATTAAACCACTTTTTTGAATAAAATATTTTTTTAAATTTTTAACTTCTATTAAATTCATTTTTTCCTCCTGAATATTTCCAACAGTCTACTTTATGATTTTCATTAATTAGTTTTGTTTCAGGTCTTTCAATACACATGTCCATTTTTTCATTACATCTATCATAAAATGGACATCCCTTAGGAGGTTTTAGTAAATTTGGAGGTGTACCCTCTATAGATGTTAATCTTTCTTTTTTAGTGTTCACCCCTCTTGGAATTGATTTTAACAATCCTATGGTATATGGGTGCTTTGGATTTTCAAAAATCTCATCTACCGTCCCTATCTCCATTATTCTACCGCCATACATAACAACTACTCTATCACAAGTATTGTAAACTACTCCCAAATCATGTGTTATTAGCATTATAGAGCTATCTTTATCTTTATTTAAATCTTTTAAAAGATTTAGTATTTGAGCTTGTATAGTAACATCTAATGCTGTTGTTGGCTCATCAGCTATTAAAAGTTTGGGATTAGAACTTATAGCCATAGCTATACACACCCTTTGTCTCATTCCACCACTAAACTCATGTGGATACCTATTTACTCTATCTTCAGGTGATGGTATTCCTACTTTTCTTAAAATTTCAATAGATTTTTTTCTAGCTTCATTTTTATCTAAATGTTGATGCCTAATTATAATTTCTTGTATCTGATTTCCAACTGTTATAAGCGGATTTAGGGCAGTCATAGAATCTTGAAATATCATAGATATTTTATTGCCTCTTATTTTCCTCATATCTCTAGTACTTAATTTTAATAAATCTATTTCTTCAAAAAGTATTTCGCCATCTTTTATTTTTCCTGGTTTCTCTATAATTCTCATTATTGATTTTGATGTTATACTTTTTCCACTTCCACTTTCACCAACAATTCCAACAGTTTCTCCTTTAAATACATCAAAGCTAACATCCCTAACTGCTTCAACTTCTCCTTCTTGTGTAAAGAAAGAAGTTTTCAAGTTTTTGACTTCTAATATTTTTTCCACATTTCTCACCTACCTGTCATTTGCTTTTGGATCAAATACATTTCTTAACACATCTCCAATTAAATTAAAACTAAGTACGGTCAATAATATAAACATACCTGGGAAAAATGCTAAGTAAGGCGCATCCATCAAATAACTTTGAGCATCTTTCAACATGCTTCCCCATGATGCATTTGGCTGAGTTACTCCAACACCTAAGAAACTTAATGATGATTCTAATAGTATTGCAGTTGCTATATTTATAGTAGCTGAAACAATTATAGTTGGTAGTATACTTGGAATTATATGCTTAGTTATTATTTTAAAAGAGCTTTGTCCCGACGCTTTTGCATATAATACATATTCTCTTTCTTTTACCGATAGTGTCTCTCCCCTTACAATTCTAGCAATTGACATCCATCCTAAAAATCCAATTATAAGTATTAAGTTTTTAACTGATGCCCCTAAATAAGAATTTATAACCAAAATTAAGAAAAATGTTGGAATACACATAAGAATATCTATACTTCTCATTATAAAATCATCTATTTTACCTCCAAAGTATCCACTTATAGCCCCTATAATAGTTCCTACCAATGTAGATATTATCATTGCCATAAATCCTACCATAAGTGATATTCTTCCACCATAAAGGGATCTAGTAAAATAGTCTCTACCTACATCATCTGTTCCAAATAAATGTGTTAGGCTCGGTCTTAAAAGCCTATTAATCGGATCTATCTGGTTAGGGTCATAAGGTGATAAAAATGCAAAAACTGAAGCGATTGTAAAAATCACAATAATTGCAATGGCTAGTATTGCTAGCTTATTTTGTTTTAAATTTATCTTTAAGTTTTTAATTACTCTATCATTCATTTTACTACCCTCTCTTATGATTTAATTCTAGGATCTACCATTGCATATAGTATGTCGGCTATCAAGTTCCCGATTATAAGCATTGCAGATGAAAATAACGTTATTCCCATAACTACTGGGTAGTCATATCCAAAAATTGCATTTACTCCTAATTGTCCCATTCCTGGCCATCCAAAGATAGTTTCTGTTATAAAGGCCCCTGTAAAAATACTAGGAAGTGACATTCCAAATATAGTTATCACAGGCAATAAAGTATTTTTTAGTACATGTTTAAAAAGTATATCTTTCGTGCTAGCTCCATATGCATATTGAGTAGTGACATAATCTTGTTTTAATTGTTCTATAGTACTTGAACGAATGTATCTTATATACACTGATAAATTATAAAAACTTAAAACTGTAACGGGTAAAATTAAATGATTTATTAAATCTAAAGTTGTATCTACTCCAATAGTTCTCATACCTACACTAGGAAATATATTTAATTTTATTGAAAAAACATATATTAGCATCATAGCAAACCAAAAACTAGGTATAGAAATTCCAACATATGAAACTACATTTAACACCTTATCTATTATTGAATTTTTCTTATAACCTGATATAAGTCCTACTGGTATTGATATCATAATAGATATTATTAATGCACTTCCAGAAAGTAAAATAGTTGGCCCTAATCTTTCTAATATAAGATCTAATACAGGCTTACTATTAACCATTGAGTATCCTAAATTACCTTGTATAGTATTAAATAGCCATTTAAAATATTGAACTATTATTGGGTCATTAAGTCCTAAACTTTCTCTAATCCTTTCTATATCTTCTACATTCATATCTGGCGATATATATGCCTGTAGTGGGTCACCTGGTGCTAAATGCATTAATATAAATGATATTATAGTTATAAAAAATAACATCGGTATCATATTTAAAAGTCTTTTTATAATTTTTTCTTTCATACTGTCACCCCAATCTAAGCTTACTTGAAAAGAGCTGTTTCTATTATGAAACAGCTCTAAAATTTATATATCATTTTCACTACTTCTTATTTAATTTAGATAAATCTTGGAACATATATATTGGAACTAATTTAGCTTCATCTACTCCTGTGTATTGTTTATCTATAGCAACCATAGATTTAGGGTATGCTATCGGATATAATGAAACATCTTCAACTATTTTTTGTTGAATTTTTTTATATAGTTCTTCTCTTTTTGCACTATCTGTCTCTATAGATGCTTCTTTAAATAGTTTATTTACTTCTTCATTTGAATAACCTTGTACATTATTTGACTCTTCATTTGTAAATATAGATGCATATCCTGCTGGTTCATTCCCCATAACATACCCATTTATAGCCATATCAAATGTTCTAGTAGATAAATCCTCTGTAAATAATTGTCCTAAGAATGCACTTCTTTCTAAAGGAACTAAATCAACTGTTATTCCTATTTCTTTTAAGTTATTTTGTATTACTAGTGCTATTGATTCTAAAGTTTTATCCCCATTAGTATATCCCAATCTTAATTTTAAGTTTTCAGCTCCTGCAGATTTTAATAATTCTTTAGCTTTATCTTTGTTATAATCATATTTTTCAACATCATCTGTATAATATAATGTATTTGGTGCAAATAATGAATAAGCTTTTTTAGCGTATTTGTCTGATCCGTAAGCTGATGTCATTATTTGATCTTTATTTATTGCATAAGCTATAGCTTGTCTCACTTCTTTTTTAGCTAAATCTTTATTTTCTTCACATAAAACTAAATTGTCTACCATTCCCTCATCAAACATTTTCACATCTAAATTTTTATTTTTTGATACAGTTTCAACTTGGTCTGGTTTAACATAGTTTGCTTGAACTTCTCCATTTTGAAGCGCCATAGCAGCTGAATTTCTATCTGAAATTATTCTATATGCTACAGTATCTAAATTTGGATCTCCCAAGAAATAATCTTTATTCTTATCTAGTAAGATGCTTTCTCCAGATTTTACTTCTTTTATTTTATATGGTCCAGAACCTATTGGTGAATTATTTTTTTCACTCTTAGCTATATCTTTTTCTCCTTCAAATATATGCTTTGGTATAGGTCTTAAAGAACTTAATGTATCTTCAAATGACATTAAAACTGATGGTAATTTAACTTCAAAGTTTTGATCATCTATTTTTTTGAATTCAACAGGTTCTCCATTTACTAAAAAATCTGCTCTTCTTATTGAATTTTGATTTTTATCCATAATAGCATCATATGTATATATAATATCGTCTGTAGTTATAGGCTTTCCATCATGCCACTTTAAATTATCTCTTAATTTAACCTTATAAGTTAAATAATCATCTGATACATCAACTTTTTCAGCTAAATAGAACGTTTTCTTCTCACCTTCAATAACATATAATGGTGAATAAATAGCATTCATAAGCGTCATTGATGCTCTATCGTTAGCATACAATGGATTTGTTGTTTGTGGATTTCCTCCTGCTACTAAAGTTATAGATTTACCACTTGAAGCACTGTTTGTTTTCCCTGAATCTTTGCTTTCAGAACCTTTAGATGAACATCCTACAGTAAACAACATCGTACTGATTAGTCCTAGCGATATTAATCGTTTTGCAATTTTCATTTTAATCCCCCTTGAAATTGTATAAATATTAGATATTAGTCCCAGGTCTATTGTATGAAAATTGTATAAATATGTAAAATTGTTATTTTCTATTTCTTGCTATTCATATATAGATAAAAACAATTACATTAAATAAGGTATTTAAGACAATTTTTAGTAAAAAACAAAAAAGGACTTAAATAAGTCCTTTTTTATTTTTTTAATTTTAACTAGCTCTACTTTCTTTGTTAGCTTCTTTTTTAAAGCTTAATTTAGGAAACTCTACTACTAAAGAGATACTTGCAAATATTAATAGAAGTATTGGATAATATAAAAATTTAATAACTCCTATAGATGAAACTCCAGCAATTCCTACAGCCGTTAATATTTGAGCTCCGTAAGGAATCATACCTTGCCAACATGATGAAAATAAATCTAATATACTTGCAAGTTTTCTTGGATCAAGACCATACTTTTTCCCAATATCCTTAGCTAATGGTCCTGCTGTTATTATAGTTATAGTGTTGTTTGCTGTACATAAATCTATTATACTAGCAATTAAAGCTATTCCAAATTTAGCTCCAGTTGGGCTTTTTATCTTACTTGTTACAAAATTAAGTATAAAATCTATACCCCCATTGTGTTTTATTAGCCCTATTACCCCACCTACTATTACTACTAATATACATAACTCTTGCATTCCAGCCATACCTTTAGATACAGCATCTATAAATTGCCACATATCTAATGTTCCTGTAAAAATACCTATAGCTCCTGCAAATACAACTCCTCCTGCAAGAAGTACAAAAACATTCGCTCCAGCTAGAGCTCCAACTAACACTGCAACATATGGTACAACTTTTATTACTTCATAATGTCCAGCTTCTGCTGAAGCTGCTGTCCCTGCTGTCATTACAGCTATTATTATAAAGCTTAGTAGTGCTGCTGGAAGTATAACAAAGAAGTTCATTTTCACCTTATCTTTCATCTGACAACCTTGTGTACTTGCCGCTGCTATAGTTGTATCAGATATCATTGATAAACTATCTCCAACCATAGATCCCCCAACTATTATTGCTACTAATAACTCTAATTGTATTCCAGTTTTTTGCGATACTCCTATAGCAATAGGTGTTAGTGCCGATACAGTCCCAACAGATGTTCCCATTGATGTAGATATAAAACATACCATTAAAAATAAACCTGGCACTAATAAACTTGGTGGTAAAATTGCTAAGCTTAGATTTACTGTAGAATCCACACCTCCCATTGCTTTAGCTACACTACCAAAAGCTCCTGCTAATAAAAATATAACAATCATTATCAGAATATTGCTATCACCTGCATTCTTTAAAAAAACGTCCATTTTATTATCTAAAGATTCTTTAGGATTGATTATAAATGCCACTACAGCTGCAATTACAAATGCTGTTAATGCTGGCATTTTATAAAAGTCTCCAGTTAAAATCCCGCTACCTAAAAATAATATTAAAAATACACCTATAGGAAGTAATGCTATAGCACTTCCCCTTTTTTGATTCAGACTATTATCGTCTATATTTTCCATAATTTTTTCCTCCCTTTATATTATGAATAAGCTTCTTAACCCAACATCTATTGTATGAAAATTGTATAAATATGTAAAATTGCAAATATCTATGTACTAATTTGTAAATATAGAGAAAATCAATTATGTTAAATTTTAAACACTTTTTTCAGTAATTATAATTTCATTAAGTGTAAAAAAAAGCAAGTGAATATTAACATTTATTCACTTGCTTTTTTATTTAATTTGTATATTTTTTATTCTAAGAATGAGCTTTAAACATTTTAACATATTTCACTTTGCTTAGAGAATATGAAAGCGGAATAGCTATTACCATACTTACTATTCCTTGTATTAAGTTAGCAGGTATAGAAGCTGCGGAAATTATAGCACTACCTTTTAATACTATTCCAGCTATAAAATATCCTATTACCATTGTTAAAGTTCCTATTCCTGTTGAAAGTACACTTTTTATAATTGTATTATGATTTTTCATTATAATTCCAACTAAATATCCTTCTAATCCTTTTATTATAAGAGTAAATATTGCCCAATGAGCATATCCACTTAATATGTCCGCAAAAGCAGAACCTATTCCGCCCGCTATCATACCTGTTATAGGTCCAAACAATATTGATGAAATGAAAATCACGCTATCTCCAATATTAATGTATCCATCAGTTCCAGGTATTGGTATTTGTATGGCCATAGTAGCAATACAAACTAAAGCTATCATAAGACCCTTAAGCACTGTTTTTCTTGTATCCTCATGCATATTATATCCCTCCACAATCAATTTCTTATGCTTTTATTATAAAGAAACGTATTCAAACATACAATAATTATTGTACCCATACAATTATTATTTTGATTGTATGGGTACAATGATTATCATATACATATATACTTATTACCCTAAATTTTTCATAATTAAATTTTAATTTACTTAAGCATAAAAAGAATAGCCTAATTTGGCTATTCTTTTTTTATTATTTATATGCTTTAAAGTTTTTTAATCTTAATGCATTACTAACTACAGATACTGAACTTAAACTCATGGCTGCTGCTGCTATCATAGGATTTAGTAACGGTCCTCCAAATAAATATAATATTCCTGCTGCTACAGGTATACCTATAGTGTTGTACCCAAATGCCCAGAATAAATTTTGCTTAATATTTTTAATTGTTTCTTTACTTAATTTGATAGCTGTCGGAACATCCATAAGGTCACTTTTCATTAAAACAATATTTGCAGATTCAATAGCAACATCAGTCCCACTTCCTATTGCAATTCCGATGTCAGCTTTAGCTAGTGCAGGCGCATCATTAATGCCATCACCTACCATAGCTACAAAATTACCTTTTTCTTGAAGTTTTTTAACTTCATTTGCCTTATCTTCTGGTAATACTTCAGCTAAAACAATATCTATACCAACTTCATTTGCTATTGCATTTGCTGTCTTTTTATTATCTCCAGTAACCATAGCAACTTGAATTCCCATTTCATGCAATCTTTCTACTGCTTTTTTGCTATTTTCTTTGACTATATCAGCAACAGCTATTATACCTGCTAATTGATTATCGATAGAAATATACATAGGAGTTTTACCTTCACTAGCCAACTTATCTGAAGATACTTCCAATTCGCTAGTACTTATATTTTTATCATCCATAAGTTTCTTATTTCCTAATAATATTTGTTTTTCATCTATTATAACTTCTATACCATGCCCTGTTATAGAGTTAAAGTTAGTTACATTTAAAACTTCTAATTTTTCTTCCTCACCTTTTTTTACTATAGCCTCTCCAAGTGGATGTTCTGAACCTTTTTCTGCACTTGCTGCAAATTGAAGAAGTTCATTTCCACTAACTATATTAGTAGTTAAAATATCTGTTACAACAGGCTTTCCTTCTGTTATAGTTCCTGTTTTATCAAATATTATAGTATTTATTTTATGTGCAGACTCTAGCGCTACTCCACCTTTTATTAATATACCATTTTCTGCACCTTTACCTGTTCCAACCATTATAGCTGTTGGTGTTGCAAGTCCTAATGCACATGGGCAAGCTATAACTAAAATAGATATAAAAATAGTTAAAGAAAATACTAAATCTTTTCCGCCTACAAAGAACCAAAGTAGAGCACTTATTGCAGCTATTGCTAGAACTGTTGGAACAAAATACCCTGAAACAGTATCAGCCAATTTTGCTATTGGAGCTTTACTTCCTTGTGCATCTTCAACTAATTTTATAATTTGAGCAAGAGCAGTATCACTTCCTACTTTTTCTGCTTTAAATTTTATATTACCATTTTTATTTATACTAGCTCCAGTTATCTTATCTCCAACTTTCTTCTCAACAGGCATACTTTCTCCTGTAAGCATAGATTCATCTACTAAAGTATGTCCTTCAATTACTATACCATCTACAGGTATCTTACTTCCTGGTTTTACTACTATAATGTCATCTTCTTCAACTTCATCAATTGGTATTTCTAACTCCTGTGAATTTTTTATTATTATAGCAGTCTTTGGCTGTAATCCCATAAGAGTTTTTATAGCTTCAGACGTTTTTCCTTTAGATCTAGTTTCCAGATATTTCCCAAGTAATATTAGTGCTATTATTATACCAGCACTTTCGTAATATAATTGATGATCATGTCCACCTACATGCCCAATTTTTCCTGTAGCAATTTGTATAGTCGTATACATACTGTATATAAGAGCTGAAGCTGTACCTATTGCAACTAAAGAATCCATGTTTGGACTTTTAGTTATTAATGCTTTAGTTCCATTTATATAAAACTTGTATCCTGCTCCGATTATAGGTATTACTAATAATAATTGAACTAATGCATAGTTTAGTGAATTATGCATAGGGTTTATAAACTCTGGTATAGGTAATGGGCCAAATGGTTTAGGCATCATCGGTCCCATAGCTATATATAATAATGGAATTGCAAATATCATTGATACTATAAGCTTATTTTTAAGAACCTTTATTTCTTTTTCTTTTCTTATTTTATCTTCATCTATATTATTGTCTTTAATTTTTTCTACAACTTTATAACCTGCTTTTTCTATTGCACCCTTAATTTGTGATAACTTTACTTTCGATCCATCATACTGTATTGTTGCTTTATCTGTTGCTATATTTACATTTACAGATTTAATACCATCTAGTTTTTTTATACCTCTTTCAACTGCTTTTGCACAAGATTGACATGTCATTCCTTCTATTTTTATATCAATTTGCTTAGCTTCATCTACAACTTTATAGCCTGCTTTTTCTATTGCACCCTTAATTTGTGATAACTTTACTTTTGATCCATCATACGCTATTGTTGCTTTTTCTGTCGCTATATTTACATTTACAGATTTAATACCATCTAGTTTTTTTATACCTCTTTCAACTGCTTTTGCACAAGATTGACATGTCATTCCTTCTATTTTTATATCAATTTTTTCAAACAGTTCTGCATTTTTCACCTCTTCTTTTATACCATAACCAGCTTTTTCTATAGCAACTTTTAGATCCTCAAATTTAACTTTATTAGGATCATACTCTATATCCAGTTTTTCTGTTGCTATGTTTACATTTTGATTTTCTACCCCATCTAATTTTTTAACTGCTTTCTCAACAGCTTTTGCACAAGCCGCTCATGTCATCCCAGTTATTTTATAAGTACTTTTGTTTGTATTTATACTCATTGGTTTTCACCATCCTTAAATTTAATAGTTTATAATAACATTATATACCCCCCATGGGTATTTTGAAACACTTTTTTTCATAAAATTTAATTTTATATATATTTAACTAAATTTTATAGGTTATTCGCATCTTTTTATAAATTATTATTTTATGTAAGCATAAAAAAGCTGGTAATCTAATAGATACCAGCTTTTTTATTTCATTAATATTTCGATTTGTCCAAGTGACTTTTCTTTTCCATCCATCCCAACTCTCGTCATTATATATATTTCGTGAAAATCACCTATAGTTTCAATATTATTATCTTTTATATATTTCATAATTACATCGTAGTATTTGCCTGAATCTTTATATGCATCATCAAAGTACATAGTTAAGTATTTTCCTTTAGGTATTTTTATTATTTTTTCATCTATAAAATTTTTATTCTCACCTAAGTTTATCATTACATTTTTATAAACTACACTCTGATTTAATTTCATATCACTATACGAAGTTGTAAACGCAATTTCAGCATTTACATTTTCATAATCTTTTTCTACTTCTAATAATACTTTTCTCAAAATAATTTCAAATTCATCAGTATATCTATCTTTGCAATGATATGTTTTAAAAATTCTTTCTTCATTGTATTTAATAAATACAGTGTTAAGCCCTTTATCTAGTGAAATTTGTATCTTATTTTCAAGAGACTCAATCTTATTTTTGATATTATCTAATTCTTTTATCTTTTCATAAATTATTTGTTTTTGATTTCCAAGTATATTAAAAATCGATTCTAAAGATGTGTAGTTATGTGTTACTTCCTTTATTTCTTCTAGTGGCATCCCCATAGCTTTACATTGTTTTATTAAATCTATAGTACTAAAATCTTTCATAGAATAATACCTATATCCTGTAATTTCATTTATGTATGAAGGTTTTAACAATTCAACTTTTTCATAATGTCTAAGAGTCTGAACCGATATATTATTTAGTTTAGCCATTTGACCAATAGATAAATATTTTCCCATTCAATCACCTCTGCTATATTTTAGCATAATGTTACACTAAATCCATCTAATCTATTAATTTTGTATTTTCTAACAACTTTACAAATTCATTTTTAATTATTTTAGTTGATATAAAAAATACTTCTATTATGTCCTCATGTTTAGTGTACGCAACTCTAAACTTATTATTTTTTACCACTATTTTGTATTCATATATGACATTATTATTTCTTTTTAAATGATTAACAGTTTTAATTTTATATGGTTTTAAAACAATTATATCTTCTAGTTTTGTAAATATATTTTGTTTTATATCTTTTTCATAGGATTTGTTCGTTTAAAAAAACTTATTCAAATAATTATTTTCATTTATTATAATTTTACTATTCATACTTCCATTCCCTTTAAATTTATTAATTAAAATATTTCTATTTTATTATTTTCAAAAAAAACTTATTACTTTTCGGAAATTCAGCTCTTTGAATTTGTTTTAAACCTTTTTCTAATTTTTTGCCATCTAAATTATAAAATTGTTTATACTCAAATCCGTCTTGAATAACATTAAATATATTTTGATCAATTTTTTCAATCGTTACTTTTCTGTCCTTTTTAAAAGTAAGCAATTCAATTTTATTTCCTACATCAATTTTTTTTAAATTTTCAAATGTAGCTTTTCTAAAATTTTTTATATCTATCAATTTAATTTAATCCTCCATATAATTTTAATCATATAATCGTTTTACCCCTTTTAAAAAAATAAAAACTGAACCCTTTAAATAGAGTCCAGTTTTTTATTTATATATTAGATGCATCGCCTAAAATTATATTTTGACTTTGCTCTGATTCATTTATTACTTTAGCAGTATATTTTCTTACATTAGCCATTATATACATAACTATAAATGTTATAGATTCTGAAACTAATACACTTAACCATATTCCATTTAAACCAAATAACTTTGGTAATACAATTAAACAGATAGGTAAAAATATAATTGATCTAAATACGCAAATTAAGTTTGAAAATTTAGGTATTTCAATAGCTTGAAAATAAACTAATGTGTTTAAGTTTATACTTCCTATTATATACGCTAAACATGCTATCTTTATACCATGATACCCAAGTTTTGCTATGTTTGGATCAGTTGTAAATATACCAACAATGCTTCTTCCAAATACATAGCATATCAATGCAGCAGTTATACTAACAACTAATGAACACTTGCAATTTATCTCATAGAATTTTAACATTTTTTTAGAGTCTCTTCTTCCAAAATTATAACTTATAAGAGGTTGTGCTCCAAATGTTAATCCTAGTAAAACCATATAAATATTTGTAGTTATATAGTTTATTATGCTATATGTCGATATACCTATTTCTCCCATAAAGTTTGATAGTGCTATATTGTGTAAGAATACAATGATTGAAAAACTTGCTTGTCCGAAAAATGATGGGAACCCAATGTTTAAAACTTCTTTCATTGTATCTTTATTTAAAGATGTATTTCCAAAGCTTAAATACCCTCTTTTATTTAAGAAATGTGGAAGAAGTATAGCTACTGTAACTATTTGTCCTAACCCTGTAGCTATTGCAGCTCCCTTGATTCCCATGCCCAAAGGAAATATAAATACATAATCTAATATTACATTCGTTATAGCTCCTGCAATAGTTGAAACCATCGCAAGTTTTGGTCTATTATCATTTCTTACAAAACTATTTAATACTATACCAACTAAGTTAGGCGTGCAAAAAATAGCATAATATTTAAGGTACTCAACGGCTAAAGGTTCTAAATTATCCGTTGCTCCTAACATCCTTACAATTGGACCTGTAAACACGATACAAACTATACTTGTTACTATACTTATAATTAATAATAGCTTAAATACTTGTCTAAATATATCAACTGCTTTATCTATGTCTTCAGCACCTACATTCTTAGATACTAAAGCTCCTCCTCCAACTGCTAGCATACTTGCAATACCAAATAAAACTACAGTAAATGGAAGAACTATATTTACAGCTGCTAATGCAGAGTCTCCAACACCTTGGCCAACAAAGATTCCATCGATAACGGTATATAATGACGATATAAACATTGCCAATGATGATGGGACTGCATATCTTAAAAATTCACTAACCATAATTTCCCTCCTATTATTTTTCCTAAAACACATTATAAAGTCTATAGTAGGTATAGAGTCAATATCATTCAACAAATATTTTAAGTTTTCTAACAAAATAAAAAATTCACACCTTCTAGTGTGAATTTTATTTATTATAAATTCTATCTATTTTTATCATCTTTTAATGTAGCTAAAGTATATAAAGAGTATAATCCAGCTACCCCTACTAATGTAAATATACTTCTACTTATCATCGAGTATGTTCCTCCAAATAAGTATCCTACAAGATCAAGTTCAAATAGACCTATAGAACCCCAATTTAAAGCTCCTATAATAACTAATACTAATGAGATTTGTTTCAATAACATATTTATACACTCCTTTAATTTTTTCTTTTAGTTATTATTTCCAGTATTTTTTCAATTATTCTTTTTTTCTAATTTTAAAATCCGCAATATAAGAAAGCGTTATTCAGTCATTTATGATAGTATTATTGTATAGCTATTTAGGAGGTGTTTTTTATGTTTATAAGAAATGAAACTTTAGTAGACAAAGCTAAAACTTCTAAAAAACTACCAAATTTTATTTGGGCAATAATTTTAGCTTTATTATTTCTAAATATAGGTTCAATTTTAGGGTCTATAGTTGTTATTCCATTAATTTCGTTAATAAGTAGTATGCCTTTATTTTCATCTAACCCTGATTTTTTAATGCTAATAGCATCATTACTAAGCTTTATTGGTATATCTTTACTAGTATTTTTTAGGGTTTCAAAAATAGAAAAAAGAAGTATTAGCTCAATTGGTTTTTCTAAACACAATTGGTTTAGAAAGTATTCGATAGGATTTTTAATAGGACTGATTTTAATGAGTTTAGTCGTACTTGTTCTATATTTATTCGGATTTGTATATTTAGAACAAGCTCCTTCTCAGCCTGTAGGTAAATTTGCTTTATTAAACATCTTTATTGTTTTAATAGGCTGGATAGTTCAAGGTGGAACAGAGGAAATTTTAACTAGAGGGTGGCTTATGAATATTTTAAGTGCACGCTACAATGTAAACATTGGTTTATTTATTTCATCTGTTCTTTTCGGCCTACTTCATCTATTTAACCCAAATGTTAATATAGTAGCCATTTTAAATATAATACTAGTTGGGTATTTATTTGGTCTATATGTAATAAAAACAAACGACCTTTGGGGTGCTTGTGGTATGCATAGTGCGTGGAATTTTGCTCAAGGCAATTTATTTGGATTTGAAGTTAGTGGATTAAATGTTTCTGTTGGAAGCTTATTTGATTTTAACTTAAATGGAAACAGCCTTATATCTGGTGGAGTTTTTGGGCCTGAAGCTGGTCTTGCATCTACCCTTATATTAATAATAGGGATAGCTTTTATTCTTTTACTTGATAGAAAAGGCTTCTTTAATAAATATTTATAATAATTATCTTAATCTAACTAATACTATTTATAACGATTTTTTCTTCAATTTAGGAGGATTTTTATGCTAGAAGAGTTTATGACTAAATACATTCCTATTTTAGTAAGCATTTTTGAGTTTATGGGCGTTGTAGTTATATCTATAGGAGCATTTACAGCTTTTTATTACTATATTAGAAAAGTTTTATTTAAAATAGATGTTAGCGTAAAACATCAATTTGCTACAGCTATGGCCACAGGTCTTGAATTTAAATTGGCAGCTGAAATTTTAAAAACAGTATTAGTAAAAACACTGGATGAACTTGTTATTTTAGGCGCTGTATTTTTACTTAGAGTGCTTATGACTTTTGTTATAGAATGGGAAATTAAACAAGATAATAATGAAAATAGCAGAAAAATTTAAATGCAAAAAGGAAGTAGTTTAAATAAATTTATTTAAACTACTTCCTTTTTTATCTTACTACATAGATTTTATTTAATTTTTATATATTGATTTAAGTTATATTGATCATACTTTTTATTATTATAACTTATTGAGTGTTTAGGACAGTTGTGTATACACCTCATACAAGCCATACAATCATTTCCAAACTTAACGTTTTTGTTTTTATCATAGCTTATATTTGCTTTAGGACAATTTTTTATGCATTTACCGCATTTTATACAACTATCATCTACTGAAAGACTTTTGCCTATAAATTTTGCTATAAAGTTAAATAACTTAGCAAAAAAATCTATTTTTAATATACTAGCGATTTCTTTATTTTCATTTTTATAATTATTGAACTTGATATTTTTTAATAACTCATCTAACTGTTCATTTGTTTGACTTAAAATTTGATGAATCTCATCATATGTGTTTTGAGGATATTTGCCAAAATAAAAATTTCTAGGCATTACAAAAGTTTCTTTACTAACAATGTTATATCCCTTTTTTTTCAATTTATTTTCTAATGAGTCTACCCCATGAGCATTAACTATTCCTGCTGATGTACAGTAAACGATTGCATTAGATTTGTTTTTAGGTACATTTTCAACTACCCATTTTAAAAGTTTTTCAGGTACATTTGATGCATAATTTGGACCTCCAATTATAAGTAAATCCACATCTTCATCAACTGTAGTATTTTCATCAATACTATTAATTTTAACTACATGTTTTTCATTTTTTAGTTTTTCACCTAAATAATTTGCTACATATTGTGTATTTCCTGTTCCTGAAAAATATAATATATTAATCTTCATATATGCCTCCTAATGTTTAAGTCCTATTTGTTGCATAAGTTTTCTTTCATCTTTACCAGTGTAGACAGAGTGCAATCTAAAGAAAATGAATCTAATCCAGATATCATTTCATTGTGAATTTCTCTCATAATTTTTTCTAAATATAAAAATTCTTCAAAAGCTTTATTTGTAAGCGCAATATTTTTTTTCCTTTGATCTTCTTTACTTTGATTTATAACTATAAATCCACTTTCTTTTAATTTAGCTAAATTTCTACTGGTATTAGCTTTATTTATCCCCATAACCTTAGCTAAATCTTCTTGAGTGATTTCATCATAATTTTTTAGTTTAAATAAAGTCATTAGAGTTAATAATTGCCCTTGCCCTAAATTTCTGTCTTTTAAAGACTCATCCATTCTTGATTTTAGTTCTTTTGATATAAAATATATTAAATCTCCAAGAGGTTCATATTTTTTCATTTTAATCCTCCATATACTTATTTACTTATTTTTAAATTATTATAATGCATCTCAGTTGCGCACGCAACAATTTTATAAAAAGTAATGCTACAAAATTTATTTCGTAGCATTACTTTTTATAAAATTATTTACTTTTTTTATTTTTTCTATAGCAAATTCTATATCATCAAAGCTATGCGTTGCCATAAGTGTTGCTCTAAGTCTAGATTCTCCTTTTTTAACTGTGGGATATCTTATAGCTGGTATAAATATACCTTCTTCTAATAATTTTTTGCTAAATTCATTAGCAATATCTTCATTTCCTATAATTATAGGAACTATTGGGGTATTGCTTTTCACTTCAAATCCTATCTCCCCTAATTTTTCGCAGAAATATTTAACATTTTCATTAAGTTTCTTTATCAGCTCAGGATTTTTTTCAATTATTTCTATGCTTTTTATAGATGCAGATACAACGGAAGGTGATAATGCTGTTGAAAAAATAAAGCTTCTTGCTTTATTTCTCAAAAAATTTGTTATTTCACTATTTGCACATACAAATCCTCCCTCACTCCCAATGGCTTTACTTAATGTGCCTATAATAATATCTATATCTTTAATATTAAAATATTCACAACTTCCTTTTCCTTTTTCTCCTATAACGCCTGTAGCATGGGCATCATCTACTATAGTCATTAATTTATTATCTTTTGCTATATTTACAATTTCTTTTAAATTAGCTATATCTCCATCCATGCTAAAAACACTATCTGTAACTATAACCCCATACTTACTATTTTTTAACTTAACTTTATTTGATAAATCTATCATATCATTGTGTTTATAAACTACAACTTGAGCTTTTGATAATCTACATCCATCTATTATACTTGCATGATTTAACTCGTCACTAAATATTGTAAAGTCTTCATCACAGATTGATGATATTACTCCAACATTAGGCTTATTTTATTTTATTAGTTTACCTATATTTTAAATTTTTATCTATAAAAATAAATAACCCTTATATTAAATATTTCATATAAGGGTTATTTATTTTATTTTTTACTTATATTAATTGTAGCACTACTATTATCTTTTGCTTGATGTAATATTTTTATCTCCATTCCTAACTCTGGAACCTTAACACCTAATTCTGGAGCTGCTTGATTAGTAAAATCTTTTTTATCGCTAAACTTAGGATTTGCAGATGAATATTTGTCTATAGCTACTCTTCCATATGATTCTCCTGCATCTATAGAAAATTTACTCCCTTTTTTAGAACTAAATGCTGCATCATGCATTTGATATTTATTACTAGCTATTAATGATTCAGTTTCTTTGTCATAAAAATGCCAAGGTATATTTGTTTGATCTGCATCTACAACTGATAAATATCCACCTCCTGGGTGTACTCCAGTCCAGTTTTCACTATAATACTCATTTACATACCATACAACCATACCCGGGTCATATTCATACATTTGGCCAAATGAGTTTATTCCAGCTAACCCCTCATCTACTCCATCATGGTTTCTCCATTCTATTAAATAATAGTTTTTAGAATAAACCTTACCTTTATCAATATTAAATCCATTCAGTTCAAATTTAGATCCTTCTTCTGCATTATCAAAGAATAATTCATTATTATCATCAAATATGCTTATATCATCTACATAAAATCCACTTCCAAAAGTATATTTATCTGTCTGATATTCAAATTTTATCTCTACATCTTTCCCCTTATAATCGCTTAAATCAAATATAGCATCTACCCATCCATCAGATTTTCCTGTTATTCCATTTGGAATAACTACCTCCGCTCCTGGATCATGGTCTTTAGTAGTTATGTTACCTTGGATATAGTTCCAATCTTGACTGCCCTTTTCTCTAACCTGTATGCTTGCAAAATCCCACCCTTTTTCTATATCATATAAAGTTTTAAATTTTAACTGTGGGTTATTAGTATTATTTAAATTAATTTCTGCTGTCATGGAGTTTTTCAATGACTCTCCACCTTTTCCTTTTCCACCCCAATACACATTTTCACCACTAAATGGCTTAACTATTTCTGTTTCTAAATCAGGTAAATTTACTTTTACTGTTTGCCCCGTTTCACTTGCTTGCTTCAAATCCAATGTCATACCTTTTGGTGTTAAATCTTTATAATCTATCTCTGTTGATTTTTGCCAATTTCCACCGTATTTAATTTGCATAAGTTGTTTGCTATATGGGCTTATCCCTGTAGGCTCCGTTCCTGGTACTTTTCCTGCCCAACTTCCAGATGACATTAAAGACCAATTTGATATAGGTTCACTATAACTACTTGAATACTGAGTGTCATACTCATCTGGCATACCTAAGTCATGCCCAAACTCATGAGAAAACACCCCGCCTGCTCCATCTTCTGGATTTATAGTATAGTCATACGCTAGAAATTTCCCTGTTGAACTATTTTCACTTTGCGTTCCTTCTATTTGATAAATCCCTCCTAAATTCCATCTATGAGACCATATGGCATCACTTCCAAGACTTCCTCCTCCAGCTTCTTGACCCATACCTGCATGTATAAACATCAAATAATCAATCATTCCATCTGGTTCATTATAGTTACCATCTCCGTCTAAATCATATCTATCTATTTTATCAAAATCACTTAAATTTATATTTTTATCTTTGCCTAATTCTGTCAATCCATCTTTTATTAATTGTCTTGCATTTATATCATTATTAGAACCTTCCTGTTCTCCATACGATGCTGCACTTCCTGGTACAGTATACCAATCAGTTACTTTTCCATTTATTTTTAAAGTCCCCCCTGATTGTTGCTCGTAATATTGCTTCATTGACACTAAATTTTCTCCATTAGGCCCTTTATATCCATTTTCACCAAACAACATATCTTGAAAATGATCTCTTCCATAGTTTTCATAATACATATTTGATTCCCCTGGCTTTATCTCATTATGTTTATAATCATTGAATTCAACCAAAACAGTCAAAACATTTACCTCTGTAACTTCATTACTAGTCTTTACCTGATACTGATTTTGGCTATGTTTTTTTATATTCTTTTTTTCTTTTGATTTAAATTCATTTTCTTGTTTAGTTATATTTTGGCTTTTATTATTTTTTGCTAATTCATTCATATAGGTTCTAAAAGCCCTATTTGATTCTTCAAAGCTTGCATTTTTGTCTATTTTACCTTCCTTTTTTAACATTTCTATTATTTTCTCTTCATTAGCTATAGATATATCTACCGGTCCACTTATATTATCATTAGCGCTTCTATGTGAACTGTTTATATTTTGTTTTTCATTATTTAATGCATTTACTGAAGTCAGTGACCCCGCTAATAACCCTAATGTAATAACTAAAGATACTACCCTCTTTGAGTGCATAAAAGTCCCCCTAAATATTATTTTCTACATACTATGGAATACAACGTCCCAATTCTAATATATAATTTAATTTTTATATAAATTTAATCTATTGTATAAAAAACAAAGCACCTTATTTTTTAATAAGGTGCTTGCTATTTCCATTTACCAGTATCCAAGAAATTTCTTGTTCTATAATTATCATCAAACATATATGTAAGTTCTACGTCATGTGTAGCCGCAAAATATAGTGTATTCTCATTCCCTATATTTTTCAAAACCTCACAAGAAATCAATACTCCTTTTTAATACTGATTTAATTATATTATATAGTAATATATAGCTAAAAAATAGCAGATCTTGGGTCCATCCCAAGATCTTTTTATATTTTAGCTAACCTTATAGAGAACTTTGTTCCTATATTTTTTTCACTATACAATTTTAATTTTCCATTATGAAGTTTTATAATTTTTTTAGTTATTGCTAGTCCTAACCCACTTCCTCCGTCTGTTTTACGCGCTTTATCAGCTCTTACAAATTCATCAAATATATTTTCTATAACTTCATCTGAAATACCACATCCGTTATCAGCTATAATTATATCTATATACTTGTCACTCTTTATTAAATCAACAGTAATAGTTGTTCCAACTTCATTATATTTTATTGCATTTATAATTATATTTCCTAAGGCTCTCTCTAATGCCTTAGTATCAATAATAGAGTATATACTTTCTTCTGGTATATTCACATTAAGTAAAAATCCATTTTCTTCTATATCTATATAATACAAAGCTACTAATTCTCTTACAAATTCGCTTATATCATGTTTTTCTAAATTTAACTTATAACCTGGACTATCCAGCTTTGAAAAAACAAATAATTCATCAACTAAATAATTAATTCTTTTAGCTTTATTGTATATATAATCTAAATATATCTTTTTTTCCTCTTCATTTGTTACAACTCCTTGTGATATTGCCTTTGAATATCCTAATATTGAAGTTATTGGCGTTTTTAAGTCATGAGAAATATCTCTTATAATTCTCTTTTTACTGTCCTCAGCAATACGTTTTTCGATTTCAGATTTTTCTAGTTTATCAACAGTGGTATTAAATGATTCTTTTATTTTATTAAATTCTCTATATGAATTAAACTTAACACCTACGTTTGAATAACCTTCACTCATTTTTTTTATTTCATTTTCTAAAATTTTAAGTGGCCTAGATATCTTTTTTATAGACAGTATAGATAGCAAAACAAACATTAAAAATACTATAGCTATTGTTAGTACTAGACTAAAATATATGTAAGTTTTGGCTTTTTTAGTTCCATACATTTCATGCAAAAGCTTATAGCTATAATCTGGTATCTTTACAATATATAATTTATCACCTTGTTTATATGCTCTTGCTTCATACTTATAGTTTGTATTTTTTTCATTTATAAAATCTTCAACTGAGTAAAATTCTTTTTTATCTTTTTTTACACCTGTTACATTTACTACTTTACCATTTTTTACTTCTTCTATCCATCCATCTTCATTTAATACTTTTTTAATATCTATATCTTGATAATTTTCTTTAAATAAATAGTTTATTTCCCTTTTTGTTACTTCTAAATTTTTACTATTTACTACATCTCTGATTTCAATTAACGTTAAATAAAGAAATAGTACTATCCCAATTATAAATATTAATGTAGCTAAAATAGAATTTACTACAAATATACTATATAAACTTTTACCTTTTCTCAAAATAATTTTCCTTTCATGTTTTTTAATTATTATTATAAAAATACTCTATATATAAATTGTTATATATAGAGTATTTTACCAATGTTTTCAATTTTGATTACATTTTTTTAGTTAATATGTTTAATGTTTATCTAGTATATCATCTATTATTACTATTAATGTTAATATAAAAGCTTCATCTTCAAAATTTATATCTATTGTATATCCATCTGTAAGTTTAAATAAATCTTTTTTTATATCAGCTATTTCCTTGTCTTCCTTATACATCTTATATTTTCTATCAAATAAATTTCCATTTACCATTATCTGTCCATATTTACAATTTATAGTCATTTTATCTTTCATAAAAGTTAATTTTTTATTTAAAGTCGCTACTACTTCTGAATTTTCTATAACTTCATACTTAGGTAATAATGCTAGTTTTTGTTTTACATCATATAAAGTTTTATCATCTTTCATCATTTTAAATTGTAGCCCTACAGACATTAATTTATTGTCTACAAAAAATGCATCTTCTTCTTTATCATTTTTTATCCAAAAGTCTTCCTTCAATTTAAAAAGTTTAGATTTCATATAATATTTCATAGTTTTCCTCCTAATTTATAAATATTTATTTACTTTCAAATTTATATCCTATTCCTCTTATAGTCTTTATATATTTTGGTTCTTTACTAGTATCTTCAATTTTATCTCTTATTTTACTTATTTGAACCATTATAGCATTATCTTCTGCTATATAAACTTCATCCCACACAGATTCAAATAAGTTTTTTTTTGTAAAAACTTTGTTTGGATTTTTCATAAATAATTCAACTATTTTTAATTCTGTTGATGTAAGCGATATTTCTTTATTATTTTTTGTTAACTTGAAAGCTTCTAAATCTAACTTTAAATCTCCAACTTGTATTAATTTTTCTTCAATTTCAGGTAAATTTGAATATCCATACACCCTTCTTATTTGTGCATTAACTCTAGCAACTAATTCTAAAGGATCAAATGGCTTTGTAACATAATCGTCTGCTCCCATATCTAAAGCTAATATTTTATCGTATCCTTCAACTTTTGCTGAAATAACTATTATTGGTATATTTAACTTGCTTCTTATATTTTGAATTAATGAATATCCATTTAAATTCGGCATCATTATATCAACAATAGCTAAATTAATATCATTCTTATCTATAATATTAATAGCCTCGATTCCATCATAGGCCTTAAATATTTTATAATCAGAACTTCTAAAGTAAAGTTCTATTAACTCTACTATTTCTTTTTCATCATCTACGACTAAAATATTATGCATTATAATTCTCCTTTAATATTACTAGACTTATATGTTTATATTTAAATTATCTTATTTCCTTATTTTTAAAAATGTAGCTTGAAACTACCATTCCTACTAACAAATAAACTAAACTTATTATAATATTATTAACAATATTATTATTTATATCTGCTATATTTTTTAATATATAAGTTATGCTGTATGGATTCAATTTTGTAAAATATGAACATAGTATATCAAATCCAATTATTATGAAAATACCAAATGATATTGTATGTCTTGAACTTTTTATTAAAAGTCCTGGTATAAATAAAATTGAAATCAACCCTACTATAGGTATTAACGTAACTGAATATTTATAAATTACATCGCTAATTAATCCTAGATCTGGGATTTGAGTCAATATTGAAGTTGCTATAATACTTATTATGATTTGAGTTACTATAGTAATCAACACATTTATCCATATAAATACTAACTTGCCTATTAAAACTTCCGTCCTACTTATAGGATTTATAAGATATATTTTCATTCCTCCATTAGAAAATTCTTCAGTTATTACTTTAGAAATTAAAATTATAATAAACGGAGGTATTATCTTTAATGTTGATTGAACAAACATTGACATTATTTGTGATTCACTTAAAACTTCAGTCCCTGATATTTTAGTAGTTGCAAAATACGCTAGTGCTGTAGATGCTAGTATTAAAATATTTGCCAATATCAAAGCGCTTTTTTTATTAGTTATAAATTCATTTTTTATTATACTATTCATAATTAATTACCTCCTGTCACTTCTATAAATATGTCTTCTAAAGAACTATTGCTTACTGATACTTCATATATTGGTATATTATTATTTACAAGTTCTTTTATTACTAAGGCTATGCTAGCTTCATTAGCTTGAACAATTATTCCATTTTTTTCTATCTTTTCTACCTTTGCATAGTTTTTATCACTTAAAATCCTTGATGCTTCTCCTATGCTTGTAGTTTTTATAAAAAATAAATCTTTTTTAGTAGTTATGCTTTCTATGTCTGATTCTAGAATCTGCTTCCCATTTTTTATAATTATAACTTTATTACAAATCATTTCTATTTCATGTAGAATATGTGAAGATATAATAATAGTTTTTTTGTGCTTAGTTACCAATTCTTTTATTAATTGTCTCATTTCTATAACACCTTTTGGGTCTAATCCATTTGTAGGTTCATCTAATAGTATTATTTTAGGATTTTTTATAAGTGCCATAGCAATACCTAGCCTTTGTTTCATACCTAAAGAGTAATTTTTAGCTTTTTCATTTCCTCTATCTTTAAGTCCTACTATTTCTAATACTTCATCAATTTCATAACTACAAGAATACGTATCACTAAAATTTTTTACGATTTTTAAATTTTCATATGCCGTTAATTCAAGATACATTGCCGGACTTTCTATTATAGCTGCTACATTTTTTATAGCCTCTTTAAATTTTTTGTCTATATCATATCCATCAATATAAACTTTTCCTCCATCTTTATTAATTAAATTCAATATCATCTTCATTGTAGTACTTTTACCAGCTCCATTTGGCCCTA
>NZ_JBOGBV010000054.1:0-8768 GCF_051656405.1 Paraclostridium sp.
AACAATTTGAATGACAAATTATACCAAACTACTATATAATAAACATATAAAAGACAAAATATACTTTGGGGGGATTTCTTTGAAAAAAAGCATAAATCTAAATAAAAAGAAAGCTATTATAGGTGGCGTGGTAGTAATAGCTATTTTTATGGCGGTTTTTTTGGGAATTAAAATAAAAAACAGTATGAGCAATGCAAATGAAAAAGCTCAAGTTCCTGAAATATACACTGTTCCAGAAAAAGAAAAAATTATTATAGATGGAAAGGTTATGCCAGGGAAGTCAAAAGATTTTTTTGCAGAACCTAGTAAAGGAGAAATAGAAAACATAGCATTAGAAGATGGACAAAAGGTTGATCAAGGTCAGGTATTATTTACTTATAAAAATGAAAATGTTTCTCCAGAAATCGATAGTTTAAAAGAACAAGTAACAACAAAAGAAGAGGAACTAAAAGTTATTCAAGATGAAACTTTAAAGAAAAGCATTGAGGAAGAAATAACTAAATTAAATGATAAGATAAAAATAATTGAAGATAAATCTAGTTATTCAGTAGAAGCTCCTTTTTCAGGTAAGGTGTATATAAGCCATCAAAATAGCAACGAAAATGAGCCTACTCCAATTATGACTTTAGATTCTGAAGATCTTTATGTAAAAGGACAAGCTAGTGAACAGGATTTATCAAAGATAAATTTAAATCAAGAAGTACAAGTAATGGTAAATTCGACTAAAGAAAAGGTAAAAGGTAAAGTTACTTTTATAGGAGAGAGACCTTCAGTTGATAAAATTGCATCTAAGAAGGATTCAAAACAAAGTTTATCTTACTATGATATAAAGGTTAATTTTTTAGAAAATCAAGATTTAAAAAATATTAAAAATGGATTTCATGTTCAAACTACTATAGAAGTACTTAATAATCCTATAAAAGTTCCATATACTTCATTATTGCAACAGGATGAAAAGAGATTTGTATATAAGGTAATAGATGGAATTGTATATAAACAAGAAGTTAAAACTGGTGAAACAAATAGTGAATTTGCAGTAATAACTGAAGGTGTAGGAGAAAAAGATAAAATAATAAAATCTTCAAATAATAAAAATATAAAAGAGGGAGAAAATATTTATCCTAGCAAAGGAAATGCAATGGAAGATTAGCTAGTTTTATAAAAATAAATATAAAAAAATGATTATTTGTATAACATTTTGTAGAAAACATGCATATATATTATTAAGATGTTGATATTTATATATCGCATTTAATAACATAAAAAGGGTGAATAAATTTATGACATGTAACTACAAAAATAAGTTTAATAAATGTAATCCAGGTTGCAATGAGGAATGTTTAAATGACTGTAGTGAGTGTAGTAAGTACCAACAATTAGCTCATGAAAAATGTGAACAAGCTAACTGTATGATAAATAAAGCTAGTAGAGTTGCTCAACAAGCTAAACAAGCAGAACAAAGAGCTGATTGTTTAAAACAACAAGCACTAGAAGAATGTGCAAGAGCAAATTGCTTATGGGAAGAATACAGAAGACTAGCTAAACAAGGCGAATCTTTAATGAATGAGGCTAAAAACTGCATGGAAGCAAGTGTAAAATGCTATAAAGACTGTTACAAAGACGACTTTGGATGCAATATGGCTGACTATGGATATAAACCATGTTTAAATGAAAATCATGGATGTAATCACGAGTGTAACCATGAGTGCAATCACGATTGTAATCATGTAAATAAATGTAGTCACAATGATAATTGCGAATGCTAATAAATAAAATGTATTAATTAAGAGCAACACTATTTCAAATATAGTGTTGCTTTTGATTTGTATAAAAGATTAAATAAAAAAAGTGAGAAAAATAAGAATATTAGGTATTATAAGTCTAATATTGATTTAATTTTAACGTAGTCATATAATAAATGCATAATAAATTTTCAAAAATTTTCCTTTTAATATTTAGTTTAGATGGAAATCCTAAGTATGAGGTGATTTAATATGAAGGAAAATAATATCAAAAAAAATGTTAAAAGTGAAAGCTTACAAAACAAAGAAAAAAGAATTAACTCTGTTGTAAACTCTATATTAAGTGAAAGTACTAGCAAGTCAGATCCTGATGGACACTATACAGGCTGTCCTAAAGGAGAAGCTATTAGACCTATACAAGATGTGGATGATTTATAGAAAGAGAAAAATTACACCGAGGAAGGAGATTTCTTATGATTTACACAACAGAAATCACAAATATGTGTAAAATAAACAAAGGACCAAATCATGGACCAGCTCCAATACCAGAAGAGGGTAAATGGGTAAAAGCAACTCAAATTACAGATATATCAGGATTAACACATGGTGTAGGATGGTGTGCTCCTCAACAAGGCGCATGTAAACTAACATTAAATGTTAAAGAAGGTATAATTCAAGAAGCTTTAGTTGAAACAATAGGATGTTCAGGTATGACACATTCAGCAGCAATGGCGTCTGAAATTCTTCCAGGCAAAACTATATTAGAAGCATTAAATACAGACTTAGTATGTGATGCTATAAATACTGCTATGAGAGAACTGTTTTTACAAATAGTATATGGTAGAAGCCAAACTGCATTTTCAGAAGGTGGATTACCTGTAGGAGCTGGACTTGAAGACCTTGGAAAAGGACTTAGAAGTCAAGTTGGAACTATGTATGGAAGTCTTGAAAAAGGACCTAGATATTTAGAAATGGCAGAAGGATATATTACTAAATTAGCATTAGATGAAGATAACGAAATAATAGGATATGAATATGTTCACCTAGGAAAAATGATGGAAATGGTGGCTAAGGGAATTGAAGCAAATGAAGCTCTAGAAAAAGCTAAGTCTAACTATGGTAGATTTGATGAAGGCGCTAAATTTGTTGACCCAAGACATGAATAAATAATAAGGAAGGTGAACTATAATGGCTTTATTTGAAAGTTATGAAAGAAGAATAAATCAAATAACTCCTGTATTAGAAAAATACGGGATTAATTCTATAGAAGAATGTAGAGAGCTTTGTAAATCAAAAGGATTTGATCCTTATCAAATAGTTAAAGATACTCAAAACATAGCTTTTGAAAATGCATGCTGGGCATATACAGTAGGAGCAGCTATAGCTATAAAAAAAGAGTGCAAAAAAGCAGCAGAAGCGGCAGAAGCTATAGGAGAAGGCTTACAAGTATTTTGTATCCCAGGTTCTGTTGCAGATGATAGAAAAGTTGGGCTAGGACATGGAAACCTAGGTGGAATGCTTTTAAGGGATGAAACTAAATGTTTTGCATTTTTAGCAGGACATGAGTCTTTTGCAGCAGCTGAAGGTGCTATAAAAATAGCTGAAAAAGCTAATAAAGTTAGAAAAGAAGATTTAAGAGTTATATTAAATGGACTTGGAAAAGATGCAGCATATATAATATCGAGAATAAATGGATTTACATATGTACAAACTGAGTTTGATTATTATACAGGTGAATTAAAAGTAGTAAAAGAGAAGGCTTTTTCAAAGGGTGATAGAAGTAAAGTAAAATGTTATGGATGTGATGATGTTAGAGAAGGAGTTGCAATTATGCACCATGAGGGAGTGGATGTATCTATAACTGGAAACTCAACTAATCCAACAAGATTCCAACATCCAGTAGCAGGAACTTATAAAAAGGAATGTTACCAAGAGGGGAAAAAATATTTTTCAGTAGCTTCAGGAGGAGGAACAGGAAGAACTCTTCATCCTGATAATATGGGTGCTGGACCAGCATCTTATGGTATGACTGATACTATGGGAAGAATGCATTCTGATGCACAGTTTGCAGGATCTTCATCTGTACCAGCTCATGTTGAAATGATGGGACTGATAGGTATGGGAAATAACCCTATGGTTGGAGCTACAGTTGCAATTGCAGTTGCAGTAGAAGAAAGTTTTAAATAGATTTTAGTAGGTGTAAAATAAAAGGTAGTGATTAGAATTTTTAATCACTACCTTTTTACGTTCAAAACATTACAAATTTCTCATTTTATTGTAAAAATAGATAATAGTATTTAATGATTTATATAAGTACTTTAATAGAAAAAAACTATACTAAGAGACTATCATTCATAAATACAAATCAACTTGATATAATAGAAGAAAAGGGGGGATTATTGTGAATTTAAATTCAATGGATTGCAGATTAGAAGAACAAAAGAAAAAGGTTATACAAGAATATAGATTACATTTAAACTCTAATTGTAATTGGGAGTATATACACCCAAAAGGAAAGTATCAGCCTGTTGAGTACTTTTCACAAAAATTTGTGGAAAAACATTCTGCTCTTGCTATGATATTTCAAATACATAAACTTTGCTTTGCTAAGATTAAATACTTTGAAAATAACGTAGATGATTTTATACCATATTCATACTCCTTTAAGGATGGATTTGAAAGATGTGAAATGCATAAAGTTCAGTTTTTATATCATATATATAGCCGCTATATGATTGGAATTGCTGAACTTCAGAATATAAAAGATATAGATGAATTTAAAAAATTATGTGCTTATTTAGAAAGCTTTAAAAATTAATTTAAAAAAATAAAAAAATATGATTTAAATAAAAAAAAATGGGTATAAACAAAAATAAACGTTTAAATAAGTAATATTAAATGTAAAAGCTTATATATGGGACAATCCAATTATTGCTTTTGAAATTGTGAATATTTAAATGATTTAATAAAATTATATAGTAAAATTAAAAATCTAAATAGTATATAAATTATTTAAAATAAATCTTTTCCAAAATGGAATTCCAATATGTAAGCTAAAAATAGCTTTTAACTTATTTATACAATCTGTATTTTAATGATTGTATAAAAATTTGATGTTGGCACCATTGGAGGAATTATATTATGGATGAAGAATTTAAATATTTAAAAATACCTGATGATAAAATAGGAATGATATGGACCTTATCTTGTATAAGTGATATATGTGTTATTGAGTTTGGAACACATATAAAGACTCATTACGTTGTAGAAAATATAAATAAAATATGTAATGAGAATAAATGTAAGATATATTCTATACATATTGATGAAGATGAAAATGTTTGCAATATATTTGAAAAATTAAAAAATGCTATTATAAATTTAGATAATAATATTAAACCTAAGTATATTTTTATTGTAGAATCTTCTCAGCCATATATAATTGGTGAAAATATATTAGATTTGTGTAAAGATTTAAAGGGGGTTGCAAGTTGTAAGTTATTACCTATAAATATGAGTAATTTAAATTATGATTATAACATAGGACGAGAATTTGCATTAGAATTTTTAGCTAAAAAAATAGTAAAACATAATGAAAAAGATATGAAAAAGTACAACATAATGGGATTTAGTGTTGATAAGTACAATTATTTAGCAGATATAAAAGAGTTACAAAGGATAATGAAAGAGCTATTTAATAAAGAAGTAAATACTATGTTTACAGTTAACTCGAGTATTGAACAAATAGAAAATGCATCTAAGGCATCATTGAATATAGTGGCTAGAAAAGAAGCATTAAAAGCTGCTAAATATATGGAAGAAGAGTATGGAATTCCATATATTTATATAAATTTATACGGATTTAAAAATGCTATAAAATTTATAGAATCGATAAAGAAAATAGATGGATATGAATTAGATGAAGAAAAATACAATGATGAAATGAACCAAGTAAAAAAGAGATTGCTTCAAGTTAAAAAGAAATTTTATTTTTATAAAGGAAGTAAAGACTGTGCTATATTTGGGGATTTTGACACTGTTTTAGGAATTAGTGAAATGCTAAAAGAACTAGGATTTAATGTTGATAGGAAAGAAATTATTTATAAAACTTGCGATGATGCAAACATTGTAAATGAGAAGGCATATCTAGAAACAACAAAATATTTAAACGATAAAGAACTACTGATACTTTTAGGTGATAGGGTTAGTATTGATATGAGACATAAATCTAAAAAAGATTTACAAATAAGCAACACGAGTTTAGATTTAGTTGATAAATGTATTGATACACCTTATATTGGTTTTAAGGGATGTATGTACATAATTAATCAGATTTTAAATATAGATATATATAGTGAAATAGAAGCTTAGATAGCTTCTATTTTTTTTGTTTTAAAATAGAAGAAAATGTTAACAAATATATTATTTAGGCATATTATACATTACAGGTAAAAAATCTGTAGACTAAATAAAAGGGTGTGTATTTATCTATGAGTTGTAAAAAGAATATGTGGAATAGCTGTGAAAGTAATAAATGGGACAACGTATGCTACTATAAATGTAAAAATGGATGTTCTAAAAATTGCAATAAAGATATAGCTAAAACAAAATGTCTTATAGATGATATAAGAGCTAAAAATAATTTGTTAGGTAAAGACTTAAAAGATGCTAAGCAAAATCAAAAAGTTGTTAAATCAGCTTTAGATAATATAGATGATAATGTAGCTAATTTAGTTAAAGATATAGGACATATAGAAGATGCTTTAATTAATGCTGTAAAGAGTTTAAATTGCATAATTAAAGATTTAGATAAGGCTATACCAGCTCAAAATGCAGCATTAGAAGATATAAAAGATGCACAAGACAAACAAAAAGATTTAAAAGATTTAATCGACAATTTAGAAAATGCTTTTGATGATACAGTAGAATGTTTAAAAGAAAAAGATGGAAATCCAATATTAATACCTTTGGATGATTGTGATGAAGAAAAACCAGACTGGGGTTGCGATTGCGATTGCTAGTTATATAATATTTTTAGGAATGTAAATATATTTACATTCCTTTTTATGATTAAAGAAATTATGATTAACAAAATTTGTGGAGAACATATGAAACTTAGTTATACAAATACATCATATTTTAAATATAAAAAGTAAACAAAATCATGTGTTAGGCATAATATGGATTACAGGCTAAAAGCTTAAAAATTTGTAAGGGGGATTTTAAAGATGAGCTATAAACAAAATGGTTGGAATGAATGTGAAAATGCAAATAAATGGGAAAATGTATGTTATTACAAATGCAAGGACCATGGTTGTGGTGGAGAAAATTGCAAAAAAGATATAGAGAGAACAGAAAATATTATAGATAGTATAAAAGTAAGAAATGAAGAATTAGGAAATGATTTAAAAAATGCTAAAGAAAATCAAAAAGAAGTGAAGTCAGCACTAGTTGCAATTAATGATAATGTTGGGAACTTAGCAAATAATCTGGGTGAAATAGAAGCTGCATTAGCACAAGCAGCTTGCGATTTAAAATCTATAATGGATGAATTAGAAAAAGCTGTTCCAGCACAAAATGCAGCTATTAAGGATATAAAAGATGCTCAAGGTAAACAAAATGATATAACTGTATTAGCTGATGAGCTAGAAAAATCATTTGAAAAAACTGTGAATTGTTTAAAAAGAAAAGATAAACCACCAGTACTAATACCTTGGGATGATTGTGATGATGATTCTGAAGGATCTGGGTGCAAGTGCGATTAATAAGTAAAATAAGAAAGGTGTATTCAAGGAAACTTGAATACACCTTTCTTATTTTACTTTATTAATTTAATAAAACTTGAGAACAATACTCAGAAAATGTCAAAAAAAATAAGGGTGTTGAAAAAAATGAAAAATTATGTATAATAGTTTGTGTAGTAAAAATTACACAAAAGTTAAAAAGGAGGAATATTTTGAAAATTACGACAATTGCGACAATAAGAAAGAGTGTAGTAGCTGTAGTTTTATCAACAGCATTTATGTCGACAATGACAGTTTCTCACGCAAATAATTATAAGGTGTTCATAGATGCAGGCCATGGTGGAAATGATAATGGATCTGCTTATAATAATAGAATCGAAGATAATTTAAATCTTCAAATAGCTAATAAAGTTGAAACAAAGCTAGAAAAACATGGAATAGATGTTATAACTAGCAGAAAAAGTGATGAATATGTATCTTTAAGAGAAAGAACAAATAAGTCAAACTTATCAGATGTTGATATGTTTGTATCTATACATCAAAATGCAGCAGAAGATACAACTACAAAGGGCATAGAAACTTTTTATTATAATGATGAAAATAAAGAGTTTGCAGATGTTGTTCAAAGAAGCTTATTAAGTAGTACTGACGGACTTAATAGAGGTGTTAAAAAAGGAAACTTACAAGTTTTAAGAGATAATGAAGCTCCAGCAGTACTTGTAGAGTGTGGCTTTATATCTAATGAAGATGAAGGCAATAAGCTAGCAACTAATGAATATCAAGAAAAAGTAGCTAATGGTATAGTTGACGGAGTTATTTCAAATTTAGGCTTTAAAGATGAAAAAGGACTTAAAGTTAATAAAAATGTAGCTATAGCTTTATCTGATGGAGTTTGTGTAAGAAACGGAAGAGGTAGTATGTTTAACACAATAGGATACTTATCAAAGGGAGAAAAAGTTGAAGTTTTAGACACTAAGTTTGACTGGCATAAAATAAAGTTTAATGGACAGTGCGGATATGTATCTAACGTGTATGTAAAATAATAAATAGCATTTAAAAAGGTTATCTAAGAAATTAGGTAACCTTTTTTTCGTTTAAGTCAATTTTGGTTGTTTTTTTAATCTTTATACAATCTTAATACATCAATAATTATCTTAACCTCCACTTTATACTAAAACACATAAAATGAGTATATAGAAAATTTAGGAGGAGATTATGAAGATGAGTATTGTAATTCAAGTATTTGTTTTTATTGCAGTAGTTATATTACTAGCAAAACCTT
>NZ_JBOGBV010000055.1:0-28101 GCF_051656405.1 Paraclostridium sp.
CGCGTAATCTTTTTTATTTTACGTGGATTTAAGTGGTGGTTGATATTTAGTTTGTGCTTGGGTCATAAAGCTGAGAAAATGCTTTGAATGACCGCTGCGCTACAAACTAAGTATCAACCACTTTTTGTTGTGCAAAATATAAAAAGATTATGCTTGTACGAGATGGATTAAATAATAAGAAAAGATGCTTTAAAATGACTTATGCATTGTAACTTAATACTAACCACTTTTTGTTATGAAAAATAAATAAAGATTACGATTGTACGGTATGGTATTAAAATAAAATATAGGAAAAAGGGAAAATATATTTAAAGGTATCTATATTTGGATATAACTATACTTAGTTAAGATTCGAATAATAAATTTAAGGAGATGATAGCTTTGAATAAGATTAAGGTTATGACCGTTTTTGGCACGAGGCCAGAGGCTATAAAAATGGCGCCTTTAGTAAAAGAACTCGAGAGCAGAGAAGAAATTGAAAGTGTTGTATGTGTAACAGCTCAACATAGACAAATGTTAGATCAAGTTTTAGATATATTTAATATAACTCCAGATTTTGATTTGAATTTAATGAAAAACAATCAGACGCTAACATCTATAACCGTTAGTGCACTAGAAGGAATAGATGAGGTAATAAGAGAATCAAAGCCAGATATAGTTTTGGTACATGGAGATACGACAACAACATTGTCTGCTAGTTTAGCAGCATTTTATAATAAATGTGATGTTGGGCATGTTGAGGCAGGACTTAGAACTTATAATAAATATTCTCCATATCCAGAAGAAATAAATAGACAAGTTACAGGAATTATAGCAGATATGCATTTTACTCCAACCAATACATCAAAGGAAAATTTAATAAAAGAAGGAAAGTGTAGTGATGATATTTATGTAACTGGAAATACGGCTATAGATGCTTTAAAAACAACTATCAAAAAAGGGTATAACAATAAAATATTAGATAAAATTAAAAGTGATAGAATGATTCTACTTACTGCTCACAGAAGAGAGAACTTGGGCGAAAATATGGAAAATATATTTAAAGCCATAAATAAGATAGTAAGCGAATTTAATGATGTTCAAGTAGTATATCCTGTACATTTAAACCCTAAAGTTAAAACTATTGCTGAGGATATTTTAGGTAATAATGAGAGAATACATTTAATAGAGCCTTTAAACGTTATAGATTTTCATAATTTTATGAGCAAGTCTTATTTAATAATGACTGATAGTGGAGGTATCCAAGAAGAAGCTCCGTCTCTTGGAAGACCAGTTTTGGTTCTTAGAGATACAACGGAAAGACCTGAAGGAGTAGAAGCGGGTACATTGAAATTAGTAGGAACAAATTCGAAAGATATATATGATACGGCAAAGGAATTGTTAATAGACAAAAAAAGCTATGAAAAAATGTCCAAAGCTTCAAATCCATATGGAGATGGTCTTGCAAGTAAGTACATCGTTGATAGTATAATAAAAAAATACTTGAATAAATAGGTAAAAGTGAATAAAAATAGTAAGTCCAATAAATAATTATAATATAGACTAAATTGTTTAATTGGAGGAATTTTATGTATAGAGTTGTATTAAAGCGTATTAATACAGATTATCTAAATGAGAACATGATATTTGATTGTCAGTATATTGATTTTGATAGTTCAAAGTATAGGTTTGAAAATATAGTTATGAATAATTTTGTTATAAAAGACTTTGAAGTTAATAATGAAGATATAGCATTGATAAAAATAATGTAATAAGTGTGTAGTTATAACTACACACTTATTACATTATACGGACAATTTTAATAACAGGATTATAGCCGAAAGCATGTTCTTTTATATGGTATAATTACTTTATAAAGGAAGGGATAGTTTATGAATATTATAGTAAATGATATTTTAAATGATAGAAAAATTAATGATATTAAGGATAAATATATAGAGTTTGCAAATAAAGAGTCATATAAAACAAATAATATTTTATTATTAGTACCAAACAACAAAATTAAATTTAAATATAACAAGTTAATAAGCTTAAAGGTAAGTGAAGAAATAAATATTTCAGCATACAACTCATTTTTAATAAAAGAAGTAGTGAAGTTTTGGCCAATTATACAGCAAAAATATAATAATATAATTAATCATAAAGTAAAACCATCTATTATAAATAGTAGTTTGAGCGATTATATTTTAAATAAAATAGTTAAAGAAAAAAGGACTGTAGAGGGCTTTTTTAACGATATAACTGCATCTAACAGAAATATTGCAAGTAGTATTAGCTTTAATATAAATAAGGGATGTCAAAGTTTAATAGATTTAAATGATATAGGTAATAGAATTTATTACTCTAAACATAACCAAAGTAAGATTGATAGATTTTCATACAGTCAAATGCAAGAAATAATAAATGAGTACCTAGATTTATTATTAAAAAACTCAACTATGGATAATTCAATAGCAATTTATTTGTATAATGAATTTTTATTAAAAGATGAGGAATATGTAAATAACTTGAGAAGAAGAGTGAATTATTTAATAGTAGATAGTTTGGAAAACTGTACAGCAAGTGAAGTTGATTTTATAGATATATTGTTAGATAGTGTAAAAGAATCATATATGTATATAAATCAGACGAAAGATTATGCTGCATTTAATAATGTAGATATGAAATATATAAAAGATAAATTATTTAATAAATGCAAGTTTATTAAAAATAGTGAAACAAGTGAAGTAAATATAAGTGAATTATTTAAATTAAATAAAGACATTGAATTAAATCAAAATATGCAACTATATAGTCAGATGTTAATTGAGGTCAGCAATAAAGCTGTAGACTTAATTAACAAGGGGTATAAAGCAAAGGATATAGCTATTATTTCACCAATAAACAATACTATTACGGAGTATGAAATAAAAAATACATTATTAAAAAATAACATAGGATTTTATAGCACAAAGCAAGATAAAAGAATAATTGATTATCCTTATGCACATGCACTAATGGTAGCTTCATGTATATTTTATGAATGTGAAGAACTTTTAAATAATGAAGATTATATTAGCTTTATAAGCCTTTTATTAAATACGAATAAAATTAGAGCTAAAAAAATATTAAGTAAAAAATTAGAGTCTGATAAATATAATGAAATAATAAATTACATAAGAAGTAAGAAGTTAGATGATGTAAATATTTATGAGTTTTTAATTAAGTTTTATATTGATAAATTATTAGAACTTCCAAAAGGAAAAGAAAATGTGAAGATTTGTAAAAAGATAATTCAAGAAAGTGAAAATTTTACAGAGAATATAGCTTTATTAGGAATAAATAACAATAAGTCAAAGGAAAAAATATTTATAGAAGCACTAAAATCAAGCATAAAAGATTATTATACTTTACTAGAATTAGAAGATTTTAAAGATGAAGACTTAGTTGTGTTGACTACTCCATATACTTACATATCCCATAATATGAAAAGTGATATACAAATTTGGTTGGATATAGGCAGTAACATGTGGAGTATGAAATCTGAAAAAGAAATAAGTAATGTACATGTTTTAAAAAAATCTTTTATTGAAGGAAATATATATACTGACGATGTTGAAGAATTTTATAAAGAGTATTATTTAAAAAATACAATATATAATCTTCTTTTAAATACTGAAAAAGTATATGCATATAAAAGTGAATATACAGTAAATGGGTACATACAAGAAGGAAGTTTGTATGGATTGATTTTAAAGTTAATAGATAAAGGTGATTTTAATGAAAATAAATTATAGAGAAGATCAAACGCCTATAATAAATTATGAAGGTGGAACTATGGCGGTACCAGCAGTACCAGGAGCTGGAAAAACTTTTATAGTTACAAATTTAGTTGCAAAATTAATAAGTCAAGGCAAGCATAGACCAGGGAAAATACTAATACTTACTTATATGAATAGTGCAGTTAATAATTTTAAAGGTAGAATAGCAAAATTATTAGATGAAAAGGATATAGATGATAAAAATTCATATGAAGTAATGACTATTCATAGTTTGGCAGTAAAAATAATAAAAGAAAAGCCCGAAATTGTAATGTTAAGTGATGAATTTAGCATAGTTGATGACTTAAAGAAAAGTATTATATTAAATGAGAGTATAAATAACTTCAAAAATAACGGAGGAGAAAAAGCTTTTAATTTTTTTGTTAAAGAACAAAGAGACGAAGAATGGAGAAATAGATGTTTAGAGTCATGGAACCAAGGTTTTTTTGATTTGGTTACAAACTCTATAAGTGAGTTAAAATACAAGGATATTTCACCAGAAAAACTAGAAAATATAATTTTAAATGGACACAAAGGAATATTAAAATGTATTTTACCTATATACAAAGACTATGAAAGAAAGTTAAAAAATAATGGATTATTAGATTATGATGATATTTTGATATTAGCATATAAAGCACTTAGCAGTGATGAAGATTTAAAAATTAAGTTTCAAAAGCGATATTCATATATATTTGAAGATGAATGTCAGGATTCCAATGAACTTCAAGGAAAAATAATAAAACTATTATCTGAAGATAATAATAATTTAGTTCGTGTTGGAGATGTAAACCAAAGTATAAATGGAACATTCTCATCATCAGATCCAATGTTTTTTAAACAGTTTATGGAAGAAGCAGATAGTTGTTATAAAATGGATATGTCTAACAGAAGTTCTAAAGATATTATTGAATTATCAAATAGACTAGTAAAATTAATTACGAAAGAATTTTATTTAGAAGAGTGTAAAAGTGCGCTAGAAGATATGGAAATAAAAACAGTGCCAGATGGTAAGGGATATAAAGAAAATCCTAAACCCGATAAATATTTACTGAATGCAAAATGGTATGAAACATGGGAAAAAGAAATAGTACAAACTGTAAAGTTTGTAGAGTATATAAAAGCTAATACACAAGATAAAAGTATAGGCATATTAGTTCCATTTAATAATCAAGTGAGGGAAGTAGCTCAAGTTTTGGAAGCTCATAACTTAGAGTTTGATGAACTAGGACCAAACTCATCACATAAAAGGAAGATAATAAATAACATAGGTTATATAATTGATTTTTTATCTCAGTGTGATAGTACAGAAAAATTAATTAATGTTTTAGAAAAGGTGTATATAAATTCTGATAATAAAATAGGTAAAGATGAGTTTTTATGTAAATTAAAAAAATATGAAAGTGAAGATATAATATATGAAACAGAAACAGTTATAGAAGATATTGTTATAGATAATAGAGATGAAATATATTTAACCTTTAAAAAGGGGATAGAATGTTTAAAAAATATAATAGAGTATGAATCTATAAAAGTAGATGAACTAATATTGATAATTGGTGAAAATATAGAAATATCAGATGAAGAAAAGGCTATGGTAGAGTATATAGCATTTTATGTTAGATACCTAATACTTGATAATCCAAATACAAGTTTATACGATATATCAAAAATACTTTTAGATGATAGAAATAGAGTATTTAATTACATAAGCGAAATAATATATGAAATAAATGGATATGAACCTAAGCCAGGAGGAATTACTGTTTGCACATACCATAAGTCAAAAGGTATGGAATGGGATGTTGTATTTTTGCTTGATTTAACAGAGTTTAAATTTCCAGCAGATATAAAACAAAAATTCCAGGGAGAACTATGGTATTTAAAAGATAAATATAAAAATCCAGTAGCTATAGCAAAGTCTGAGGTTGAGTCAATAGTAACTGGTGATGCCCCGAAGGATTTTATGTACAAGCATAAAATAGATATAATAAATGAAAAAATAAGATTATTGTATGTAGGGATAACAAGAGCAAAAGAAATGTTGATGTTATCAGGACATAGTTATAAAGATAATACAACAAATAAAAAGCAACAACAAAAACCATCTTTTTATTTTAATAGCTTAGGTAGATTTATAAAAGTGAAGAGAGGTGATATTGTTGAATAAAAAATTAGAGAATTTCTTGTTTAGTCAAAACTCTATAAATACTTATAGAAGTTGCTCATTAAAATTCAAATTTAAATATGTAGATAAATTAAATTGGAAACAAGATGATGAAGGAAGCAGAGATTACTATGAAAATCTTAAATTAGGTTCAGATTTCCATTTAATATGTGAGAGGTATTTTAGTAATATACCAACTGGAATAGAATTTTTAAATAATGAAGAATTCAATATATGGTTAGAAAAAATTAAAAGATTGATACCTATAAAAGATGATAAGCTATATCTTCCAGAGTATGAGGTTAGATATAGTTTGAATAATTTTAAAATACAGGCTAAATTTGATTTAGTTGTAGTAGATAAGGACAGTATAAGTATTTGGGATTGGAAATCAGAAAATAGAAAGATAGAATATAAAGATGTAGAAAATAGAGTTCAAACTTTAGTTTATTTATTTTTAGCAAGTGAAACTATTGGTAAAATATATAATTTAGGCATAGATTATGAAAATATAACATTAAGTTATTATCAGCCAGAGTATTATAATGAGCCTATAACAATTAAATATAGCAATGAAAAACATAAGATAAATAAAAAACAATTAGAAAACTATATAGGAAATATATTAAATACAAATTACGATGAAGAAAAAAATATAAAAAATATTAAACATTGCAAGTTTTGTGAGTTTAATAAATTATGTAATAATGAAGCTGTAAACTATAGCACATTGGAGGAAGAAATATATGAGCCTTAGATTTATATTTGGAAGAGGCGGTAGTGGTAAAACAACATATTGTTTAGAAGAAATTTCTAAGCAGGTGCTTGATGATGGAACATCTCCTATAATACTACTAGTTCCAGAACAATATACATTTGAAAGTGAAAAAAGACTAAGTAATTATTTAAAAAAAGACCCATACCTTAGAGCTAGAGTACTTAGTTTTAAAACATTAAGTAATATAGTATTTTCTCAGGTTGGAGGATTAACAGATATAAATATAAATGCTAGTGGTAGATCTATGATGATTTATAAAGCGTTAGAAGGGGTTAGTGGAGACCTTGAAATATTTTCAAAGGCAGCCTCTCAACCTGGATTTATAGGTACTATAGCTGATATGATATCAGAGTTTAAGCAATATAGTATTTCTCATGAATCCTTAGAAAATATAGCTGGAGAAGTGCAAAGTGAAACACTTAAACTAAAACTTCAGGATATAAGTAAGATATATGCCAATTATGAAAACATACTACATGAAAACTATATAGATTCACAAGATTTATTAGCATCATTAGCGGACAAGATAGAGAGTTGTAATTACTTTGACAATGCGATAATTTACATTGATGAATTTACAGGTTTTACTCCAAATCAATATAGAGTAATAAAAAGTTTATTACATAAAGCCGCAGAAGTAAATGTAACTTTAACATTAGATAACAACTTAGTTAAGACTTATAACAAGACAGATGTTTTTTCTCGTACTAAATTTACAGAAGAAAAATTAAAAAAGTTATGCTTAGAATCAGGAGTTAGAATTAAGCCTGAAATAAGTTTAAATGCAAGTAAAATAAAAAGATTTGAAGGAAACAAAGAATTAGAACACCTTGAAAGAAATTATTATTCATATCCTTATAAAATATATGAAGAAGAAACAGAAAGTATAGCTATAAAAGAGTTTAGCAACTTATATTCAGAAGTGGAGCAAATAGCTAAAGAAATAGTATTTTTAGTTAGAGATAAAAAGGCAAGATATAGAGATATAACTGTAGTAACTAGAGATTTAAATAGATATGATTTTTTAGTCCAATCTATATTCAATGAGTATGAGATACCTAATTTTATAGATAGTAAAAAAGAAGCTAAAAGTAATCCTATTATAGTTTTAATAATAGCAGCATTAGAAATGCAAAACAGAAGATATAATTACGAAACCATGTTTAGGTATTTAAAAAGCGGCCTTTTAGGAATAAGCATAGAAGATATTAGTTTAATAGAAAACTATGTTTTAGCGAATGGAATAAAAGGTAAGAGATGGTTTGAAGAAAAGTGGAATTATAGAGTATATCATAAATTAAATGAAGATGAGAATGACTATGAAATAGATATAATAAATAGAGTTAATGAAATAAAAGATGTAATAATAAAACCTATAATTAAGTTACAAGAAAAACTTAAAGGGAAAAATAAAGCAAAAGATATATGCAAATATATATATGAATTTTTATTAGATATAAATATACCTAACACTATACAAATAATGATTGATAAATTTAAAGAAAGTAATGAAATAGATTTAGCTAATCAGTATGCTCAGGTTTGGGAGATTGTTGTTGATATACTAGACCAAATAGTAGAGATTATGGGAGAGGATACGATAAACCTAGATAAATTTATAAAAGTAATAAGTATTGGTTTTGATGAGTATGAATTAGCAACAGTACCCCCAAGTCTAGATCAGGTTCTAGTAAGTAGTGTAGACAGGATGAAAAATCCAAATACAAAACATTTATATTTAATGGGAACTACAGATGGAATTTTTCCACTAATATCAAAAGATAATGGAATATTAAATGATAGTGATAGAAAAAATTTAGGGGATAATGGAGTAGAGGTTGATATTGATAGTAAAACTAAAACATTTGAAGAACAATTTTTAGTGTACAGAGCTTTAACATCAACTAAATGCTCATTAACAGTTACATACCCAATTGCTGATCATGAAGGAAAAACATTAAGACCATCAATAATAGTGTCTAGGATTAAAAAGATATTTCCAAATATAAAAAACACAAGCTATTTAAGTGATATAAAACATTGTTCAAGTGAAGAAATAGTAGAAGATATAACTACTAAGGCACCTGTATTTAATGAACTTATAAAAGCTATAAAAGAATTTGAAGAAGAAAAATATATAGATTTTGTGTGGCTAGATGCATACAAATACTTCATACAAAATGATGACTATTACATTAGAGCAAAAAATATAATAGAAGGTTTAAACTATACAAATCAAGTTAAGCAAATAGAAAGTGAAAAAATAAGAGCACTATATGACAATAAAACATTTAGTGTTTCTAGGCTAGAAAAATATGCTCAATGTCCATTTGCTTATTTTATACAATATGGACTAAAAGCAAAAGAAAGAAAAGAATTTGAGTTTACTCCTCCTGATTTTGGGACATTTGTACACAATATATTAGATAAGTTTTCAAAACAGTTATCTAAAGATAATTTAGACTGGAGAGATATAACAGACGAGTATATAGTAGAAAAAGTAACTATAATAGTTGATGATTTAATATCTAAGATACCGGGATATATCTTACAAAGTTCAGCAAGATATAAGTACTTAGCATATAGATTAAGAAATATGCTTGTATCAGCTATATCTATTATAAGTAATCAAATTAAAAAAGGATCATTTGATCCTACAGACTATGAAGTAGAGTTTGGAGTAAAGGGAAAATACCCACCTATTAAAATTGTTTTAGAAAATGGAGAAGAGATAAACTTAATAGGGCAAATAGATAGAGTAGACATGTTTGAAGATGGGCAAGAAAAATATATAAGAATTGTAGATTATAAATCTGGGAATAAAGATATGAGTCTTACGGATGTATATCATGGATTACAGCTACAGTTATTAGTTTATCTAGATGCAATATTAGAAAGTGCTAAATACAATGATGGAGATATAAATCCTGCTGCTATACTTTATTTTAAAATAGACGATCCTATTATTAAATCGAATGAAGATAAAGAAGATGATAGTATACGAGAAGAAATATTAAAGAAGCTTAAAATGAAAGGTCTTGTATTAAAGGATAGCAATATAATTAGAAAAATGGACAATACATTACCTGAAGGAGAAAAAGCAACATCATTAGTTATACCAGCTTCTATAAACAAAGATGGAACTATTTCAAAAAACACATCAGGTGTAAATGAAGAAGAGTTTTCAATACTTAGAAAATATGTAAAACATACAATCAAAGAGTTAAGCAAAAATATGCTTGAAGGACATATTGGAATAGCTCCATATAAGACTAAAGAATCAACATCTTGTGATTTTTGCAGTTTTGCAACTATATGTTTATTTGATAGTACATTTAAAGACAATAGTTATAGAATTATAAACAAAAAAAGCCAAGATGAAATAATTAATAAAATGAGAGGAGAGGTTGAATAATGAGTTCTCCTAAGTGGACAGACGAACAACAAGCTGTAATAGATAGCAGAAATTGTAATCTTCTAGTAGCAGCTGCTGCAGGTTCAGGGAAAACAGCAGTACTAGTTGAACGTATTATACAGATAATAACAGATACTAAAAAGCCAGTAGATATAGATAAATTATTAGTAGTTACATTTACAAATGCAGCTGCTTCAGAAATGAGAGAGCGTATAGGTGATGCCATAGCTAAGGCATTAGATAAAAATCCTGAAAATAGCCATTTACAAAATCAATTAGTTTTATTAAATAGAGCAAGCATTACAACTATACATTCATTCTGTTTAGATGTAATAAAATCAAATTTTCATAAAATAAATATAGATCCTAACTTTAGAATAGGAGATCAAACAGAATGTTCTCTTTTAAAGCAAGAATGTATAGAAGAAATTTTTGAACAATACTATGAATCAAGAGATAAGGGATTTTTAAATTTAGTGGAAAGTTATGCAGAAAAAAGAGGAGATAAAGATTTACAAGATATAATATTATCTATATATAACTTCTCAATGGCATCACCATACCCTAAAAAATGGTTAGAAGATTCAGCTGAATTATTTAATATAAATGATGATTTTGATTTTTCAAATTCAATATGGTCAGAATCAATATTAAGTAATGTAAAAATAGAGATAGATGGAATAGCATCTAGTATGAAAGGTGCGATTGAATACGTAGATGGAATTGACGAATTAGAAACTTATAAAGAAAAATTAAATATAGAGTATTCTCAAATATTAAATATATTAAGTGCTTGTAATGAAGGCTGGGATAAGACATATTACTTTATGAGCAATATGCAATTTGAAAACTTCGCAAAAGGAGTTAAAAGGTTAGGAAAAGATACGCCTGACTACATAAAAAAAGCAAGAGAAAATGCTAAATCTATAAGAGATAAAAATAAAAAATCATTAGAGAGTATAATAGGATCAACTTTTTATAAAAGTAATGAACAGATTTGTCATGAAATAAAGTATTTATATCCAGTTGTAACTTCTATTTCAAACCTTATAATATCGTTTGAAGAAAAGTATCAAGAAAAGAAAAGAGAAAAAGGAATTATAGATTTTAATGATATAGAGCATTTTGCATTAGCTATATTAACAGATGAAGATGAAGATGGAAATATAATACCATCAGATGTAGCTAAGATATATGTAGAAAAATTCTCAGAGATATTTATAGATGAATATCAAGATAGTAACTTGGTTCAAGAAGTTTTATTAAGTACTATCGCTAGTATTGAAAATCCAAATCGATTTATGGTTGGAGATGTAAAACAAAGTATATACAGATTTAGACAAGCAAAACCAGAAATATTTTTAGAAAAATATGCAACTTACGATACAGAAGAAGGTACTAAAAATAGAAAGATAATGTTATATAAGAACTTTAGAAGTAGGAAAGAAGTTGTAGATTGTGCGAACTATATTTTTGAAAATATAATGAGTAAAAATATAGGTGAAATCGAATATAGCGAAAAAGAAAGATTAAATTTAGGAGCAAGCTTTAAAGAGTGTGAAGAAGAAAATGTGTTAGTGGGAGGACCTGCCCAAATACATTTAATACAAAAAAATATTAAAGCTAAAAATGAATCAGATGAATCTGAGGAGAATGAGGAAGAACAAGAAGAAATAGATAACATACAATTAGAAGCTAGAATGTTAGGAAATATAATCAAAAACTTAATGAAACCCAATGAAGATGGGAAGGTAACAAAAGTTTATGATAAAAAAATTGATGGATATAGAAATGTAGAATTTAAAGATATAGTAATACTATTGAGAGCAACATCTAGTTGGGCACCTGTATTTGTTGAAGAGCTAATGAATATGGATATACCTACATATGCAGATACAGGTATTGGATATTTTGATACTATAGAGATAAAAACAATACTAGCATTACTTCAAATAATTGATAATCCAATGCAAGATATTCCTTTAATTGCAGTATTGAAGTCACCTATGTTTGGGTTTACACCAGAAGAGCTAATTGATATAAGAATAGAAGATAGACAGAAAAGTTTTTATGAAGCTTTACAAATAGCAGGTAGTAAAGATGGAGATTTAGGTAAAAAAATAAAATATTTCTTAGATAGATTAGATAATTTTAAAAATAAATCACTTTATATGAGTACCGATGAATTTTTATGGTACATATACATAGAAACTGGTTATTATGCATATGTAGGCGCACTACCAGCGGGAACACAAAGACAAGCTAATTTAAAGGTATTATTTGAAAGAGCTAAGCAATTTGAATCAACAAGTTTTAAAGGGATTTTCAATTTTATAAACTTTGTAAAGAAATTAAAGAGATCGAACTCTGATATGGGAAGTGCTAAAACATTAGGAGAAAATGCAAATGTAGTAAGAATCATGAGTATACATAAAAGTAAAGGGCTAGAGTTTCCTATAGTTATATGTGCAGGAATGGGTAAAAATTTCAATACTCAAGATTTTAGAAAAGACATTCTATATCACCATAGGTTAGGGTTTGGGCCTCAGTTAGTAGATTATGAGAGAAGAATATCATATCCTAGTATAGCGAAAGAAGCATTAAAAACAACTATAAACATGGAAAACTTATCAGAAGAAATGAGAGTTTTATATGTTGCATTTACACGACCTAAAGAGAAGTTAATCATAACAGGTTCGGTAAGAGATATAGAGAGCAGCATAAAAAAATGGTCTGAAGATCTAGATAATGAGGGACCTGTTTCAGAATATCAAATTTTAAAAGGAAAGAATTTTTTAGACTGGATAATGCCTGCAGTTATAAAGCATAAAGATTTAGATGAACTACGCAGTATAATTGAATTAGACGCTAATTACTTAAATAACCATGAATCAAATTGGGAAACTAGAATATGGGAAAGATCGGATATATTAATAGAAAAGACTTTTAATGATGAAGAGGAAAGCATAGATACAATTTTATCGAATTTAGATATGAGCGAAAATGAAAGTGAATTCTATGAAGATATTAAATATAAGCTAGATTATAAATATCCATTTATGGAATCTGTTAATAGGGCAGGAACTATATCTGTTACTGAAATAAAACGATTAGAAAATAAAGCAGAGATTGATTATAGTGCTCAAGAATTAATTGAAAAGCAAACTGAAATAAAAACTCCATTATTTATACAAGAAGATGTAAGTAAAAACAAATTAACTGGAGCTCAAAAAGGTACTATAATGCATTTATTCATGCAGATTGTTGATTTAACTAAAGTAAGCAATTTAAATGAAATTAATGAAGAAATTAATTTAGCTGTAAAAAAGAAAGTATTAACACAAACTCAGGCAGATACTATAAACCCATATAAAGTATTAAAGTTTTTTAAATCTAATTTAGGAAAGAGAATGTTGAATTCTTATTATTTAAAAAGAGAACAAGCTTTCTATTTACAAATAAACATGAGTGATATATTCAAAAATGATGATAGAGTAGAAATTATAGAAAATGAAGATAAACTTATGGTAAGAGGTATAATAGATGCTTATTTTGAAGAAAATGATGAACTTGTTATAGTAGATTACAAAACTGACTTTGTAAATGAAGAAAATAAAGGTACTATTACAGAAAAATATACTAAACAGCTTGAAATATACAGTAGGGCGTTGAGTACATTAACAGGCAAGAAAGTTAAAGAAGCATATATATACTTATTTGGAACTGAGGAAGAAGTTTTATATAAGTTTGATTAATAAAAAAGGTGCGATGGTTTTATAAAACCATCGCACCTTTTTATTAGGGGAGAGATATAAAATTATATTTTTCGTATACTATAATTATTTACAAATTTAAGATTTATATACAGAAAACAAAAAATATAATATTGATATAACCAAGCTTCATAGGTTATCCATATATTTTTAGTAATCATAATTTTATTAAGCGTAAAAAAATCACCTATACAAGGGGGGTATAGGTGATAATGGGGGGATAAAAATTATTTATTTTCCGATCATATTTTAATTATTAACAACCATTTGATTATTATTCATAGTTATTAAGTTTTTTTATTAAGAAAGGATATTAACTTCCTTTCTTAATTTTAATATATTCATAAAAAGAATATTTGTTACTATTTTCAACATAAATTAATAAATTTCTTATTATTTAGTTTTTATATTTATCTGCAACATCAGCAAGTTTTCTAAGTTGGTCAGAAGTTATATGTATTTAAAAATATTATATGGATATATATAAAAAATATAAGATATATGATATTTTTTAATTTAATGAACAATATATATAAGTGAAGGTTGTTATTTATATTAATAAATAAGCTTATCCTTTATGCAAGTTTTTCCAGGTGAAATTTCCAAATTTTAAAATACTATGATATAATTATTGTAATAAATAAAAAGTATAAATTTAGGAGTGTGGTAAAGATTGGATTCGACCGGTGGTAATACTATTATTCAAATAGTGATGCTAGTAATTTTACTAATAGGATCAGGTTTCTTCTCAGCATCAGAGACAGCTTTGATGTCCCTTAGTAGAATTAGAGTTAGACATATGCAAGAAGAAGGAGTAAAGGGAGCTAAATTAGTTGGGAAATTAACTGAAGATTCAGGTAAACTTTTAAGCTCAATATTAGTAGGGAACAATGTTGTTAATATAGCAGCAACATCTATATCAACATCATTATTTATAAGTATACTGGGGACACAAGGTGTTGCAGTAGCAACTGCTTTAATGACTATATTAGTTTTAATTTTTGGAGAGATAACACCAAAGACAATAGCAGCTAACAACTCAGAAAAAATAGCTATATTAGTTTCAAAACCTATAAAGGTGATCATATTAATTTTAACGCCAGTCGTATGGGTATTTAACATAATTACAAATATCATATTTAAATTATTTGGAATTAAGTCTAAATCAGGGCAACCATACATAACAGAAGAAGAATTAAGAACTATGGTTAATGTGAGTCAAGAAGAAGGCGTTTTAGAAATAGAAGAGAGACAAATAATAAATAATGTATTTCAATTTGGAGATATGCAGGCTAAGGAAGCTATGGTTCAAAGACTTGACATGGTATGTATAGATGCAGACGATGGATATAAAGAGATAATAAGCTTATTCAAAGAAGAACAATTTAGTAGAATGCCTGTATATGAAGAGTCAGCAGACGATATAATTGGAATAGTTAATATAAAAGATATTATATTTTTAGAGGAAGATGAAATAGCTAATTTTGATATAAGAAATTATGTCAGAGAAGCATTTTTCACTTACGAATTTAAAAAGATAACAGAGTTACTTGAAGAAATGAAAAAAGATAAGAGTCAAATGGCCATAGTTGTAGATGAATATGGTGGTACTGCAGGACTTATAACAATAGAAGACTTAGTCGAAGAAATTGTTGGTGAAATAGAAGATGAATACGACGAAGATGAATCGGATATTGAAGTGATAAAAGAAGATGAATATATAATAGATGGTGGTAAAAAAATATCAGAGGTAAATGAACTTATAGGAACAAATTTAGAATCGGAAGAATTTGATTCTATTGGTGGATTTATAATTGGTCATTTAAAAAGACTTCCAGAGGAACATGAAGTTATCGAAGTCGATGGCGTTAAACTTTGTATAGAGAGTCTAGATAAAAATAGAATAAAGAAAATAAGAGTATTTACATAAGGTGTCATTTTGGCACCTTATTTTTTTATAAATAAAGAAATTATACACAAATTTAACAATTTATTACAAAGACTTTATTTGATAAATTTAAAAGAAAGTATTATAATTAAAACGTATTCATTTAATTACAATAGGGTGGATTAAAGAAACGAATTAGAATATATGGAGGGACTTTAAAGTGAAAGAAAAAGTACTTGAAAGATTTTTAAAATATGTGGCATTTGATACAACTGCAGATCCAAAAAACTCAAATTGTCCATCAAGCGAAGGGCAAAGAGTATTTGCTAAATATTTAGTTGAAGAATTAAAAGGATTAGGGCTTGAAGATGCAAACGTTGATGAAAATAGCTATGTAATGGCTACATTAAAAGGAAATGTAGAAGGAGTTCCTACTATAGGATTTATATCTCACTTAGATACAGCTCCAGACGTAACTGGAAAAGATGTAAAGCCTAGAATAATAGAAAACTATGATGGAAAAGATATAGTTTTAAATGAAGAATTAAACGTAGTTACATCTACTAAAGATTATCCAGAAATGAAAACTTTAGCTGGACAAGATATAATAGTTACAGATGGTACTACTTTACTAGGAGCAGATGATAAAGCTGGTATAGCTGAAATCGTAACTGCAATAGAATACTTAGTAAATAATCCAAAAATAAAACACGGGGATATAAAAATAGGATTTACTCCAGATGAAGAAGTAGGTAGAGGAGCAGATTTATTTGATGTTGAAAAATTTGGAGCAAAATATGCATACACTATAGATGGTGGTATACTTGGAGAGCTTCAATATGAAAACTTCAATGCAGCTGCAGCTACTATAACTATACAAGGAAGAAATGTACATCCAGGTAGTGCAAAAAATAAATTAGTTAACGCATTACATATAGCAGCAGAAATATCTGAGATGTTACCTGCTAGCGAAAGACCAGAAACTACTGAAGGATACGAAGGTTTCTATCATTTAAATGATATAAATGGTAATGTTGAAAGTGCTACTATGATATATATAATAAGAGATCATGATAAAGCTAAGTTCGAAGAAAGAAAAGCATTCATGACATCTGCAATAGAGAAAATAAACGAGAAGTATGAAGGAAGAGTAAAATTAGACTTAAATGATCAATACTACAATATGAAAGAAAAAGTAGAACCAGTTAAGTTTGTAGTAGATATAGTTGAAGAAGCTATGAAAGAAACTGAAATAGCACCTTTAATAGTACCTATAAGAGGTGGAACTGATGGAGCTAGATTATCATTCATGGGATTACCTTGTCCAAACATATTTACTGGAGGATTAAACTTCCACAGTAAAAATGAATGTATATCAGTTCAAGCTATGGAAAAAGGAGTTAACTTAATAGTTAAGATAGCTGAAAAATACACTGAAGTAAAATAATAAACAATAAATAAAAATGAACTCTGTACTAGTATAGAGTTCATTTTTTATTTATCATAAATTTATAATTTCATTTGAATTTATATCAATTAGATTTATATCTAAATCTAATTCATGAGAACTTTCTAGCATATCTATAATTGCAACTGAATGAGAACCATCTTTTGGAATAGAAGTACTTCCAGGATTTATAACTATAAGATTTTCATCAATAAAAAGTTCTTTTACATGAGTATGGCCAAGTATTAAAATATCAGCACCCATAGATTTTGCTTTTTTTATAGTTTCTTCTTTAGAATCTACATATCCGTGATTTATTAAAATTCTAGCTTCTCCGAATTGACTTAAAACATAAGGTCCTTGTATAGGATGCTTTATAACCATTTGGTCTACATCTGCATCACAATTACCACGAGCTATAAGTATATTATCTAATTCATTTATTTTAGATATAACACCCTTAGGGTTGTATCCATCAGGTAAATCATTTCTAGGACCATGGTATAAAACATCTCCAGCATGAAGTATAATATCACATTCAGATAAAGCATCTAAAGCTTTTTCAAAATAAAGTAAGCTACCATGTGTATCGCTCATTACACCTATTTTCATAAAATTAACCTCCTAAATATTATAAAAATTTTTCAGAGACTCTGCTCCAAAATTCATAGTTATCGAGTCTAACTAATTTAACAAATACGTCCGATGTAGTAATTGATAGGCTTGTTATTCTTTCGAATCTATGCTCAACGCCATCAACGACTATTAATAAAGAATCTTCAAATCTATACTCTGGTAAAATACCAATTAATGCATCATGAGGAAATATAATACTAGAAGTAAAGCACCTATATGCATTAGTATTTATAGGGTGTAGAGGAGTTAATTGCATAAGTTTTAAGCTAGGGTCAACTATACTACCACCAGCAGCATAGTTATAAGCTGTTGAGCCAGTTGGTGTAGAAATTAATAGCCCATCTCCACTAAAGTTTTGAATATCTTTATTATTGACATTTAAGTTAAGATGTATAGTTCTAGATTTATCTCCTTTTATGACAACATCATTGACCGCAAACATATCTATACAGCTTCCTTTTGTACATATAGTTGCTTGTACAAGAGGTATATCTTGTAGTATAAAATTACCTTTTTTATAATCATCAATAAATTTATCAATAAAATTAGGATATACATCAGTAAAAAAACCGAGATGACCAGTATTTATACCTAAAATGGGTATTTCAGGAAAATCGAAGTCATGAACAGTTTTTAAAAAAGAACCATCACCACCAATTGATATTATAAGCTCAGCGGCACTATCAAAAGTATAGATTACATTAAAGCCAGCACAAATTAGTTTTTCAGTTAGTACATCTCTTGTTTTAATAGATAGATCTAATGAATTTGAGTTTATTATTATCGTTCTTTTCATATCCCCACCTCTTTACATTTGTATTATAACATAATTTAAAAATTAATTGATAACTTAGTAAAATATGTAATGGATAAATAAAAAGTCTTATCTATTCTGCAAAAATAGTATAAAATAGATAATGTTATTATAATTGAAAGTAGGTGTAAATTTGTTCAAAAAAGAAGAACAAAGATATGATGTTATATCTTACACAAGTGAGGAAAATGCAACTTTAAAAGAAATATTATTGGATAAGTTGAACTTCTCAGTAAGATCTTTATCAAAAATGAAAAGAAACCAAACTGTTTTAGTAAATGGCAAGTTTAAAAAGCCAAGTTCTACTATCGAAAAAGGTGACTTAATAGAGGTTAAAATAGAAGAAGACATGGCAAATTTTATGCCTCAAGATTTAAATTTGGAAGTGATTTATGATGATTTTGACTTAATAATGGTAAATAAGCCTCCATTTATAGTTGTACATCCAACAAAGAGCCACAATATAAATACAATTGCAAATGGAATTACAGATTATATAATTAAACAAAATGAAAAAGTTAAAATAAGATTTGTAAACAGATTAGATATGAACACATCAGGATTAGTAATAATAGCTAAAAATGCATATGCTCATTATACTTTATCTAAAGACATGAGCGATGATAAGGTAATAAAAAAATATATAACTATTGTAAAGGGAATTGTAAAAGATGATTTTGGGACTATAAATGAGCCTATATATAGACCTGATGGAGATGGCATAAAAAGGGTGATTGATGATAGAGGTCAAGAATCAGTAACTCATTACAAGGTTTTAGAAAGATTAAATGATGCCACTGTACTAGAAGTTAAACTAGAAACTGGTAGAACACACCAAATAAGAGTTCATATGAGCCATATTGGTCATGGTATAATTGGAGATGAACTATATGGATATGTAGACGAAGAATTAATAAATAGACAAGCTTTACACGCATATAGTCTTGAATTTAATCAGCCAAGAACAAAAGAAAGTTTAAAATTCAAAGCGGAAATTCCACAAGATATGAAAGAGTTAATAGAAAAATTAAGATAGAGGTGAAATTATGATAATACATAAGTTTATAGTACATGTACTAGATAAAAATAGTGAAGTTCCTATATTAAATGATTTTGAGGGAAAAATCAGTCAAGAAGTTGATAAATTCTTCCAAAAAATAATCAAAAGAGTTAGTAAAGATGATGATTTAAGAAAAGGAATATTTAAAGATTATGAAAATAACATAGTTAAAAATTGTTGTGAACAAATAATATATGATGAAAGTACATTTTTAGAAAATTCAAAAGAGATAGCTGCATATTTATTTGATACAATGAAAATAAATGCAGAGTTAGAATCGTGTGACTTAGCTATATGCTTATATACTGTAAAAGATGAAAAGTATGTAGGTATATTAAAATTAGATTACAAAAGATTATATACTCACTCTATAGAGTTTGTAGATGATAAATTTAATATACAAATGGTTCCAAATGAAATAGGAATACCAGAGACACAAAGACAAAAACAATGTGCGATAGTAGGATTAACAGGAATGAATGATGAATACCATTTAAAACTTTTAGATAAGGATGCAGAAAAGGAAGAGTTAGAATCTAAATTTATAAGTGGATTTTTAAATGCTGAGAAAATTGTTGATGATAAACACAAAACTAAGGTATTTAAAAATAGTGCAGAAACATGGATAACTAATGCATTAGCTAATGATATAAAACAAGCAGAAGACGTAAGAAGCGTATTAAATTATACATTAAAAGAAAAAGAAGAAATAGATTTAAATGATTTTGTAGAAAAAACAATTGATAATACAGACTTAAAAGAAAGTTTCAAAGAGCATATGGAAGATAAAGGTTTAGAAAAATCTTTTAGTATTGATAAGCAGTGGGTAGAAAAAAAATTAAAGAAAAGAAGTATAAAGACTGATACTGGATTTGATGTAAGAGGAGAACTAAGCAATTTTGAAGATCCTATGAAGTATAGTGTAAAACAAAATCCAGATGGAAGTATTGATATAACTATAAAAAATGTTAAGTTTTATGAGGAAAAATAAATAAAAAAACCGAGTTTAAAAACTCGGCTTTTTTTTATTTATGCTCTTCTATAAAAGAGCAAATATCACCTATACAAGTAAACTTTTCAGCAGCTTCATCAGGAATTTCTATTCCAAATTCATCTTCTAAAGCCATTATAACTTCAACAGCATCTAAAGAATCAGCCTCCAAATCTTCAGTTAAAGATGTATTTAAAGTGATACTATCTAGATTATCAATACCTAGTTGATCAGCGATTATTTCCCTAACTCTTTCAAACATAATAAACCTCCTAATAAATAAATTCATAATTTAATTGTAGTTTAATATAATAAGTGAAATTTTTCAATATTAAATTATATAAATTTTAGAATAATATAGTAAAACAAGCATATATATTTTATAAAGAAAACATAGGAGGAATGATTATGAAATATATAGGTTTATTAGCATCATCTGTATGCGTTGTAGTTGTGTTACTAATAAACTCATATTACAGTATCATAAACTTAGATATCCAAAAGATAAGTTCGTATGTAGTAGAAAGTAATATGATTCTAGAAGACATTATAACTAAAGAAGAGAATGTTTCAAAAGATAATAAAGAGTACATAGATAGACTTCAAAATTTAAAAAAATGTATAGAGGACACAAAGACATCTTTTTTTACAAGTAAATATAAAGATTATAGAATTAAATCAGTAGAAAGCATGATTGAAAGTATATCTAATGATAAGAAAAATAATGAACATTTAAATATGGTGAAAAAATATAATGAGCTATCAGAAAAAGAGCTGGATAGTATATTAGAGAAAAATTTTTTCGAAGTAACATACTTATATACCCTAGCATATGAATAATTAAGAGAAACTATATGTTTCTCAACATTGAAAAGGGGGTAACCATATGTCAAAACTAGATAACCTTTTAAGAAGTTTTGGATGTGGATGCAATTCATCCTTTGGAGGTTCAAGTTTATTAATAATAGCTGTTGTTGTATTCTTATTATTATGTACTGACCTACTTGACAACTTTTTCTGCGATGATAATTCATGGATATGGATAATACTTGTAATCCTTTTATTATTCAATTTTGATGATGGATGTTGCTAAAAAAAGCTCCGATAGGAGCTTTTTTTTATTACTAAATATAAAAAAATAAATTTATATAAAAATAAAATTGTATAGTAACCGTTTTTTTCAATTCCCATAGTATAAATTAAGTGCATAATACATTTGAGATAAGACTTCTGAAATTTTAATATGGGTTAGCTAATAAGTGAATAAAATTTTAGCAATCCAAAAAACAGGGGGTATATATGGGCAGTTTAAGTAGAATATTTGGATCAGGTGGATTCTTTAATGGAGGCGCATGGTGGATAATAGTATTATTCTTCCTATTCTTAGCTTTTCAAGAGTGTTTTGCAGAGATATGCATAACTGACTGGATTCCATTTTTAATATTACTTCTTATTGTTTGTTCATGTGGAATGGATGGATGCGGAGAGGACTTCGATTGTGGTTGTTAATTAAAAGGGGGGAAGGCTACCTATATTAGGTAGCCTTTTTAGTATTTAAAGTGATTTTAAAAATACTATTAAAAAATTATAAAATTATTATCAAAAAGTAAAGGCTATGCATAGTATATGTTAAGAGCGAAAGCTCAAATAATTAATCATCAACAGGAGGTAACACAATGTTAGATAGACTATTTGGTGAAGATGGATGTTTTGGAGGAGCATGGTGGATAATCGTACTATTCTTCTTATTCTTAGCATTTGGTGACTGCTGGGAAGAACTAGATATATGTGCATGGATACCATTCTTAATAGTTTTATTAATATTATGTAGTTGTGGTGGATGCTTCTAGTTCACTATAAAAAATTAAGACAATACTAGAAATAGACAACAGGAGGTAACAAAATGTTAGATAGATTATTTGGTGGAGAAGACTTTGGATGTGGATGGGTAATCATAGTATTATTCTTCTTATTCTTAGCATTTGGAGATTGTTGGGCAGAATTAGATATATGTGCATGGATACCATTCTTAATAGTTTTATTAATATTATGTAGCTGTGGAGAATGCTTCTAACAATCGATTTAAATAACCAGTATATAAAGATAAAAAAAATAAAAGTAACCAATATAAAGATAAATTCATATTATATAAAATAGCTAGCTAATAAAAATTAACTAGCATTATAACTAAATGAGTTCAATTAGGAGGTAAATTTATGTTAGACAGATTTTTTGGTAACGATGGATGTTTCGGCGGAGGAGCATGGTGGATAATAGTATTATTCTTCCTATTCTTAGCATTTGGAGAAACTTGGGCAGAGATAGACGTATGTGCATGGATACCATTCTTAATATTATTATTAATAGCTTGTTCATGTGGAGGATTCTTTGATGGTGACGATGGATGTGGATGCTGCTAATCACTGAATAACTAAATACAAAAATAACACGCCAGTAATTAACTGGCGTGTTATTTTTTGTCGAAATATATTTAAATTGTTTAAAAGTTATGATAAAATTAATTTTTACAAAGACTTAAGAATAGATTTCATAAAATATAGTAAAAATTAAGATAAGGAGGAATGCTAAATGAAAACTAATATAACAATAAAAGATGTAGCTAAAAAAGCGGGCGTTTCTATATCTACAGTATCTAGAGTAATAAATGATTCAAAACCAGTTACGGATGAAGTTAAACAAAAAGTATTAGACGTAATAAAAGAGACTGGTTATGTTCCAAATCCGTTGGCTAGAAGTTTAGTGACAAAGAAAAGTCAACTAATAGGAGTTATCGTACCAGAGGTATCAGATTCTTTTGTAAGTGAACTGGTAAACGGCATAGAGGAAGTTGCTAAAATGTATGACTATGATATATTATTAGCAAATACATACTCTGATAAAGAACAAGAATTAAAGAGTTTAAATTTATTAAGAGCTAAACAGGTAGAAGGTATCGTTATGATGTCTTGGAAAGTAGATGAAGAGCATTTAGAGTATATACAAAATTGTAGAATGCCTGCTGTATATGTAAGTAAAACTGCTAGAAACTACGATGTATATTCAGTAAGTATAAGTAATACTGATGCAACATATGATATGACTAAATATCTTATAGATAAGGGTCATAAAAATATATCTTTCATAATGACAAGTGAAGACGATACTGTTTTAGAAGCGGAAAGATATTTAGGATTTGAAAAAGCTATGAATGACAATAAAATAGAAATAGACAAATCCCTAGTAAAGAATGCTGGAACTACATATAAGTATGGGTATGATAGCATGAAAGAAATACTAGATGAAGGTAAAAAGCCGGACGCTGTATTTGTTACAGGGGATGAAGCCGCTATAGGAGCTCTTAACGCAATATGTGATGCAGGATATAGAGTACCTGAAGACATATCTGTTGCAGGATTTAATGATGCAAAAATAGCAGCTATGTACAGACCTAAATTAACTACAGTACACCAACCATTATATGATATGGGTGCTGTTGCAATAAGAATGGTAATAAAAATGATTGATAAGGAACCTTTAGAAAATAAAAAGGTTGAACTGCCATACAGAATAGTTGAAAGAGAAAGTGTAATAGATAGAAACTAATAAAAAAGCATGTTATCTAAAAGATAATGTGCTTTTTTGTTTTAATTAATTGTATATAATTTATATTAATTATTTATATACAAAAAATAATATATAAATAATTAACAATATATAAATAAATGAGAGGACTTTCGAAAAATATGTAGAAGCTATTAAATTACAAGACTAAAACCGTATTTCATAATTTTATTATATATATATAGGGGGATTTTTGTATGAATAAAATAATTATAGACGGTAGAGACCTTACTATAGAAGATGTAGTAAATGTATCTCGAAATGGATATAAAGTTGAGTTAGGGGAAGAAGCGTTAAAAAAAGTTAAAGTAGCAAGAGATTTAGTTGATAAATTTGTAGATGAACAAAAGGTTGTATATGGAATAACTACAGGATTTGGAAAATTTTCAGATGTAACCATATCAAAAGAAGAAACTCATAACTTGCAAAGAAATCTAATTATAAGTCATGCATGCGGAGTGGGAAAACCTTTTGAAGAAGATATAGTAAGAGCTATAATGCTTCTGAGAGTAAATAATTTATCAAAAGGATACTCTGGCGTAAGAATTGAAACTTTGAATACATTAGTAAATATGCTTAATAATAATGTCTGTCCAGTAATTCCAGAAAAAGGATCACTAGGTGCATCTGGAGACTTAGCTCCTTTATCACACATGGTACTTACTATGATAGGTGAGGGAGAAGCATTTTATGAAGGTGAGAAAATTCCATCAGTAGAAGCTATGAAACTAGCTGGAGTAGATGTTTTACCAGAGTTATCATCAAAAGAAGGTTTAGCTCTTATAAATGGAACACAAGTTATGACTGCGGTAGGAGCACTTACAACGTATGATGCAATGAATTTATTAAAGCTTTCGGATGTTGCATTATCGTTAACTATGGAGTCTCTAAATGGAATTACATGTGCTATGGATGAAAGAGTACATTTGGTAAGGGCTCATAGAGGTCAAATCAACACTGCAAGAAATATACTAGAAATACTAAATGGAAGTGATATGACAACAAAACAAGGTGATTTAAGAGTTCAAGATGCATATTCGATTAGATGTTCACCTCAAATCCATGGAGCAAGTAAAGATGCAATTGAATACGTAAAAAATAAAATTAATATAGAAATCAATTCAGTAACAGATAACCCAATAATATTCCCAGAACAAGAAGATGTAATATCAGGTGGAAACTTCCATGGACAACCAATGGCTTTAAGTTTTGACTTTTTGGGGATAGCTTTATCAGAAATAGCTAACGTATCAGAAAGAAGACTTGAAAGACTAGTAAACCCAGCTTTAAGTAATGGCTTACCAGCATTTTTAACTAAAAATGGTGGAGTTAATTCAGGATTTATGATAGTGCAATATAGTGCAGCATCATTAGTCTCAGAAAATAAAGTATTAGCACATCCAGCGAGTGTAGATTCAATACCATCATCAGCAAATCAAGAAGACCATGTTTCTATGGGAACGATAGCAGCAAGAAAAGCAAAAGAAATAATGGAAAATACAAGAAATGTATTAGCTATGGAGTTATTAGCAGCAGCTCAGGCTATAGATTTAAGAGGTAAGAAAAAATTAGGTGTTGGGACAGATGCCGCATATAATGTTATAAGAAATCATACTAAATTTATAGAAGAAGATTTAGTTATGTATAAAGAAATAAATAAATGTGAAGATATTATCAAAGAAAACTTAGTAGTAGAAGCTGTAGAAAAAGCTTTAAACAGTGAGCTTTTATTAAATGAAGAGGTTGCTTTAAGTGAAATATAAAACTGTATAAGGGAGTAGAGGTTATGGTTACTTTAGAAAAAGTTATGAATGTTACTAATGAAGAAATTAAAGATGCGATGACTATCAAATTAGATTATGTACCAAGTGAAATACCACAATTTATAGAAGGTATAAGAAGGGCTCCAAAAAGAGAGGCAAAATTATCTCAATCAGATATAAAATTAGCATTAAACAATGCATTAAGATATATACCAGAAGAATATCATGAAAAATTAGCTCCAGAATTTTTAAATGAATTAATGACTACTGGAAGAATTTATGGATATAGATTTAGACCAGAAGGTAATATAAAAGCAAAAACAATAGATGAATATAAAGGAAAATGTACTGAAGCTAGAGCCTTCCAAGTAATGATAGACAATAACTTGGATTTTGATATAGCCTTATATCCATATGAGCTAGTTACTTATGGTGAAACAGGTCAAGTTTTCCAAAACTGGATGCAGTACAATTTGATTAAAAAATATTTAGAAGTAATGAACCAAGATCAAACACTAGTAATACAATCAGGGCATCCTGTTGGATTATTTAAATCTAAGCCAGATGCGCCTAGAGTAATAATAACTAATGGTCTGATGATAGGAATGTTTGACAATCAAGAGGACTGGAAAAGAGCAGCAGCTATAGGCGTATCTAATTATGGTCAAATGACAGCTGGAGGATGGATGTATATAGGACCACAAGGTATAGTTCATGGTACGTACTCAACATTATTAAATGCTGGAAGGTTAATACTTGGAATACCAGAAAAAGATGACTTAGCTGGAAAATTATTTGTAACTTCAGGACTTGGAGGAATGAGTGGAGCTCAAGGAAAAGCTGTAGAAATTGCTGGTGGAGTAGGTATAATAGCTGAGGTTGATTATTCAAGAATAGAAACTAGATATACTCAAGGATGGGTAAGTAAAGTTGCTAAAACATGTGAAGAAACATTTAGGCTGGCTAAAGAATGTATAGACAAAAAAGAAGCTTGTGCTATAGCTTACAATGGTAACATCGTAGATTTACTAGAGTATGCAATAGAAAAAGATGTACATATAGATTTATTATCAGATCAAACATCTTGTCATGCTGTTTATGATGGAGGATATTGTCCTCAAGGTATAACTTTTGAAGAAAGAACAAAACTTTTAGCTAATGATAAAGAGAAGTTTGTACAATTAGTAGATGAAACGTTAAAGGCTCACTTTAAAGTTATTCAAAAACTAACAAACAAAGGAAGTTACTTCTTTGATTATGGAAATAGTTTTATGAAAGCTATTTATGATGCTGGATGCCAGGAGATATCTAAAAATGGAATAGATGAAAAAGATGGATTTATATTCCCATCATATGTTGAAGACATATTAGGGCCTCAACTGTTTGACTATGGATATGGTCCATTTAGATGGGTATGTTTAAGCGGTAAAAAAGAAGATTTAATAAAAACTGATAAAGCAGCTATGGATTGTATAGACCCAAATAGAAGATATCAAGATAGAGATAACTGGATATGGATAAGAGATGCTGAAAAAAATGGTTTAGTTGTAGGGTCTCAAGCTAGAATACTTTATCAAGATGCTATGGGAAGAACTAATATAGCTCTTAAGTTCAATGAAATGGTAAGAAAAGGAGAAATAGGACCTGTTATGTTAGGTAGAGACCATCACGATGTATCAGGAACAGATTCGCCATTTAGAGAAACATCTAATATAAAAGATGGAAGTAATATAATGGCTGATATGGCTACTCATTGCTTTGCAGGTAATGCAGCTAGAGGAATGAGTTTAATAGCTCTACATAATGGTGGTGGAGTAGGAATAGGAAAATCTATAAATGGTGGATTTGGAATGGTTCTTGATGGATCTCATAGAGTAGATGAAATATTAAGAACAGCTATGCCTTGGGATGTTATGGGAGGAGTTGCTAGACGTGCTTGGGCTAGAAA
>NZ_JBOGBV010000056.1:0-84519 GCF_051656405.1 Paraclostridium sp.
AAATATATAACTTTCATCAATTCCTAATTTTTTTGCTTCTACAATTTGTCTTTCTAAAGTTTGGTCTTTTGTACTTATCCTTGCATAAAAAAATTTTCTCATACAGGTTTATCCTTTCAAGTGTCATTTTCTCTTTCAATAAGTATACTTTAATTTTGAAATGTTGCAAATATAAAATTGTTTAATTTTTGAAAGAGAATAACTTTTGAAAAGTAAGTATGTCAAAAAGTAGACTTTTTGACATGCTTGCTTTTGTATCCATATTAAATATTAATGTATATATTCCATATTTGATTTTTCAATATTTAGAATTTTTATAAAACTACCTGCATAATGTTAACAAAGTATAACTTTTAATATCCATTTTTTATAAAAGTTAATTTTATTGAATATGTAAAGGAATGATAATTTTATATGAAAAAAATATTATATGTAATTATTTTTTCACTGATAATTTTTCTTTTATCAGTATGTAGCTCCTTACTAAGTGAAAAACGCGTGCTTAATAATGAAAAGTGGATAGAAGATATAAAGTACTTAGATGCAAATTTACGAAAAGAGCATCCCAATATATTCAAATATGTTGAAGAAGATGAATGGAATTAAAGTATAGAAAGTCTTATAGTCGATATACCTAAACTTTCTGATTCAAGTATAATTCTAAGAACATCTCAAATTATAGCATCTTTAGGCGATGGGCATACATTCATTAATCCCTTGGACTTGATAACTCCTTTCGGGCAAAAATATATAAAATCTGAGTCTGTAGTTGAATTTCCTATAAAATGTGAATACTTTGATGATGGCGTTAGAGTTGTAGAATGTGACTCAAAATATAAAGATATTTTAGGTTATAAATTAATATCCATAAATAATATAGATATTAATAAAATTTTAAGTGATATAGCCACTTTAATTTCACATGATTATAAAAATGAACAGTGTTCATTAGTCTACTCTAAAAAGTTTATGAATATTTATGATATTTTAAAATTTTTTGAGGTGGTAGATAGTGATAGAGCTATATTTAATTTTGAAAATGATAAAAAAGAAATAATATCTTTGAAATTAAAAGCAATAGAAAATAAAAAAAACATGAAAACTAATGAAGTTCCAAGTGGAGAAAATGAAGTTTATTGGTATAAAAACTTTGAAGAAGATGAAATACTATATTTTAGGCTTAATAAGTTCACTACAAATTTTCATCTATTTAAAGATAAAAAACCTGATAAGGAACCCCCTGATTTCCGAGAAGTCCAAAAAAGTCTTATATCTGAAATAAATAAGCATAATTACAGTAAATTTATTATAGATTTAAGAGAAAATAGAGGTGGAGATGTTAATATTTTAAATGCTGTAGTTGATATGATAAAATTTCAAACTGATTTAAAAGGTGAGGATATATATATTCTAACAGGTAAAGAATCAGCATCAGTTACTCTAGCTTGGAAATTACAAGGTACATTAGGAGCAACTGTTGTGGGTGAAACTACAGGTGGTAATGTCAATCTTTTTACAACTTGTAATCAAAGTTTACAATTACCCAATTCAAATCTAAATATATACTATCCTTTTAAAGAGTCTATTTACAAAAAGGGATATATCGGTGGAGTCAATCCTGATTTCGAGGTAAGACAAATCTATTCAGATTATTTAAATGGGATAGATACTTGTTATGAGTTTGTAAAAAATTTAAATTTAAGTAAATAACAATTATTTTTAAAATACCCCCAATAGCTTTTGTATTAATGCTATTGGGGGTATTTACATACATTCAATTTAGGTTATTAAGTTTTTTCTAATCAATTTATCTAAATCTTTTAAGTAAATATTACTCAAAATTAACTATACTACTATTTTTATCTATTACTTTCCACTTTCCATTTTTATTTTTAATTTTGAAATTGATTTTAGATATACATTCTCCATGCTTTCCAGGTTGTGTTACAATTACTTTTTCTCCACTTTTGTTTTTATAATCATGCTGTTCAAATGCTACATGAGTATGACCTGCAACTATTGCATCAATTCCTGATACATTCTGAGCTAGGTCTTGGATTCTATTTCCTGGATGTCTAGGTTTTTTAGGTTTTTCTCCAGTATGTGCTACCGCTACTATTATATCGGCTTTTTCTTTTTCTTTCATTACTTTAGTCCATTTTTTAGCATCTTTTACTAAATCATTCATGTATAGTTTATTTTCATATCCAATAAGGTCTTTTAATTCTCCTGACCCTTCATCGTCAACCTCTTTAATTGTAAGCCCTAAAATAACTAATTTTATAGTACCTTCATCTGTTTCAATTTTTTTTATAATATAAGGTTTGGTGTAATTATCTCCATTAGTTTTATATGTATTTGCTGATAATATAGGCATCTTATATTTCTTATAATATGAAATAATGTCATCCAATTCTTCTTTATCATTTGATATAAACTCATGATTTCCAAGAACTACAGCATCATATTTTAGTTGGTACATATCTTTTACAATAGGTGGTTCTCCTTCTCTTTCAGGTATTAATCTTTCATTCTTTTTTTTACTAGTCAAAGCGTCAACTCCAAAAAACCATCTATTCATTTTATCATCCTTAATATCAAAAAAATCACCTGCATCAACTACGGTTAAGTTCTTATCTTTTTTTCTCTCCTTATTTACATAATGTACCATTGATTCAGGAACTAGACTGTGTAAATCTGTAGTTGCTAGTACATTAATCTCTGTTTGTTTTTTGCTAAACCCCAATAGCATTAATGCTGAAAATAAAAATAAATACAATATAATTTTCTTATTTTTCATAATTTCCCCCTCAAAATTGTTATTATTTTCCAAATAACTTTCTATTTTAATATATCATATATTTATCTTTAAATCCCTTTTAAAAGTTGTTTTAACTTTATTTAAAGCATTTCAAGTTTGTTGAAATATCAGAAGTTTGTTTACAAAAATTATCTCAAAAAGAGAGAACTTATTTCGTAAATCAATAGGTATATCATATGTTTTTATTGGATTGTTTATTTTGTTATTAATTATAATTGAGTCAGCATTATTAACCAAACTTATACTAATTTTAGTCGGAGTTATATCTATAAATTTGATTAGAGTAACTATAAAATTTGTTTATTCAAAATAAAATTAAAGCCCTTAAGATTGACTTATCCTAAGGGCTTTTTACTATATAAATTTAATATATCTATTTTTTCCTTTTCATATATTATGATGTTAAAAGATGTATTATCCTTTGAAAAATTACATACAACTGAGTTAATCCATATCTATTTAAAATAAATATTAACAGTGAACAAAAAATTAATATAAAAACAATTCCTAAAACGCTTCTCTTGTTTATTTCCATATGATCTCCCTTTTTATAAAAGTAAGCTAAGAATACACTTAACTTACTTTAATTTTATTTTTAGCTATTTCCTAAATCCAACATTATAAATCTCATAAAGTGAAACCCCCAAATGAAATATATAATGTAAAAATTTTACAATTAATATTATTGCATTGTATACAATAGACTTTCAATGCAATTCATAATTCAAATTATTGCAAAGTTCGACAATATATATTTTCATCGTGAAAACTCATTAGTAGTAATCCCAGTAATATCCTATCTTATAGAAATCTTCAATTAATTCTAATATTTAAATTTATAACAAAAAAACTTCAAACATGTACTTGTAATTCTTATTTTAATATAAAAGAGTGTAGACAAAGTCTACACTCTTTTGAGCTCTAATTTAGAGTTCCTTATATTTTAAACTTGTTTATACTTTATAAAATTAAACCTTTAACCTTAATTTTCAATAATAAATTTTACTTTATTATCGCCTGTTTAAGTGCATCTTTTACTGCATTTACAATTCCATCAGAGGTATACGTTGCTCCAGAAACTGCATCCACTTCTAATGATTGATTTTGAATAATTTCTTTTGGAATCATCTCCATTGGTCTTTGGTAATGTTGCCTTCCTTCTTCATTATGATCTACTATCTTTATATCTCTTACTTTGTTTTCCTTTACTTTTATTTCTACTGTAAGTCCTGGTCCATACCCATCTGCAACTCCAGTATATGTTCCATCCTTGAATTTATATTTATCTAATGATCCATTTATATCTGTTAACAAAGTATTTTCATATCTATTAGTGCTAGTTTCGTTATTCTCTTGAATTTCATTATCTTGCTGATTTTTATGTTGAAGGATATTTGTTGAAATTTTATTATCAAATATTTTTACATCAATTAAATGAAAGCCTAATGTTAATAAAAATATTATAGTTAAAAGCCTATGGTATTTAATCCAACTTCCTTGTTTTCTTAGCATTTTTCTAGCCATCCAGTTTACACCAAGAGTTATACTTACAATCCAACATATTGTTCCTGTATTTAGACTTATTACTGATTCTCCTGAAAATATCCCATGTATAAGCCCTGTTATTACAAGTGATATGCCCATTAGTTTATGAGTATTTGCCATATATTTATTTAACTTTTTTAATTCATACCTGTATATATCACTTTTTTTAATTCCTATTCTAACAACAAATTTACATGTTAATATTACCCCAAATGCTACCGATAACCATGCAAATCCCTCATTTAGAATTTTATGTATTATGTCCATATATTACTGCCTCCGTTACTCTATTATATGCTAGTTGTATCTTTTCTCTAATGATTAAATATTACTCCTAAAAGGTTAATTCTACATTAAACCATAATTAGGTTAACATTAAAATTTAATTAAAATTTATTTTAATTAAAGATATTATTATTTAAAACATCAACTAAAGTTTATACTTTTGAAATACTATACAATAAAAAAGCCAAGTTTGTAGGCCCAAACTTGACTTTTTTATTATCTAAATATCATTGTAACAATCCAGTTGCAATTGACTTAATTTTAAATCCATCTATATTTATTTAAACTATTTTGGATTATTTAACACTGTTGTATATATATAATTATATAAATTAGCATGTCTTAATTCATCTGTTAATATATTAAATACATTATCTCTATAGTATAAATTCGGCATTCCATTCATTATTTCTCTATATCTTTTGACAGCATTTAGTTCTCCATTAAGAGCTTTAAGTATACCTTCTGTAAAATTTTTAGGTGGTATAAACTCAGTTTCTTCTGGCTTTGCATCTAATCCAGTTAATTGTTTATACATTATCTTAAATCTTTTATTATGAGATTTTTCATCTTCTCTTATTGATTCAATAGTATCTTTTATAGATTTTGCTTCTTCTTGAGTTAAACTATCTGTAGGTATATTGTTTATTAACCATTCATAGAAAAGTGCATCTGACTTTTCACCTTCTACAGATTGTTGCATTAAATTTAGCGATTGCATAAATGCTTTTGATGTTGGGTAATTATAATTAAACAACTAAAACGCCTCCCTTAAAATGATACATTTCTATATATCTTATTCAGGATATGACAATAGTGTTCTTTGTTTTACATACAACTTATAATCTCCTCAATATCATGAGTTAGCATATGAGAATCTTCTACTATAATTTTAGGTTCAACTAAATTTATGCATGTCAATATTTTTTAGTTTTAAATTTCAATACATTTCTTAATTTATATAGATTGTAACAATTGGAATCATATGGTACTATTATCACTTAAAAAAGCCCCTATGTCTAAATCTATCTTCTATCCAATATTTATTGATATGAAAATATAGAAATTTAGCATTTAAATGTCCTTTATTTAATTAATCTTATAATAATATCAATAATAAAGGATATTAAAGGGTATATTTGAAAAAATATAAAAGAGATATGTAAAGGAGTATAGTACAATGAAATATAAAATTATGATAATAGAAGATGATAAATCTATTGCAGAATTACTTTACGCACATTTAAACAAGTTTGGATTTGATTCATATATATGTAGAAATTTTGAGTCCGTAGTAGATGAATTTAATTTGATAAAGCCACATTTAGTATTATTAGATATTACACTACCCGCTTTTGATGGTTTCTACTGGTGTTCTAAGTTAAGAAAAGTTTCTTCTTGCCCAATTATTTTTATTTCAGCTCGTAATGCTGATATAGACCAAGTATTTGCAATTTCAAATGGAGGAGATGACTATATAACAAAACCATTTTCGGCAAATGTTGTTACAGCTAAAATAAATGCACAGCTAAGACGAGTTTATGGAGAGTATTCAAATCAAGTATCAGAAATTTTACGTTATGGTGATTGTGAATTTTCAAAGAATAAGTTTATATTATCAGGATCAAAAGGTAGTGTGGAGTTAAGTAAAACTGAAGCAATTATTCTAGATGTTTTATTTGAAAAATCTCCTGATGTAGTTACTAGAGAAGAACTCTTAACTGAAATATGGGATAGTGAAAGTTTTGTGGAAGATAATACTCTAAATGTAAACATCTTTAGAACTCGAAAAAAATTAGAACAAATCGGCTCTAAAATGATAATTAAATCTATAAGAGGAGTTGGTTATAGAGTAGGAGCATCAAATGAAATATAAAAATCATATCAAAAAATTTTTTATGGACCATATATGGGTTATAATCACGTTTTTCATGGCACCGATTGGTTTTTTCGTAAGCTTTTCAGCTCTATATGGAATTAAATTTGCTGACATTTTATATTATATATTTCTTAGTACATTTATTTTACTTTGTACATTGATATATAGATTATATGCAACGTGGAATTTATATGAACAGTTTTGTAATAAGAGTGATAATATAAATGACTATGTTTTATCAAATCAATATTCTAGATTGGAAGAAAACTATCAAAATATAATTAACAATATTAGAATTTTACATAAAAGTGAGATAAACAGTCTTTATGATGAAAAAAACAATCATAAACTAATGATATATCAATGGGTTCATCAAATTAAAACGCCTTTATCTGTAATTCAGCTTACTGCTGAAGAACATAAATCAGATACTGAGTATATAAGAATTTTAAATAGTGTAGATAAAATGCATTACAATTTAGATCAAATTCTAAATATGTATAAAATAGATGCAATTGAAAATGATTTTTTATCTGAAAGAATTAACTTATATGAACTTACACGAGATTGTGTAAATGATTCTAAAAGTTTTTTTATCAAAAATCATATATATCCTAAATTAGATATTGATAAAGAAATAGTTATTATCTCTGATAGAAAATGGCTTAAATTTGTAATTAATCAACTTTTAACTAATGCAATTAAATATAGTAAATCAGAAGGACTAGTTGTAATTCGTGGAATTAAAACTGACAACGGAGTAAAACTAGAAGTTACAGATTCTGGGTGCGGAATAAAACCAGACGAATTAGATAGAATTTATGATTTATTTTTCTGTGGTACAAATGGAAGAACTCATGGAGATTCTAGTGGTCTAGGATTATATATGGTAAAAAAAATATTGGAACATTTAGGACATAATATAGAGGTAGTTTCTCAAGTTGACAATGGAACTACATTTACAATAACCTTTATTTCATGATTATTAGAAAAATTACAAAATCGTAATTTAAAGTAATCTTTATCAATTTTTTAATTATTTTTTATGGTGTATACTAAGTCATACAAAAATAATATTTAGAAAGGAAATACTAGGAGGTTATATTATGTCAATTTTAAAAACAACTAAACTAGAAAAAATTTATAATGCTAAAATACCATTTGTAGCATTAAAAGATATAAATATCAATATTGAAAAGGGTGAATTTGTCGCTATCATGGGGCCATCAGGAAGTGGTAAAAGTACTTTCTTGAATGTTGTATCTACAATAGATTCTCCATCAAGTGGAACTGTATTAATTAATGGTAAAAATCCACATGAAATGTCAGATCAAGAGTTAGCCCATTTTCGTAGAACTACATTAGGATTTGTATTTCAAAGTTTCAACTTAGTTAATACATTAACTGTAGAAGAAAATATTATGCTTCCACTAACATTAGAAGGAGTTTCTGCAAAAGAGATGAAGCAACGTGTAGCTACAACTTCAAAACAGCTAGGAATTGAAAGTTTATTAAATAAAAGAGTTTATGAAATATCTGGAGGACAAGCACAACGTGTAGCTGTAGCAAGAGCTGTTATTCAAAACCCAGCACTATTATTAGCCGATGAACCTACCGGAAATTTAGATTCAAAATCAGCTAAAGATGTTATGGAAATTTTTGATATGCTTAACAAAAACAATGATTCCACTATATTAATGGTAACTCATGATTCATTTGTGGCTAGTTATTGTAAAAAAGTTTATATCATAAAGGACGGTTCTATTTATCAAAGAATTGATAGTGACGGTAATCGTATCAAATTCCAACAAAAAATTATAGATGCAATGACATTATTAGGAGGTACTAATCGTGACCTTATTTGATTTTGCCTATAAAAATGTTACTCGAGATCTAAAAACATATCTTTATTACTTTTTGAACTGCACTTTTGCTGTACTAATATTTTTCCTTTTTTCAGTACTTGCATTTCATCCAAGTTTGAATTTTTTAGAGGATCATACTGCTCCGAGTTTAATTTTAACAGCATCAGAGATTGTTACTGTTATATTTTCATTTGCATTTATTTCGTATTCAGTTGGTAAGTTTTTATCTGCAAGAAATAAGCAATTTGGACTTCTAACTATATTAGGTGCATCTAAGAAACAACTAAATAAGTTAATTTTCTTCGAAAATATGATTATCGGTTTTGCTGCTATATTTGCAGGGATTATATTTGGTTTAGTTATTTCAAAACTATTTTTAAGCATTGCATCAAAGGCTATTGCAGAAATAGATTTTCCATTTTACTTTCCAGTAAAGGCTATTATATTAACAATAGTAGTACTTGGATGCTTATTCTTGCTTATTTCAATACTTATACCTAAGCTTGTTAGAAAACAACAAATTATTAACTTATTAAAATCAGATGAAGTTATTGAGAAAAAACAGAAATTAGGAATAACTTTTATTGTTTTTATAATAAGTACTTGCATATTGTACATTTTAAATGCAAAAGAACTGTACGAACTTTCATTGTTAATTGTATGCTTAGGATCTCTATCACTCGTTTCTTTAACATATTTATTGTTTAGTGTTGGTATTAATGTTTATATATCATTAGCTAAAAATAATGGTTCTTATTATAAAAAGACAAATATGTTAGCTCTATCTAATATTTTAGGCTCTTTAAAGTCTACGACACAATGTATGGCAACAACTGCAACCTTATATACAGTAGCATTTGTATCTATTACTCTTATGATTTCTTCTGCTATTAATGTTAAAAAACAAGTAGAAGTAACTACACCATACGCTTTTATGTATGAGGCTTGGGAAAAAGATGCACCTATAGATGACCATGTTAAAAAAATCGAAGATACTATAGGAAATTTGCCAGGATATAAAAAGCTTGGATTTAATCTATATAATGAGAAAGGTTATGGACTCAATGCTTTAGTTACAGAAAGCGATTATAACAAAATCATGCAATTCACTAATAGAAAAAAAGTAACATTAAACAAAGATGAAGTAATTATAGTTACTGGAAATCCAGAACAACCTTATATGGATATATCTCCTCAAATTTCCAAATTGTTTAAAAATGCTGGAAGTGAAGTATCTATTAAGAAAAAAGAAAAAGAATTAATTATTCCTTCTGGATATAAAGATCAATTTATAGTTGTTCCGGATGCTTTATTAGAAAAAATTAAAGTGAAATTAGAAACATCTACGATTTATGCTTTTGACATTCATAACTATACTAAATATGAAGAGGTCTCAAATAAATTAGATGATTACTTTGAACCCTTAATCTCAAAACATGAGGCTACAATTATTTCAGCATATAGTCTTTATGTAAATGAACAACTTATAAAAAATCTTATACTTTACATTGGCGGAATTCTGTGTATTTCATTTTTATTGGCAGTTGCAAGTTTCCTATATTCAAGATTGTATTCAACTTTAGATAAAGACTCTAAACATTATCAAGGAATTGTTAAAGTTGGTTTATCTAAAAAAGAATTGTCTAGAGTTCTTAATGGACTTGTAAGTACAATTGTAATAATACCTTATGTGTTATCTCTAGTGTATATGTGGATATTTATACTTAGAATAGATAGATCTAATGTTGTTTCAATTGTTCCGATGTCAATTGCTTGTACTGTTATATTTACTATTATTCAAATCGGTGTATTTATATTTGTTCAAAAATCATATAAAAGAGCTGTTTTTAATAAAATTTATTCGGATATGTAAAATAGTTCTATTTAAGACTGTATAGTTGATTTATGTAAAAGTAAATCTCTATACAGTCTTTTTGTGTGTTGTAAGCTAAATTTAACTATTTAAAATTATTTTTAACTCTATAAGTTCCTTTGTGCCTAAATTGTTGAAATATAGTCTATCTTAAACCAAAATATTGATAGTACTATACTCCATAGGTTATCTACAAATTTTAGTTAAATACAGTTTGTTTAAACGTAAAAGATGGAGGGTATCCCCTCCATCTTTTACGTTTAAAACTCCTAATACTAATTAACACTTAAATAGTTCATTTTAACTGATATAACTCTTAATAAATAATTCATTAAGAAAATTGTAGCTATGTAATAACATATAAAAATACCTATACTACTAATAGCCATTACGCTTTCAAAAACTAGTAAAATACAAGTAGTTATGGAAAACAATAATTGCAAACTATAATAAGAATCCTTTTTAACCTTCATATTCTCATTGTTTTTAGTGTAAATAATAGTTTTCTTTTTATATGATATTAAACTATATATAAAAAGAGTTAATGGTATTATAATTGCTGAAATCACAAGTAATGTGTACTCTATCTTAATCCCCCCTAAATCTTTGTTTATTTAATTATAACAAAACTTACAGATAAAAATATTCAAGATACCTCATTTGATATTCTACCTCCAAAATAACCATTCAGAACTTTATAAATTAAACATATACTGTATTAAATATATTTATTCACTCTTTTATGTTGATTGGAGCTTTAATATTTAGTGTTGGATTAATATATTTGTTCTCTATCGAAAGTAATAGATAAAAAAATAACTGTTTTAGTGGTTATTTTGTTAAACTCTAGGTGTATATACAATAGAAATTTTTTGAAAGGTTTTAGTTTCAATCAATAGTTATAATTAAGAACAAATATTATTTATATTTTACGAAGGGGTAAAATTAATGAAAAAGATAATTACAGCTATTTTACTATGTATGTTTTGTATTTGTATAAGTGGATGTGGTAATGATAATCAAAAAACAACTTGGAATATGAGATCTATTCAAGATAATAATGGAGCAGTTATTTATTGTTCAAATGGAAGTAAAGATGTTTATTCAAATGCGATTGTTAAAGATGTTGTCTGCATTTTACAAGGTTCTTCTGTTACTATTACAGATAAAAGTAGCGGCAATAAATGGATTGGAACCTGTACAAAAATGGATTCTTCTCAAGATATCTACGAAGTAATATTTGATAATAATAAAAAAGGTACTTTGAGTAAAAGTGTTACTAAATATGAAGATAACACAAAAGAAAATACATTGGTCATTTCCTGCGAGGGCTACACATTGTATTTTAATGAAAATACAGATGAAAAAAATTGAGATTAAGTTAGTAATTACTATATAATATAGATAAATTTGAATTTTAAAAGGGGCATTGTACATTGGTAGAATACAAAAACAGAGAAGAATTGATTTTAGAAATTTCAAATCGTTCAAAATTATTCATAGACGAATTTAATTGTATTAATGAGAAAGACAAAGATAAATTAATTGATGGAGTAGATAAAACACCAGCTCAAATGATTGCTTATCAATTAGGATGGATGAATCTTATTCTTGATTGGGAAAGTAAAGAGCAACAGGGGATTACTGTTGTAACACCAACCCCAGACTATAAATGGAATAATCTTGGTGGTTTATATGAAAGTTTCTATAAGAAATATGATGTATATACTCTAGTAGAGTTATGTGATATGTTTGTAGAAACAGAAAAGAAAATTATACAATTAATAAATACATATACAGATACCGAATTGTTTCAACAAGGAGGAAGAAAGTGGTCATCATCAACACCTTCAAATTGGCCAATATGGAAGTGGATTCATATAAATACTGTTGCACCTTTCAAGTCATTTAGGACAAAAATACGAAAGTGGAAAAAGTTGCAGCAATAATAAAGTTAATGAGAAAATATTATAAAATAAATAGTAGGTGAGTGTATTGAGAAACGAAGAGAAAATCAAATCTATAAAATATTCTATAAAAATCCATAATAGAAACCGCCTTATTAATTTAGTGTGCACTACATTAATTTGCGCTGGACCTCCATTGTGGTTAATTTTAAGAATTCATGATAAAGATTTTGAAAATTTAATGAATACTGCTTTAATATCTTTTTTAACTTTAATTTATATGACCTTTACATGGTGTCATTTTTTCTTTACTAGAAAAGAAACTAAACAATTACATGAAGATTTATTAAAAGAAGTAACAGAAAATAAGTAATTAGTCTTAAAGTTTTGGTTATACATATTTCGAATAAAGTTAATGACCTTAAAATCAAAGTAAATGAATTTTAAGGTCATTTTTACTATTACTCTTTAAACAAGTTTTAAAGTGTAATTTATTCTATTTTTAATAAGTAAATTTCCTGATTTTTTCTCAATTAAAATATTTTAAAAATATTTAACTTCTAATATCCGCACGATATTATCTTATAATCTCCATCTTTATTCTTAACTAAAGTGTATCTTAGATAATTTACACCTGATTCTTCAGGTTGATTTTCAAATAAGTATTTAACTTTATATTTAACATCAAGTGATTTTCCCTCTTTAAAGTAAAGATATTTTCCATTTTTCAACCTACCTTCAACAGTTTTAAATGGAACCTCTTCTGAATCTAGATATTTGATATATAGTATATCATCAAGCGATCCTTTGGCTGGACCATCAAAACCTATATAATTATAATCATAACCATCCATATTAAATATACACTCATTTATAAGCTCTAAGTCGTTTGTATTCATTGCATTTATATATACTTCCATAACAGATTTGGCGTCTTTTTTCCAATCTACAGGTAAACTTTCCTTATCGAAACTTTTATATTTTACCTTGAAAAATACAAAACCAGTTAAAAATATTAAGCATATTAAAAAAATTATTGTTCTATTTTTCATAAAATAAAGTCCTCATTATTATCTCATTTTAAGTAATCTTATGGCTTGAAATAAATCTAGTTCCCCATAAATTGTCCTACTTTAATAACTTTCATATTATAACAAATATATAAATTTAATTTTTAAACTTGGAATAAAACATATAAATTCTGGACTAAAAGATAAGTAGTCTTAAAATTTCACTTTAGGGACTATAGTTACATATTTCGAATAAAGTTAATACCATTCACTAACTATTAAGACTTTACAGATTTTAAATATGAATTTAAAAATTTTATTGGAAACATTAAGGATTCAAATATTCTTATAGTAAATAAAGATACTATGTGACTACGATATATACTAATAGAAATGAAAATTTAGGTTAAAGATAAATTTGATTTTCCTTGTAGCACTAAATATAAGTCTGAAATAAATATAATTATATTAGTCCTAAATAGTCCTATTTTAGTCCAAGTTTGATAAACCCTCTAATATTATATGTTAAAATATTCCAGTTAGCACAAAAGACACAACTAGTGGGGGATCTGATGAAAGAAAGATTAATAATAGGATTTTTAGGGCTGTTTATTTTATTAATGACAGGGTGTACTTCAACAAAAACTTCAGAAATAAATATATTGGCAACTTCTGATTTACATGGGGTTATGCCTTATGAGTTATCTTCTTATATTCAAGGTGAAAAATCTAAACGTAAAAATACAATTGTAGTTGATGCAGGAGACTTTATAGATTATGGTACACCTGGTTCAAATATGAATAAATATTGCTTTGATAGAGACTGTGATGATGATAGAAATCATAAATATGTAGAATTTCCATTTGCAAAAGAAATTAAAGAAATAGGCTATGATACTGTAGTGCTTGGAAATCATGAATTTCTATTTAATAGCAAAGCTCAACTAGATGATATAGTTTCTGATTTTAAAAAACAAGATATTGATATATTATCGGCAAATACTCATAAAAAAAATGGTGATAACTATTTAAAACCTTATACAATTAAAAAAGTTTCTACTCCTGATGGAGATGTTAAAATAGGAATTTTAGGTCTTACTGTAAAAGAAGTAGGTCAAAGATATGAAACGTTAAAAGATGGTACTGTTAAACCTTTAGGAGATGGATTAAAAGAACTAGATGATTTTAATGGGTCATTGTATATGAGTGATTTAGTTGAAGAGACTAAAAAATGGGTTCCAGTTATGAAAAAAGAAAATCCAGATATTATATTAGCTGTTGTCCATTCTGGAGAGAAGAAAAAAGGTGATAAGTTGCCTGAAAATAGAATACAAGAATTAGCACAAGAAGTTGATGGAATAGATGCCATAGTTGCAGGCCACACTCATAAAGATTTTGATCAACATAATTACAAGAATAAATCTGGTGAAAAAGTTATAGTAACTCAACCTGGAAAATATGGAGAAGCCATTTCTAAAATTAATTTCCGATTAGAAAAAAATAATAATAAATGGGATATAGTTGAAAAATCCAGTAAAGTAACTAATTTTGAAAAAAGTCAAGAAGATAAAAATTTTGATATGCTTTTTAGAAAACTAGTAAATACAACTTTGGAGGTTGAAAAGAATCCAAAAGATAAATCTTATAAAAATCTTAGTTTAAGTAAATTAACTCCGTTTAAATGGGACAAAGCCTATGTATTTGATACGAATACTTCTCCTGAAACAATATATAAAACAATAGGTTATAAGTGGAAAGATATAAAGAAAGCTGAAAGTGAAGATATGGTTCAAATGATATTTATGAATAATAAAAAGGTTGTCTGTCATCTATATGGTTATGAACAATTACTGTTTGCAGATTTTAATTTTGATAAATCCGAGTTTAAAAATGGGGTTGTAACTATATACCCTAATAGTAATGATAAGTTTGAAGTTACACTAGATAAAGTGTGGTCTTTTATGAAGTTAAAACATATAAAATAAAACAACTTATATATTAAAGGTACATTGATAATTTATCTATACTTATGCTCCATAAAGATTACAAGTCAAAAGGTATTGGAAAACAAATTTATAATTTATTTGAACAATATTTACAATCATCAAATTCCAAATCTATTAGAATTGATATAATAAATAATTATAATAAAAATATTTATGAATTTTGGACTAATCTAGGATTTGAAAAAGTTAAAGATATTGAACTAGAGTGGTCTGGAAAAAACTGTCTGCTACATATATGTTGAAAAGCTTTTAATAAACTAGTAGTTAACTTTTATTTGAGATAAAGTCGATGCCCTTAGAACCCACATAAATGGATTTTAAGGGCATTTTTACTACTTCTATTTAATTAAATTTTTGTATAATATTTTTTATATTTCACTCCTAAATAAACCTATCTCAATCCAATTTCAATACTTTTTATTTGAACTTTTATATAATTTAAACTAGTCTTTGAAAATTTCAGCATTTGAATTTTACATATAATTGCAAGAATATAAAAATTATATATACTTTCATTAGATTAATAAGGATAAGACAAAATACATTTTAATCTGAAATTATACAATAAAAATTTCATACTTTGAGATTTCAGCTTGAACGGAGGAAATTTAGAAATGAGTAAGTATACGTACTGGAAACTAATAGATTGGATTATAGGAGGAATTGGGCTTATATGTATATATTTAGCACCTTCAAATTTTTTTGAACCAAATCTATATGAACCAAGTCTATATAGTAACCCCTATAAGATTCCTCAAAGGATAGTCGGTTTATTTTTGATATATTGCTTTTTATCAGTAATATACTGGATAATAAATAAAAAAATAAATATGGTAGTTCATTATAGTTTAATAATAGCCATATATATAGCAATTACTATACTATATGTTATTGCAGTTCAATCAGGTATATAAAAAACATAATAAGAATTTTAATATTATTAGGTTTAATCTTTTTCAATTTATTTTTAATAAAATAGATATAATATCATTATATTTAGAAATGCTCTACGCTATTTATTGTGATGAAATAGATATCAAAGTAAAAGTATCTATAAACTATCCTATGGTGGTTTAAAAGAAATTGTATACTTAAACAAAGAATAAAAATTAATAAATATTATTAATTTTTATTAATCCTTAAAATTTCCGTTTAGTGACTAGAATTGCATGTTTCGAGTAAAGTTAATACCCTTAGGATTAAAATAAATGGATTCTAAGGACATTTTTACTACATGTCTTTAAACACGTTTTTAGAGAATAATATTTCTTAGGAATGTCCAAGAAAGCATCTGTTTTAATGGGAACTTATGAAACTATGAATTCTGCTATAATTAAATTAACAATTGTATAGGATTATTTTAATAAATAGGAATTTTAAGTACTTATTATTATCTCTCGAGAGGATGAAAAAAATGTTTATTACCATTTCCAACTGCTGTGATGAGCAGGAGTTTTTAAATTCAGTTCGATTAAACGGTTTGCTTAAGTACAATATGAAGCAAACAAACGGTAAATTACAAGTTCCAAATGTGGAGTTTGTAAATGTAGCTCGCAACGAAAAAGGTGTTATTATTGGAGGTGTCTCTGGTTCTACCTATCTTTCATCCTTGGAAATAGAGGCCCTTTGGGTGCAAGAAACTTACAGGGGGCAAAATATAGCCTCGCGTTTGTTGGCAGAAATAGAACATAGGTCAAAAGAATCTGGCTGTCAGCTCGCCCATCTGACTACGTATTCCTTTCAAGCTCCACTTTTTTATCAAAAGCATGGGTATGTTATCTGCGGAGAAATCAATGGATTTCCCGATGATATCAAACTATATACATTAAAGAAGCAACTGTGATATACATCTTAAAGACGAAGGCACTAAATTCTAATTTATATATTGTAAAATAACCAATAAACTTTAGTAATAATTAAATTAGTCTCAAAATTTAGGTTTAGGGAATAGTTATAACAAAAATGAGTGTACCTGTTTAAATTCCTTAATTTTAACAAGTATACTCATTTCTACGTTATTAAAACTTTATTTTTTTAAGTTAACCTTAAGTTAATAGTTTTAAATTCTAACATTCATTAACTTTATTTATTTAATAATTTCTAATCATTTTTCTAGTTTCTTTTAACTTATTAAGTTTGTTATATATCTGATTAACAGACTTATACTTAATCATTATACCTCTTACACTGCCTCATTTTAATTATAAATAATCATACGAAGTGTTTATAATATATTAATTCTCTTTACTTTTTAATAAATAGTTCTTCTTAAAAGCAAAGTACTTTGTCATTGAAACTGTCCCATGAAATGATATTAAAAATACTATTAAAAAGGTAGCTTCCCAATCAAGCAAAGTTCCTAAAGTAATTATAATAAACAATAAAACACAAGATTTTATACAGCTCTTGTATTGAAAATCATAGTAACTACTATCTATTACTTTTAATGAATCCTCCCACAACATACCTTGTGTTATCCAGTAAGATATTTGATTTTTTTTGTAACATCTATAATTATAAATCACATAAATAGGAACAAAAACTGCACTTACTATAATATACGTACTCATAAATTCCCCTTTCAAATTTAATTACTTACTTTAATACACTATAGAAATTGTTAACTTATTTTTTATAGCTTTAAGCCTCATAAAAACTATGATTATAACATTTCAAAATATATTTTACCAATTTTTCATACATTGTTGAAATATAAAATAATGCTATTTCTTTTATACTTTATAATAATCATTAAAAAGTTATAGATTTTATAAGTGTCCCTTATATCTCCATATTCATTTAATCCAAAATTTGCCCATTTTGAGAACTTTTTTCTAAGATCATTGTATTGATCTCCAAGGTATTGGTATATTTAATTTCTATGCTAATCTCTCCTCCCTAAGTAATTGTTTATTTAATTATATCAAAACTTCCAGTTACAAATATTCATGATAATATATGTTTTAAAGACATCTAACTTTGTGTTTTTAGAGAATAGTTTATATTATAAGATTTAAAAGTTATATATTTCTAACATTAATAGTTGAAAAAAATTTCCATAAGTGATATATTTATAACATATTAAGTTATAAATATATCACTTATAAAGGGGGATGACTATATGTCTAATAGTCAATTTACTATCAAAGCACAACTTATTCTGGATATTTTCACAATGATCTTTATTTTACTAAGTTCAATATTTGACCTTTATTTTGACTCACAATATTCAAATTATGTAACATTCGCATGGAATGTATGGTTAGTAATTATGTTAATTTCACACCTTAAAGTCAGGGGTATTAATGATGAATTATCTGAAACTATATTATCAAAAGTAAATAAAATGAGTATAGATTTTATGCTTGTATCTATAGCCTTAATTGGTATGTTTGCTACAACACCTAATACTTCTTATGTATTTAAATCTGTTAATATTCTTGGATTAGTAATTATAATAACATTACTATTACTTACAATTTTTAGGTTATTATCATATATATACTATGATAGAAAGGGACTTTATAATTAAATGCCTATTTTAAAAACAAATATTAAAGAGTATAGAGAAAAAGCTCTTATTAAACAAAATGAATTAGCTCAATTAGTTGGAGTAAGACGTGAAACTATAGTTCATTTAGAAAATGGTAGATACAATCCATCACTTAAGTTAGCTATGGATATCGCAAAAGTCTTTAATACTTCAGTTGAAAGTTTATTTGAATTTGTTGATGAAGAAGAATAATACTAAACTTAAATTAAAAAGAAATTGCATAACAATTTGTTATACAATTTCTTTTTAAATTTGTAATACAGTTTCATATATAGTTTGTTTAACAATTCATATTAAAACAATTGAAATAACTGTATTTACCTTTTATTGTCTAGTTCCTTCTTTTTCTATCTTTTCTAAAGCTTTTGCAGGTACATCATCTTTATTAATTGTAGTTTCTCCAAGAGAAATTGTTTTACTAGCACTTATCTTGATATAAGTCCCTGGAGCATAATAATCTTTTGCAGTCCCTTGTTTAGCAAAACTAAAATCTTTTTTATTTCCTTCTTTATCATATCCAATTAATTTATACTCTTTTCCTTTTATTTCTTTTTTACCTTCACTATTTACTAACCAAGAATCTTTATTTACTTCATCTGTTGGTACTTGTGTGTAATAAGTTTCTGATGCTACATATCTATTATTATAATATCCCTTTGCCCAGAATGCTCCACCACCAATTACTACTACCGCTATTAAAATACCTAATATTTTTTTCATATTCTACCTCCTAAAATTCAAGTTCTTTTTTTCTAAATATAATCATTGAAACTACCACTGGAATTACCATGTATAGTATAATCTCTATTATTGAAGTTATATTAAATTTGCCAGTTGATATATAGCTTAACTTTTGTATAGCTAATAAAGTTGTAAACAAGTGTTCAGTTAAATTTCCTAACAAGTCTACTATAAACTTTTGAGAAAGTATAAGATTTAATATCATCCCTACTGTTCCTGATCCTAGCAATACAAATGATATTGTTCCATACATTGCATTTTGATAATGATAAACTAATATTGTAGATATTCCTACATATACAATAATCTTTAGTATTCCTATTCCTGCTCCAAAAGTCAGTTCTAAAAACTGTTCGTGCGTAAGTGTAATTCCTAAAATCTTTGGTACACCTATTACAAATACACCTAACAGTACACCTGAAATTACTGCTAATATTACCGTTTCTATTGCTTTTGTTAATATAATTTTATTTCTATCAATACCATATCCTATAGCTATTTGCATTGCTTTACTTTTAAAATCATCTGAGTATATTGATAAAAATATTGGTATTCCTACTACTAAAGGATAAAATCCTAAAAATAAATCTGTTTTTGAAAGATATCCTCCTCCATCTAAATTTGGAGTATATATTATAAATACCATCGTAAGGAATAATCCTAAAAAAGTTGCTACCGTGTATATTAAAGATTTTTTACGACTCATTCTATTTAAATCTGCTATTAAATAATTTAACATTTCTTCGCCCCCTCTACTAATTCAAAGTAGTAATCTTCTAACGTCTTTGTAGATGATTTTTCTTGTAAAATTTCTATTTTGTTTTCCTTTAAAATTTTCTTTGTTCTCTCAATATCACTTACTTTAATCTCTATAGTATCTGATTCACTTTCCAAATTGTTTTTATCTATTTCTTTAAGTATTTTTCCTTCATGGACAATACCAAATCTATTTGCAGTATGTTCTAATTCTCCAAGAATATGAGAAGATACTATTATTGTCATTTTGTACTCTTCATTTAATTTCTTTATTAAGTTTCTAATATCCGCTATCCCCTGTGGGTCTAGTCCATTTGTAGGTTCGTCTAATATTAGTATTTCTGGGTTACCAAGTATCGCATTTGCTATTCCTAATCTTTGCTTCATTCCCATAGAAAAGTTTTTATATTTTGCTTTTGTCTCATGTAAGTTTACTATTTTTAATACTCTATCAATTTCTCCTTTATCCTTGATTCCTTTTAATTGTCTATAATAGTTTAGGTTTTCTCTAGCATCTAAATAATCAAAGAAGTTTTTCCCTATGAAAAATCCTATTTTCTTCCTATTTGTAAGCAATTCATTTTTATCTTTACTACCTTTTATTGATAATTCTCCACTACTAAATTCTGATAATCCTAATATAACTTTAAAAATTGTTGTCTTACCTGCTCCATTTTTTCCTACAAGCCCATAGATTTCACCACTATTTACACTCAAACTCAAGTTTTTAGTGACATGAAATTTGCCATAATATTTATTAATATTTTTTAACTTTATCATATTCTCTCCTTTTCTTAATCCGTGCTTTATTTAACTCTATTTTATACATTCATTCTTAACTAAAGATAAATCCAACCTTAAATAAACCTTACTTTTTTAGTTAATTTAAATTTAATAAATTCACATTAACTAAATGTAAATTTTACAAGTCATAATGCAATGTATAGTTTACTTTTTGTTATATTTATAATACTATTTAAATATAAGGAGGTTTATATGAAAAATAAAAGAATGAAAATAGCTCGTATTGAATGTGACATGAAACAAGATGATTTAGCTAAAGCTGTAGGGGTGACAAGACAGACTATCGGATTAATAGAGTCTGGAAACTATAATCCAACTCTAAATCTTTGTATCTCAATATGTAAGGCTTTAAATAAAACTTTAGATGATTTATTTTGGGAGGAGTAGTAATGAAGAGTGTTCAAAATCAAGATGAAAGAGTTATATCTCAAAGAAGAAAAATTCAAAGTGATGGGTTTCAATTATTAATCTATGCTTTATTTTTATCAGTTTTAATTCAGCAAATATTTTTGCAAGCTCCGCCTAGTCAGTATATTGCTGAACTTTTATGTTTAATAGGCGCTGGATTTTATAATATTATTCGTAATTTAAATATTGGTAACAATCTGTTTGGAGATGATAGTAATTCAAGGAAGAGACTTCTTAAAAATACTATATTTTCAGGAGTAGGATCTGTTATTTTAGTTGCAATAATAACAGGTGAAACAAATATTTGGAACCTTTTAATTAGTGGATTAACCTTTGCTGTTACTTTCGGAGGTATGACTTATTTCTTTTACTATGCTAGTAAAAGAAAACAAGATAAAATTAAAAGAGATCTAGATATTGATGAAGATGATATTGATTAAAAAAAGTTAGGATAAATTATCCTAACTTTTTTTAATCAAATCTTTCAACACTACCTTTGTATATAAATTCTGTGTGCTTACATTGAGGACACACATGTATATTAAAAATTAAATGCTCTTCAACATCAAACAAAGTTTTAAATAATCCCCTGTCATTTTCCCTAGACTCAAATCTATACTCCTTTAAAAACTTCATTTCAGTATTACACCTTAAACAATTCATAAATCCCCCTCCAAATATAATTCTTCTTATAATAATATTATTATAATATTTTACCTTTACTCTATTCAATTTATCTTTATTTCATTTGCTCTAATTCTATCTTAGTATCTATTAATAACTTTTCAAAGAATGGCTCCAAATACTTAAAGTCTGGTCTAATATTTCTGTTTACATCTGAATAATTAGATAAAACTAAAGCATTTCTAAAATATAAAGAATGCTTTTTAAATAAATCATTATTTACGTTATATCCTAAACTTCTCAGGTATTTTATAATAAACACTGCTGTGGTTATTGTATTTCCTTCACAAAACGGGTGTACTTGCCATATTGAAGATGTAAATCTTGCTAATCTACTCACTGATACCTTAGCACTTTTTTTACTTTCCTCTTCAAAGTCATAAGCTAGTATATCCATTAAATCATTATAGTCTCCATATATTACGCTATCTCCACCAAGTATCGGCTCTTTTTTACTTATATTATAATCTCTAAACTCTCCAACATACCTTTCTAGTTCACCTTTAAATAAATCTTTAAATAAAGCTCTATGAATGCTTTTTAAAGTTATTGGACTAAATTTAAAACTTCCATTTTCTAATAATTGAACTATTCTCACAGATACCAAATCACATTCTTCAGTTTGAATAATTGCTTCATCATTAGGATCAAGTTCTTTATAGTAAGAGTACAGAGCATTTTCTACTTCTTTATATGTTTTTTTGCCTTCTATTGAATCTTCCATTAGTTGCATAAGATATTTTGAAGGTTTTAAATTATCTACTTCGTTCAATCCTATAGCAACTTCCCAGTTATTTTTCTTTTCAAATTTATCAATTCTATCTTCTGTCAACTTTGTATATGATGGTTTTGTGTACATATTTTAATCCCTTATTTCACTAGGTTAATTATTTATTTTTCTCATTATCCTGTATATATCTTATATCATAAGATTTACATTTAAGTCTAGCCTATCTTCGATGATTGCAAATAAACTTAAATATGCCAAACTTAAGCTTATTTAAGAATTATAAAAATATCAAATCATTTACTATGACATTATAGTTTATTTAAATGCAAAATTGTTAAATAAATTATAAATGAAATTCAACTTTAACCTGTTAAACAATTTGTTATTCAATTTCATTTATTATTTGTTTTTCAAGTACATATTAAATTTGTTATACAATTTGTACCTTAACAATTGAAATACCTATATTGCATTAATTTATCTACCAAAACATATCCATTTCTCTCTTGTGATCTAGATCTTCTTTTTCTTCTAATTTATATTCAACAATTTTATTATCCAAAGTTCCTTTAAAAAACTTGTATGAAGTTGCTTTAATAGTTTCAACATCATCTTTATCAAGTGTTATCATCACCGCATCTTCAAATGCCTTTTCCATATATTTATTCTTAAAATCAACATCTTTAAAATCCATTTTAACTCTTCTTAAAGTCCCTTTAGTAAATATACTTTCATCAGGAATAAATATCTCCAACTTATTATCTTTTATATCAGATATAATTTCTGGCTCAATAATTACCTCATCATTTAAAATGATTTCTTCTTTATTTTCACAATCATTTTCATCAGAAGTAATTGCGACTTCTTCTAGCACCATACCAGGAATTTCTTTTATAATTTCATCCTTTGTAAAGTACTTACGCTTGTCTAAATCTTTAATGTAAAAATCAATAGAATCAACTTTTCGTCCTACTTTATTTTCTTTTATATCTATTTCAAAATATCCAGTTTCATTAAGCTCTTTTATCGCTGGAAGTATTACTCTTCTCTTAAAATCATTGTATTTACTATATTTATCCTCTAGCATTAATAGTTCTTTAATTTCATCCAATTTATAGTTTATAGTATCTTTTGTCCCACTCCAAAGTCTCAATAAATCATAAAATCGTTGAGCGTAAGAATTGTTTAAAGATAGCCAAATCTGCACATTAACAGGTGTATATCCCATTTTTAAGTATTCTTTTAATAAGTTATGTATTTTCTCTGATGCTTCAATATTGAATATCCCTAATTCGTCGTCATACTCATATCCATTTATAAATCCATATGCTCCCCATAAATTACCTTTTTTATTTTTCTTTTCTTCTTTGAAGTATATAGGTTTCTTTCTTAGATCTTCTAATACTTCTAAAATCCCTTTAACTGTGTTTTTTTGCTTGAATTTAATTATGTCTTTAAATTCAGAGTGACTAATTGAGCAAGTTAACACTCCATCTGATTTTTTTTGAAGTTTATACAACATAGATAAAAATACTCTATTTTCAATTAAACTTAAACTATACCTAGCCTTCACCAGCATATTATTTTTCATCAATATGCGATTACTTTCTAATTCTTCTATCAGATTCACGTTTACTCTCCCCCTTTTAAACTAATTCTAGTTATAGAGTAACAAATGGTTTTAACTGCGTCAACATTTTTAATTATGTCGTTTTTTTACTCCCTAATAAGTCGTAGTTACTCCCTGTTTTGTCGTCTTTAGTCCCTAATAAGTCGTAGTTACGTCCCTGTTTTGTCGCAATAAATCCCTAATACGTCGTAATAAATCCCTAATTTGTCGCTTTTAAACTTCTTAAAGCTAGTGTTTTCAATAGGTTGAGCTATACCTAAATACTATTAAATACTATAAATACTTTTTTAAATACTAAGTAAAGACTAGTAAAGGTCATTTTTCTGTTCTAATCTGTCCTATTAAAAATAAATCCCTGATTTGTCGCATTAAAAAAACAGATTTAAGATATTAAATCTGTTTTTAAATTAAAGAATAATAACTTAACAAAATGGTCAAGTTTATATTACATTATCACTTTTAAACTTCCCACTTGTCTTATTAATAAATAAATCCCTGATTTGTCGCTTTTTAAAAAATATAAATATATCTTTATTTAATTAAAATTTAGGAATTCTTGTTGCGTTACTTAACCTCAGTTTAAGTTATATTTCCTATTTGTCCTATTTCAATAAAGCAAATCCCTAATTTGTCGCTTTTAAAATTCAATTCATATATGTCGTCAACATACACTCATAAACTTGGGTAATTACACAAAAAAGACAGATTTCTCTGCCTTTTCGTATTTATATAATCATTTAACTCCAATTGTCTATTAGATTTAATTCATCTACCAAAATGTATCCATTTCTCTTTTATGATCTAGATCCTCTTTTTCTTCTAGCTTATATTCAACAATCTTATTGTCTAAAGTTCCTTTGAAAAACTTGTATGACGTTGCTTTAATAGTCTCAACATCATCTCTATCAAGAGTTATCATAACTGCATCATCAAAAGCTCTTTCCATATATCCATTCTTAAAATCAATATCTTTAAAATCTTTCTTAAAACTTCTTAAAGTACCCTTAGTAAATATAGTTTCATCAGGAACAAAGTGGTCAAGTTTTTTAGGTAATTCTTTTAAAAGGATTTCTTCTTTATTGTCACTCTCATAATCATTAGAAGTAATTTCAACGTCTTCAAGTACTATACTAGGAATTTCTTTTATAATTTCATCTTTACTAAAATACTTTCTCTTGTCCAAATCTTTAACGTAAAAATCAATAGATTCAACCTTTCTACCTACTTTGTTTTCTTTTATCTCTATTTCAAAATATCCAGTTTCATTAAGTTCCTTTATTGCTGGAAGGATGACCCTTCGTTTAAAATCACCATATAAATTATACTTTTCTTCTATTTGCAGCAGGTCTTTTAACTCTGACACTTCATAATTTATAACTTGTTTAGTTCCACTCCAAACTCTTAGCAAATCATACAATCTTTGAGCATAGTAATTATTCATTCCAAGTTTAACAATTAAATTAATCGGGGTGTGTCCTTCCCTTTTGTCATAATAATTTTGAATTAAAGTATATATTTCTTCTGTAGCCTTTACTATAAAAGTATCTCTATCTTCATCATAAGTTGATCCATTAATAAGCCCGAATCTATGCCATTTATATTTATCCTTATCCTTTATCCTTTCAGCAATTAAGATTTCCTTTAATCTAAGTGATTCCAATAAATCACTTACTCCTTTTATAGTTTTATCCTTTTCTTTGCCTATTAAATTTCTAAGTTCATTCCTATGAATTTCACAACTTAAAATACCGTCTTTTTCCTTTTGAAATTTATATAATAAAAGTTCAAACACTCTATTTTGAACCAATGTTAAGTTGTACTTGGCTTTGATCAAAGAATTGTGTTTCATCAACACTTTTATATCTTCATCCGTTCCAAAATGATTGCTTAAATCTTCTCTATCCATTTTTCACCTCTGATATTTTGATTATATTATATATTATAAATAATACTATAATCACTTAACTATGACAATGAATTTTGATTTGTCATAATTAAACTTCCTAAATGTCATATTAAATTTCCCATTTGTCATACTTAGTTTCCTAAATGTCATAGTTGCACTTCCTATTTGTCATATTAAACTTCCCAAATGTCATAGTTCGCTTCCCATTTGTCATATTTAGAGTCCTCAACTTAAGTAATACCAATACTTACATATATGTCTAAATACTATAAATACTATTAAATACTTTCTTAAATACTATTAAAGACTAGTAAAGGACATTTTTCTATTCTAATCTGTTCTATTTTTTTACATAGAGACTATTTGTACTAAAAAATTTAAATCAAAATAATATATTTATATAGATAAATAAGAATAGAAATAAATATTAAAACTATTTTAAAAATGAAGTAGTATAAATAGTAAGGGGGGATAGGTATGGTAGAGGGAATTATATGTTTAATTATGTCAATTATATTTTTCATTTACTCATTTTGTGCATTTAAGCAAAAGGGTCCGTTATTAACAACTATGTATTATATTTCAAATGCTGAAGACCGATCTAAAATGAAAACTAAAAAAGAATATCATTTTATTGCCAAGACATACTTATTACTATCAATAACTCTTGTGCTTATATCGGTTGGAGAAATATTTAAAATACAATGGACTTTAACAGCTGCAATTATAGTGATAATTTTTACTGTTATTTACACCTTTGTTGTTTCTGTAAAAAATACAATTAAAAAGTAGATATATACAAAATAATTAAAAATTACGTTTGAAAGCCGATTATTTTGTATAAGCTAACTAGATTATGTATTTTAGATAAAATACCCTTAGAATCCAAATAAATGGATTTTAAGGGTATTTCTGCCTAAGCATTCCATCTTACTTTTTTATATACTCCATAATAAAAAATTCACCCGTACCTAGACAAGTTTCTTGATGTTTTCTATCAATCACTTTAAAACCTTGAGATTCATAGCATCTAATAGCCCTTTTATTCCAACTTCTAACTTCTAAGATAATTAGTTTTTTAGGATATCTTTTTTTACATTCATCTAAAGCCATACTAATTATTTGTTTTCCTATTCCAATACCACAATATTCTGGTCTAATACCTATACCAAAGAATACAGAGTCTCCCTCATCTAATAAATTTACAAATCCAACGAGATTATTCTTACCATGTGCAAATCCAATGAAATTTTCTCTTTTTTCTTTTTTACATAATGATATTTGTTTTTTTACAACTTCATCCCATGAAGGCAAATTGTATATACTATAATCCCCTTCGTATTTCCATGTAGTTATTTCTTTAGCTAATTCTTCCGTAAACTTAACCGGATTTAAATCCATATAAATCCCCCTAATGTAATTTTCAATAAATTGTATACTAGCAATTAACAAAAATCCATATTTAAAATGAATTTTAAAAGTTAATATAATCTCTCAAAAATGTAAGAAATGTTTAAGCTTAGTGTCAGGCTATTTTAAGATGAACCAGGTATAATGAATTTATCAAATAAAACAGATCCAAGAGGAGGAGTTACACATGACAATATTATTAGGAAGTTTAATCATAGCTCCATTTATATTAGCAGTAGGGGCTGCATTAGTAAGTAGTGAGTTAGAAGTTGCAAATCAACAATAAGTTTTGTATAGAAACAACTATAGAAAAACATATTTAATTAGAGTTTTAAAATAATTAATTTTTATATAGATAAATATTTTGTTAAGTAGCTATATAACAATGTTTAAAGTTAAATTAATATGTGAAAATCAATAAAATTCAATTTTAATAACTAATTTGTTAATTAGCTAATTAACATAGTATATATAAAAAGAGCTCGATAATCTAAAAATAGATTAAAGAGCTCTTTTTATTACTATTTTGTTAAAAACCTAAAATTTTATTTAGGCTATTAATAATACATTTAAATTAAAAAAAAATCAAATTGATATTCTTAAAATAGAATAGAAATTTGCAATAAAAAAGACACATATTTTTATGTGTCTAATATCAAATCCTAAATAACTGTTTTTTAAAACTTTCAAATTCTGTTTTAATTTTATCTAAATCTATGTTGTCTCCGACATCTTCTATAAAATTTAACTCTAATAGTAAATTTATATTATTATTTAAAACGTCTCTTGTCCATCCTTTAGGCTCCATAAGCTCATATATGCATTTTGTATCTATACCATCTTCAAAATTTGAAATAAGGGCATATAAAAGCCTGCTATCTACATCCAATATATTTACCAAACTATCATGCACCATCACAATATTGTTAATGTTTTTATAGATTAAATCTATTCTTATGTTTTTAACTATCATATAATCACCCTTTTTTTAATATTAATACCTAAAAAATTAACTTTAATTCATAAATTTTCGTATAAGCTCAATTTCTTCGATCTATAAATCGCTAAGATCTTGCATAGTTTCATTATTTATTTATTAAATAATTGACTTATTTTTCTTTTCCTAAACCTGTTCACCTGAATAATTAGTAGCTTAAATTTATATATATCTACAAATTTTAACTTACTTAGTATGTGAGTTTTTGCTATTTCTCATAAAGAACAGTAGATCTATTAGACTCTTATGGTAAGGGATGAAAATATCTTCATCAATCATAGATAATATTTCTTCTTTTAAGGCCCATTTGACTGACTGAACTTCCTCATACTGAAGTTTTAATTTTGAGATATCTATATCTTTTTGAATTAAATATATATCATCAAATCCTTTATCAAAGTTTATTGTAAGAGCTGGTCTTATTCCATCTAAGGATAACTTATATCCAATTTCCTCATAAACTTCACGCTCTGCTGCCAATTGGCTTGTATCGCCTGATACAGCACTACCTCCAACAGTAATATCCCACATATTTGGCCATCCATCTTTAAATGGCTGCCTTTGTTGAATTAGCATTTTGCCTTCTAAATTAAAAATACATACATGAACTACTAGATGATAAGTGTTTTCTTTAAATTGGCTACCTCTTACCATTGTTTCCCCAGTTTTAATTCTATTTTTATCATACAAATCCCAGATTTCCATACGTTCACCTCTCAGAATAGATATTTATATACTTTAAAAATTGGTTATTCAATTGTATTTAAATTATATATGTATATTGAAACTCCTTTTCTTCGGCTTTAAATAAAAAAAACTGTACATGTAATTTTAATTTCATGCACAGTTTTTTACTTCAATTCAGTAGTATAACATCTCTTTACTTGAGCGTATCTTGAATATAGGATAATGAAATTGTCATTGCATCAATTATTTTTTTTAGACGAGTATATGTTCCTGTTCCTTCTTTTGCATTAATCATGGCCTTTTTACTTTTATTAATAATAGATGTTATTTGAGTTACTGATTTTAAAAGTTCATCTTGTGTATAATCATTGTTTTGATTTGTAATTAAAGATTGTGAAATAGACAAAGCTTTTATACGATTTCTAGAAAGGGATAGTTGTGGTGACCCTTCTTTGAATTTAGGTTGTATTTTTTCACAGTTACTAATTGTAGACTTTATAATATTTAAAGTATCTTCTATTTGCTGATTAGTATATTCGTTCATTAGATTTCTCCTTAGTTATTGTTTTATTTATGATTATAGATCAAAAAGGATTGATGAATTATAAACTTTTGTAAGATTATATAGATTAATATATAGTAAACATTATATATAATTTTAGACTTATAAAGGAGAATAGGATGGAATATAAAGCTATAAATATAGCTAGAAAATTAAATATAAGCATCTATAAATCCTTTTTCTTTAGGTAGTCTAACTTGGTTTAAAGCATTGTTTTTATCCCTATAAGTTCCAATACAAACCTTATACAAAACATCATTTGTAGTAACTTCTAATTCAAATAACTTAATTAAATTATTTCTAATAGCTAAAGCTATAGATTTGATATTATTACTATCTTTTAAAGCTTTTTCTCCTTCAATATTAGATATAAAATCAACTTCAACTAAAGCTGCAGGCATCTTAGTATGTTTTAAAACTGAAAGCTCCTTACTTAATTTAATTCCTCTATTCCTTATATTAAATAGCTTTGAAATATCTTCACAAATTCCTTTTGAAAAGTTATCTAAATTTTCAATACCCATTGAATACTCCCAAACTTCAACTCCCCTAACACTTTTGTCAGAAGCCGAGTTTATATGAATAGATAGAAAATAATCTGCTCCAAATTCATTTGCTATTCTAGCTCTTTCTTTAAGTGGAACAAACTTATCTGACAACCTTGTAAATTTAATATCTAAATCTAATCCTTTTAAATTCTCATTAAGTTCCTTTCCTATAGCTAAAACAATATTTGCTTCACAAGTTCCAGCTTGTCCAATTGCTCCTGGATCACTTGATCCATGACCTAAATCAATAACTAATTTTTTCATAAAATCCCTCCTATTAACATTATCTAGATAATTTAATTATAGGATTTGAGAGTAATTGAATGAATAAAACTACTGCAATATCTTAATCTTAAAGAAAAATAGTTAAAGTAAAAATATAAAAACTTTTTTCAGAAAAAGTTTCTCTCCTATAAAATTCTCAAATATCTTTTAGGACTTAATTATTTGCCTAAATTACACTTAAGTTAAATTAACTTTTAAAAGGAGGAATGAAAATGTCAGATATGAAATTAGCTCCAAACGCTTCAGAAGTTGCTCAAATGTCAGCTTTAAGAATCAAATATGACTGTGGTTTAGGTGAAAATGGAAGAACAATAGTTAAAACTAGAAGTTTTTCAAACATTAAACAGGATGCAAAAGTTGTTGATGTTTACAATGTAGCTGAGATATTAAATTCACTACAAAAACATGACGTACTATCTGTAGTAAAAATAGACAACACAGAATTAACACCAGCAAATTAAAATTCGATCGCTTGAGCGACTACGTCTGCGAAGCACTTCATGTCGCTAACGACTTTGTCCGTTGCTCAAAAAAAAGAAAGGGGATTAAAAAATGAGAAATATAGAAACTAGATTATTAATGGTTTTCTCTACAACTCTTGGAAGAAAAGTAAGCTTATTTGTATCAGATCCTAAAGAAGATATAACTGAAGCAGAAATAAAAGAGGCTATGGACCAAATAGTTGCTAAAAATGTATTTGCACCTAGATTTGGAGAAGAACTTGAAACAGCGTTAGAAGCAAAAGTAGTTCAAACTGCAACTACTGGATATGACTTAGTTATATAGGGTAAGTAAAAAGATATAAGTTTTGATCCTAAAGCTGTAAAAATGCTTTAAAAGTCGCTAAAACTTATATCTTTTTACATTTTGTTTTGAAAAGTGTGAGTTTTGCTTCCAAAGCTGAAAAAGGCTTTGAGGCTCGCCAAAACTTATATCTTTAATTTATAAAATTGGAGGAATGTTTTATATGGAACTAGATTTAATGGCTTTAGTATCAAATTTAGGATTTCCTGCTATCGTTACAATGTACTTGTTAATTAGAATAGAAGGTAAGCTTGAAAATTTGAGTACCAGTATAAATTCATTAAGTAGCAATATATATGAATTGAATAATAAGAAATAGGAAGAGTATCTGTTGAATTTTTTCAAAAGATGCTCTTTTTTAAGATCTTAGTTTATCTTATTCTCTTATAACAATTGGGTTTTTATTAGGTTTAGTTTTATGTTTATCTTCAATTTTCATATTTTCCATTTGTTCCTTTGTAATTCCAATATCTAAAAAAATTAGCTTTTGATAATTTTTTGTAAATTTATAAAATTCGAAATATTTTTAATAAAAGACTATCTATTGTTAATAACATGTGCTATAATAATACTTGTAGCAATACACAAATAAATTAATAGAGACCTAGAAATAGGTTCACAGGAGTATTTTTAAATGATGAATGGAACAGTAAAATGGTTTAACAATGAAAAAGGATTTGGTTTTATATCAGTAGAAGGTGGAGAAGACGTATTCGTACATTTCTCAGCTATACAAACTGATGGGTTTAAATCATTAGAAGAAGGTCAAAAAGTAAGCTTTAATGTAGTTAAAGGTGCTAGAGGTCCTCAAGCAGAGAATGTAACTATATTATAATATATATGTTCGGGAAAAGACACATGATGTGTCTTTTTTTTATTGGAATTACCCTTAATATCTCTATTCTATTATTTTGTAATTACTATTTTAACTTTTAATTTAAGTATACTTTAATTAATCTTATATTCAACATCTTTATGCATAATAATTCCATGTTAATACAGACGTTTAGATATATTAATTTCCTAAATTATAAAAAATTTGCTTCGCTTGAGCGACTACGTCTGCGAACCACTTCATGTCGCTCAAATTCCATGTCGTCAACGTCCATTCGGCAAGTTCGTGTCCCGTTACTCAAAATGTCATTTTTTACTTTCATCAAAGTATTGGTATCACTATGCTTTATAAGTTATCCATAAATATTAGTTAAATATAGTTTCTTTAAGCGTAAAAAATATCTTTTGATTTATCTTCGTTCCATATATATTCAATAAACTCGGAAATCTCATATGCTTTATCTTTTCCAAACTGATCAGATAAAAAGCCTAAAGCCATATCCATTCCAGCAGATACACCTGAAGAGGTATAAAATTTACCATCCAATACCCATCTAGCTTTATCTATCCAAATTACATTTTCATTTGTTTGTTTAACCCATTCAAGGGCCTTTTTATTTGATGTTGCTTTTCTATTATTAAGAACTCCGCATTTTGCTAGTAGCGCAGAGCCTGTACATATAGATAGGCAAAAACGAGATTCTTCAGCTAAATGTTTTAACATATTTAAAAAATCTGTATCATTAACTAAATCTCTTACACCGATTCCTCCAGGAATAACAAGTATTCTATTTTTATCTATAGATTTAACGTCTTCTGTAATAATTTTAAATCCTTGATAACTATGTACAACTGTACCATCTTTTGAGATATAATTTATCTTGAAATCTTTTATTTGAGATAGTATTCCTACTGGTCCAAAAGCATCTAGAGTTTCAAACTAAAACATTTACTTCCATACTGATTACCTCCTATATTTTAAAATATGCATATTTTAATACTAATATTTTGTGTTGAAATATTCTACTAAAATTAATGGCGGATAAAAATAAAATGAACTGTATTAATGATATAAAAAAAATAATAGTTAAATCTAGACTTTTCTTTATAGGTTTTTTTGCTATAACGTACTTTAGTTACTTTAAAAATATATCTGTTGAGTTAATAATTATAGTAGGATTAGTTGCATATTTATTGACACCTAAATTGATTTTAAATATAAAAAATAGACTAAAATTATAATGTTAGTAGTTTGTTTTTTATTGAAATTCCAATGATATTTAGGGTGAATATTAATCTGAATTACACATATAAAAACAAATGGTTAAACAAATTATATAACAAATAAAATTAGTATTTGTTATATAATTTGTTTAACCATTTTAAAATTAGCATATATTTTAAATATAGAGATTTGATTTAACATTTACTAATAATTAAAATTCAAATATGAATAACTCATCGATAGGAGTACTTAACTCTTTTGAAATTCTAACAGCTAATTCAAGTGAAGGATTGTACTTAGCATTTTCTAAACGAGCTATAGTTTCTCTTCTTACATTAACTCTCTTAGCCAATTCCTCTTGAGTTAACTCATTAAATTGACGATATTTTTTCAAATTACTAATGAATGTTGCCATAAATTTTAATTTCCTGTATCAAATTTATAAGTTAAAAATGCCCATAAATTTACTGATATTGCAAAAGTAAGTGATAGTATTAATATTTGCAATTTATAAAGTGCTAATAAATCTGATGTATATAGTCTAATTGCATAACTTGATACAATTGATACAACAAATCCTGTATAAAGTGCTATAGTTCCAGCTCTATGTTTATTAGCAATTAATCTTTCATCTTCACAATCTCCGAGCTTACTCCACCAAATATGAGAAAGTTGTGCAAAGAACATAAACCATAAAAGACCTAAGGGGTCACTATTTATATGTTTTATGCCTAATAAGCCAAAGAATGCAAATAAAATTGAATACTTGTTTAATTTTTTCATAAATATCCCTCCATAAACGTGATATATTTATATCTTTATATTACATATATATCACAGCTGTTTTTATATTATGACTAAAAATAAAACAGACGTATGACATTTTCAGTTGTTTGTAGGTAGTTATTTTAAAATATTTAAATAGAACTACAAGAAAAAATTTAATATTATATATAATATAGTCAAAGGCTAAGATTGTTATAGGATGTAACGTAATATACTAAATTTGAAAGGGGGATATATGAGCAGTTATATTATAATAAGTTTAGTTCTTATTCTTATATATTTGATTTATAATTGCTTTTGTTATATTAAAGAAAACAGATATCTTATTGGATAAATTGAGGTATTTTTGAGGGGGATTTTATGAAAAAAATATTGTCTATAATGTTTCCAAGTATTGTAATACTTGCAATAACTTTATGGGGGAGGGCTGATAAGAATATATTAATTGGATTGTTTTTACTATTTCCAATTATATTTATTATACAAGGAATAATGTATTCGAACTTTAAAAAGGAACTACTTTTAGGATTTCTTTTATCTTCAATAGCATTTATTATTCCTATAAATTTATGGTTTAATATGGGAAGTTGTATTGAATTGTTAATAGCATATAATATTTTAGGTATAATAAGTTTTTTAGTTAAGAAGAAAGTATCTTCTAGGAACAGTTAATATAATTTAGATTTATTTAATGTACAATATTAATATATTGAGAATTAATACTTGGCATTTATCATGAAATTTGCTAATAGAGATGATAATTATAATTGGTTTAGTTGTATATATATCTATACTCAAATCAATTTAAATATAAAAACAGGTTAGAATAATAGGGGGATAAAATGGTAATAGTTTCTTTGTTAATACTTTTATTTATTATATGGTGTATATATTGTTTACAAGAATTTCTATCTAAGAAAAAAAGCAAAGTGCCAGGGCTTATTTTGCCTGGTGTAGCTTTTTTAAATTCACTTGTATGTTTATTTCAGGCAACAACATTTCAGATAGGATTAAAAGCTTTTATTTCTAGTAACATTCCAACAATTTTTCTTTTAGGAATTTATTTAAGTTGTAGAAAGAAAATAAAATTGTAGCTATTATATAACACTATAAATTAAAATAAAAAGATATAGAGAATTAAACAAATAGAGTTATAAATACAATAACTAATTGTTTAACAAATTGTAGATGTAATTATATTTATATTTGTTAAACAATTTGATTTAAAAACTGCATAACAAATACAAATAACCCCCTTAGAATCTAGATAATAGTATTTTAAGGGGGTTTGCTATATATTTTAATCCAGAATAAGCAGATATTAATCCAATTTACACTTTTTTTAAATTTAAAATGTTAATATGAGTTATTACATTTAAATTTTACAGGAGGCGTCTTTATGAAAAATATTTCTAAAAATCTTAAGTCAAAATTAGGAATAATAGGGTTTATACTAATAGATTTATATTTAATTATTTCTTCTGAAAATAATTCAAGAATTGCATTGTGTTTGATATCACTATTTATTTTTATTAGGATTATGTTCACATCAAAAAACAAATGTAATTAATTTATACTAGTCTTAAAATTTCAATTTAGAGATTAGTTTCATATAAGGGGGTTACAAATGAAAAAACACATAATAAGTATTTTAATTTTACTTATATATGGAACTCCATTTGCATTTATATCAATGTATTTGGATTATACACAAAGATCAATGCTAGGATATTTACTTATGATTTCAGCCTATATATTCTTATCATGTATACATATATTTAATAATAACAAATTTATTATTTTTTTAGGAAACATCATATCATTTGTATTATCATATTTATTAGCTAATAGAATACCAAGTGATGGATGGGATGGGTATTTTAAACCATTTTGGCATAATGATTTTATAATTTTTATAACTATATTAAGTATATTACTACAACTATTTTTTAAAATCTTAGTAAAGAAAAAAACTAAATCTAAAGAGACTTCAAAATAAATTTAAGTAATAGTTATAATTTAAAGCCCATATAATCTAAACAAGTGGATGTAAAGGGCTTTTTTAGTGCATAAAATAAAAAACCTATGGACAACATACTTAAATAGGCATATTATATTAATAAATAAACATATAAGAGGTGATTAGGTATAATGAACAGATAATTTTATTCAATTATTTAAAAAGTTTATAAATCTTAAAAAGTATTTTTAGATACTTTTATTTTTGAGCTTATAAACTGTCTTAAATTAAGAATAAGATTAATTCATTGAAACCTTAAATCAAACTTCTTTATGAAATTGTTTTGTGAGAGTATTAAAATAAAGATTTATATTTTGATATATATTGTGTTTAAGCTTAATTTGCTTACATAAAATTTATATTATATTTCTTATTTTTAACTTTCAGCTATATAACTTATATTTATATAGTTTCAATAAAATGATTTGTGTTTCATATTTAAAATCAATCTTTCTTAATTTAAGTGTAATTTACTTTAAATTTAAGGAAGTTTTTTTATGCAAAAAACTTTCGCAAGGAGGAATATATATGGCACAAATAAACGTAGTCAATTTGACTTTTAGTTACGATACACACGTAGATGATATTTTCAAAAATGCATCTTTTTCTATAGATACAAACTGGAAAATAGGACTTATAGGAAGAAATGGAAGAGGTAAAACCACGCTTTTAAATCTATTTATGAAGAAGTTTAAATATTTAGGGACTATATCTTCTTCTGTAGACTTTGAGTACTTTCCATTTCATATAGAAAATAAAGATAGGACTTCTCTTGAAGTAATTAGAAACACAATAGCTCCATTTACAGCTTGGGAGGAATTAATGGATGAGTATGTAAATGACGAAGAAAAGTTAGATCAGTATGGCGATATTTTAGAAAAATACATTGAAAATGATGGATATATAATAAATGAATTAATAGAAAAAGAAATAAGAAAGATGAAATTAGAAGTTGAAATACTTGAAAGAAACTTCTCTACTCTAAGCTTTGGAGAACAAACAAAGTTGCTTCTTGTTGGATTGTTTTTAAGAAAAAATCACTTTTTACTAATTGATGAACCAACAAATCATTTGGATATAGAAGGAAGAGAGGTCATATCAAATTATCTAGCATCAAAATCTGGGTTTATATTAATTTCTCATGATAGATCATTTTTAGATAAGATAGTTGATCACGTGCTGTCTATAAACAAGGCAAATATAGAAGTTCAAAGAGGTAATTTCTCAACTTGGCAACTTAACAAGGATAGACAAGATGAATTTGAAAAACTTGAAAATGAAAAACTTAAAAAAGATATTAAAAGACTTCAAGAGGCTTCAAAACAAAAAGCTATGTGGTCAGATAAAACAGAAGCATCAAAGATTGGAAATGGACCTACTGACAGAGGATTTATTGGGCATAAGGCTGCTAAGATGATGAAAAGGGCTAAATCTATTGAGAAAAGGCAAAATAATGCTATTGAAGAAAAATCTAAGTTACTTAAAAACTTAGAGAATTATGATAAGCTCATATTAAAAACTAGTGAGGATATGGAAGAGAAAATCTTGAGGATAAACAATTTAAGTATCAGATATGATGACAAAGTATTGTTTAAAGAAGTAGATTTAAAGATAGATCCAGGAGATAGGGTTTGGTTAAAAGGTAGTAACGGATCTGGTAAATCAAGTCTTATAAAACTAATTCTTGGTGAAGATATTTCTTATGATGGGGATATTTATAAATGTAAAAATATATCATATATTTCTCAAGATACATCTTATCTAAAAGGTAATGTGGATGAACTAGCAAGAACGTATAGTGTAGATTTAAATCATTTAAAATCAAATCTTTATAAGATGGGATTTGAAAGTATTCAGTTTGAAAAAGATGTAAGTACGTGGAGCGAAGGCCAAAAGAAAAAGTTTTTGATTGCCAAGAGTCTTTGTGATAGAGCTAGTCTTTATATTTGGGATGAACCTTTAAATTTTATTGATGTTATAAGTCGTATGCAGATTGAGGATTTGATTTTATCGGTTAAACCTACTATGTTATTTGTAGAACATGATGAGTTCTTTGGGGAAAGAATTTCAACTAAAGTACTTGAGCTTAAACAGTAAAGTAATTATCTTTCAATTATAGTGATTAAGAGCAATTGAAAGTTATAGAAATTTAAACAAATGGTGTAGCAAATTCAATTTTAAATTGTTTTATAATTTGTTACACCATTTTTAGATTTGATTATATATTGCAAGTAAATCTAATTGTAAAATTCAGTTTTGAAACCTTTTACTTCAATGAACTTAAGCTTATCGGATTTCTTATCATAGTATAGATTAGAATCTAATGTAAGCTCATCTCCATTCTCTGAATTTTTATATTGATTTAAATCTTCAATTTTAATGTCCAGCGAATAATTATTATAGTGTAAGTCTAAATACATTCCAGATTTTAGCCTGTGTTTATCATAGACGGTATAAGTAACAGATTTCTCAATAATATAACTGGATTTTTTTATGAAATTTACTTTTACTTTATCATAAACTAATAATATTAGTACAAATATAATCAATAGACATTTAAAAGCATTAAATACATTTTTCATATTATACATCACCCCTGTTAACTATATATTACATATTTTTTTATAAAAATCATAGAGACTTTAAGTTAACATTTGGTCATTGATATACAAGAGGTGATATCAAATTAAAAGTTTTAAAGCCTAATATAACAATATAACCTACAATGAAGATCTATTTAAATTGGAATTGAAAAATGGTAAAACAAATTTATTAACAATTTGTTTTACCATTTTAAAAATTAGTTACTATCTATACATTTTAGGGAAAGTTAACTTAACCATATCAATTTTTTCAAATTATATACTTTTACTTTGTTTTCCTTTATTTTATATTGTATTGAATTTTTACATAAATAAAAATAAACTTATCGCCATAACTAGCATTCCAAAAACTAAGCCATATATAGAATAATGGGCGTCATCATATTCTTTAGCTAAAGGTAATAATTCATCAATAGAAATAAATACCATTATGCCTGCAACAGATGCAAATAATATACCGAATACGGTGTTATTCATAATTGGCATTAAAATCATATAACCAACTAATGCTCCTACAGGTTCTGCTAATCCAGAAATAAATGAATATAAAAAGGCTTTTTTTCTACTACCGGTTGCATAATAAATTGGAACAGATACAGAAATTCCTTCCGGAATATTATGAATAGCTATTGCAACAACTATAGGTATAGCTATAGTTGAATCTTGAAGTGCAGCAATAAAAGTTGCTAGACCTTCAGGGAAATTATGAATAGCTATTGCTAATGCTGTAAAAATTCCAGTTCTCATTAACTTCATTTTAGCTTTTGATGTATTTAAACTATTTGAAGAGATTTGATCTAACTCCTCAACATCTCTTACTTCATGAGGGTTAGTATCCTTTGGTATAAATTTATCTATTAAGGCTATAACTAAAATCCCTCCAAAGAAACCTAGTATGGTAGCGCCAGTTCCCATTTTATCTCCAAATGATAATGATAAAGAATCTTTAGCCTTAACAAATATTTCAATCATTGAAACATATATCATAACCCCTGCTGAAAAACCTAGGCTACAAGACAAGAATTTTTTATTAGTATTCTTAGAAAAAAAAGCAATGCAACTTCCGATTCCAGTTGATAATCCTGCAATTAATGTAAGTAAAAAAGCAAATCCAACGTTATCCATAAGCCCTCCTTGAATTGAAAGTGATTTATAAATGATAATTATTATCATTTATAAAATTATAGCATGATAATACTATAAAGTATATTAAAAATTTCAATATACAAAATAAAACCCTATTTGATTAACAATCTGTTTTATCATTTAAGAAACTATTTATTATTTTTATGTTTTAGGTAAATTAGCTAAAGGTGGAGCTTTAATAAGTCGTACATTTATAATGAACTATGTTTAAAAGGGAGTTATTAAATAAGGGGATGAATATATGAATATTTTAAACTTAAGTAGTGGGAGTTCTATATTAAAAAGTTACAACAGTAGCTCTTTAAAAAATATAAAAATTAATGGGACTACTAATAAAAAAGATATAGGTATACCTGTAAAAGAAATGCATATTTTTAGTAAAGGGAAACAGTTAGCTCGAGAAAACTTAGATGCTACATATAACTCAAGTATAAATCACAAATTTCAAGAATCTTTAGAGCATAAATTATCTAAACTTACTGAAATAAAAAGTATGATTGAAAATAAAGATAAAGAGAATGATGTAACAGAAAATACTAAAGTTGATATCAATATCAAGAGCACAGAAAAAATTAAATCTAAAAAAGAAGCATCTCTCAGTGAAGAAGAGAATTTGTTTAGCGAAGAACAAATTAATCTTGAAGATATAAATAAAAAGATATCTGAAACTAAAAGTGAATTAAAGGACAGCAAAGTTTTAGCTAAAGAGTTAAGTGAACAGTCTGAGATCATTGATGATAAAATATCTATGTATAAAAAAATGTATGGCAATGATATGTTCAAGATGGCGGAGAAAGAGGTAATTTTAAAAAAGGTATATGATACTCGAAACAATCCACTAATCAAGGAGCTAAAGAGTACTTTTAATGAAATTACAGAGCTTGAATCAAAATTAAAATATAAATTAAATAAAGATTAAGGATCAGATAAACAGGTTTATTAATAAAATGCTATCTATTATTATAAATCTGTGATATAATAATATTTGTAGAAATACACAAATAAATTTAAGAGACCTAGAAATAGGTTCATAGGAGTATTATCAAATGATGAATGGAACAGTAAAATGGTTTAACAATGAAAAAGGATTTGGTTTTATATCAGTAGAAGGTGGAGAAGACGTATTCGTACATTTCTCAGCTATACAAACTGATGGATTCAAATCATTAGAAGAAGGTCAAAGAGTAAACTTTAATGTAGTTGAAGGTGCTAGAGGTCCTCAAGCAGAGAATGTAACTGTATTATAATATATATATGTTCGGAAAAAAGACACATCGTGTGTCTTTTTTTTATGCAAAATTTAAGATTGAATACTCCCCATAACCTAAAATAAGTATATTTACTTAAATATATCTTTTGTATTTTACTCCTGGATAAACTAATCTTAGTCCATTTTTAACTTTTTTTGTACTTTATTTTGTATAATTACTAGCTAGACTTGAAAATTAAGTTCTTTTTAACTTACACAATATGAGATTAGATGATGTACCGGATTTTATATATTTAGATTTTCAATAGTAATTTATAAGAAATATGGAATTGTAGCCCCATATGAGTTAAAACTTTGGAGTACACAAGGTCAATAATCTAGATAGAATAAATTAACTTGAATGGAGTGATATTTAGAATGATCAAGTATAATGATTGGAAGATGATAGATTGGATTATAGCAGGGATAGTAGCAATATCTTTTTTAGAAATACCTGATTGGTTTCTTAAAAACAAACCATATACTATTCCTATAATGGCAACAGTTTATGATTATCCAGATAATATTCCTATAATTATAGCGGGTGTATTTTTAATATATTGTTTTTTAGCAGGAGTATATTGGATAATAAATAAAAAGATAAATAGGGTAGTTCATTATTGCTTAGTAGCAACACTATATATATCAATGGTTATGCTATATATTATTGCATATAATTCAGGGATGTAAAGTGCAAAAGTATTTGGATTCATAATAAGTAGTATTGAATTTAAATACATACTTAGTAAAATGTACTTTAGTAAATATTCAGACTCTCATAAGTGTATTAACTTATCATTTTTTTTGATTTTTATTTCAGGAATAGCTTATATTGCTATAGGGGTATATTCTTTATACATAAACGGTACTATTCTTTTAGGAATTATATCGTTAATCCCATTAGTAATTTTAACTCTATCGTTAAAGATAAATAAAGTGTTTGGAATTAAAAATAATAAGCCTTAAAGTTTGAGTTTAAGGCTTGTTGTTATTTTAAAAATAAAAGTAAAGCCTATAAACTTCATATAAATGGATTTTATAGGCTTTAGGTATTACGGTTTAGATAAGTTACTCTTACGAACTGGATCATTATATAATAAAATCTATCCTTGTATTCATATTGTTTTTATATTATTGATAAAAAATCAATTTATGACCATAAGTAGTGCTTCGTATTACTTTTTAGACGGATCAGAAAAATTTCTAGGGTTAAACCATAAAAAATATAAACCAATTGCTAAAATTAGAATACCTGACATTTCTACTGCACTAAATAAAAGGATTAGTCCAAATGAAAGAAAAACTACACCAAGACATTTTAATAATATGTTAATTATCTTTAATTTTTTAGAACTCATAGTTTCCCAAGCAGTATCACTACAATAATTTACTTTTTTAGTTTTTGCATATTCTTCTCTTTCTCTATCTTTCTTTTCTTTTATTTTTCTCTTTCTTTCTTGAACGTTCATTTTATAATCTTTATTTACTTTTTCAATTCCCTCTTTTAATTGAATTTTGGCATCGTTAAGTTCTTCTTTTATCTCAGCTTTATTTTTACTCATTTGCAAAATCTCCCTATTTATATATTCAATACAAATAATACTAATAATATACAAAAAGTACAAATATAGTTAATTTCAATTAAGTAATATATAATTGACTTAATAAGTATATTATTTAATAGATTTGCAAATAGAGATTTTTGAAAGAAATGAATTAAACAATAGAAATTAATAGGGGGAAAAATGAATATTATATCTGTTAAAAAGCAGCCAGAATATGCTTCGGCCGCAATAAAATACTTTCAAGAAAAGTGGGCAAGTGAAGATAGTCTAAAAGTATATGAAAATTGTATAAATAACTGTATAACAGCAAAGGGGCCACTTCCGCAGTGGTATCTTCTTTATAACGATGATGAAATTGTTGGGTGTGCAGGTTTAATTACTAATGATTTTATCAGTAGAATGGATTTATATCCTTGGGTGTGTGCATTATATATTGAAGAAAAATATCGTGGGAATTCTTACGGTAAGCTGCTGATTGATGAAGCAAAGAAGGATTCACAAGAGGGTGGCTTTGATAAACTATATTTATGCACTGACCACATAGGATATTATGAACGTTATCACTTCGATTACATAGGTATTGGGTACCACCCATGGGGAGAGGAATCTCGTATATATGAAGCAACACTTAATAAATAAAATTAAAGCGCTTAGAATCCATTTTATAGGATTTTAAGCGCTTTTTCATAGATAGTTTTTTATTCTTGATTTTTAAACTTCATATTAAACGTTGATGATATAGCCCCTTTTGGACATGCTTTTTTGCAATCTCCGCAACGAATGCATTCTATTGAGTTACAATCTTTAGTTACTTCTACTTGCATGTTACAAGCTCTTTCACAAGCCTTACACCCATTGCACTTACTATTTTCTATACTCATTTGGTAAAAACTTAATTTATTAAATATCGAATAAAATGCTCCTAAAGGGCAAATATACTTGCAAAACGGCCTATATATAAGGACAGATCCGACTATAGTTAGCACAAGTAAAAATAACTTCCAATTAAATAAAAACCCTACCATTTTCCTTAGCCATTCATTTTTTATTAAAAGAGGTATTCCACCCTCTAAGGTTCCTGCCGGGCAAATCCATTGGCAAAAAAATGGCTGTGCAGTTCCAAATTCATTAGTTAAAAAAATAGGCAAAATTATAACAGGTATGATAAGAAACAAATATTTTAAAAACCTCAAAGGTTCATCAATTTTCCTTTTAATCTTTAACTTTGGGGTTTTTATTTTATATAGTAAGTCTTGTAAAAAGCCAAATGGGCATAAAAACCCACATATAAATCTACCTAAAACTACTCCAAGCAACATCATCAATCCAAATACATAGTATGAGAAGTTAAAACTTCTTCCCCCTAGAATAGCCTGTAAAGATCCTATGGGACAAGAACCTATCGCCCCAGGACAAGAGTAACAATTTAGCCCAGGTGTACAAATAAATTTAGTTTTACCTGTATATATTAGGCCTTTAAAAAAACCTAAAATATAACTGTTTGAAAGTGCTGTTGACAAAATTTGTATATAACTTCTTCTCATTATCCGACTCCTATGCATTCAAGACAAATTTTTATAGATTTCTTAAAAACTGTAAACTGCTCTTGTCTTATAGCACCTATACATATAAAGCATATAGATGTAAGTAACAAAAAAAATTTTGTAAAATGTTTAATTTTTTTCATTTTTATTTTCTTCCATTAGTTTTAAATTTTCATCTATAGATTTTTTAAATCCTTCTGCTGTAGGCTCTCCAAAGTGTGGAGATCCAATAACCTTTCCTTCACTATCTATAAAAATCGTAGTTGGGAAGACTTGTATTTTCTTAGTAAGATTTTTCTTTAAAACCTTGTCTGGTATTAATGTTTTAAACTTGGCATTAGACTTTTTCATAACCTCCTTAGCAAGGTCTAAACTCTCATTATCATCTCCTGAATCTGTACATATAGATATTACATTAGTTCCAGTTGGTAATTCATTGTATAACTTTGATATTTCAGGCATTTCGTCAATACAAGGCCCACACCATGTCGCCCATATATTAACCATAGTTAATTTGTTTTTAGAAAATATATCTGAAGTTACTTGATTTCCACTTAAATCGGTTGCTTTAAATCCTGAAAGATTAACATCACTAAATTGTTCAACTTGCATTTGTTGTTGTTTCTTTTCTTCTTCCTCTGAAAGTACAACCACATCATCCGGAGCCATTAGACTTAGAGTTCCTAATACTCCTACAAGCAAGATTCCAATTATAGTTAATACTTTTATTATTTTTTTCATTTTTTTCTCCTCTTTAATCTATTCTTATTTTTAAAATTGATTTTCCATGTATTATGATATAATGCTTTTTTATTTTAGTCAATATATTTTTATTGTTTTTCGATAATAAAGTATTTTATTTCAATATATATTGTTGTATAATATATATATCTTAATTTAAATAGGAGATGTTAATATATGAAAAAATTATTTAGATAATTGGAATGTACTTATATGCATTAAATATAATTTCAATGGTTTTTGTATTATTTACTTCTATAGATATCGGATTTTTAAGTATTGTATTAGCAAGATTATTTGATGTGTCTATTGAAATAAAATATGAAAATTATAAAACCGTATAGGAGGTAAAATATGAGCATTATAATTAATTTAGATGTTATTATGGCAAAAAGAAAAACGAATTCAACTGAGTTATCCGCAAAACTAGGGATTACAATGGCAAACCTTTCAATATTGAAGAAAAATAAAGCGAAAGCGATTAGGCTTTCTACGTTAATCAATATATGCAATGTATTAGGATGTAAGCCAGGTGATATATTGAAATATGTTGAAGATTAAAAAAATACTTTTTATAGGCTAGATACAATTAATGCCCCTAGAATCTAAAAAAATGGATTCTAAGGGCTCTTTTATTAAATATATTTTAGATATGTTTTTAAAAAATAGTTATTTTTTTGAACTATCACTGTCTATTAATTTACTTAATAAACATTCATCTATAAACTATTGAACTTTTTCATAATGCTATGATAGTATTAATAAACAAAATTATATAGAGGTGATAAAATAATGATACAATCTATAGTACATATTTCTTTAGTTATTAATGATTATGATGAGGCTATTGACTTTTACACTAAGAAACTTAAGTTTAATTTGATAGAAGATACATATCAACCAGAACAAGATAAGCGTTGGGTTGTAGTTTCGCCACCTGGTTCAAACGGAACTGCAATATTGCTTGCAAGGGCATCAAAAGAGGAACAAATTTCTTTTATAGGAAATCAAACAGGGGGAAGAGTATTCTTATTCCTTGGTACAGATGATTTTTGGAGAGACTATAATGACATGGTAGCAAAAGGTATAGAGTTTGTTAGAGAGCCACAAGAGCAAGATTATGGAACTGTAGCAGTATTTAAAGATTTATACGGAAACTTATGGGATTTACTTCAATTTAGAGAAAATCATCCCATGTTTAAAAGAGTAAAGTAGAATAAGTATATTTTTGTACGGATAAATATACAGCATATATGAAACTAGTAATTAAATTTAACTTTAAGAATTAGGTTATGTATAATACATAAAGGTAATGACCTTAGAACCCATTTATTTGGGTTTTAAGGTCATTTTATTATTGATATTTATAATAAGTTTTTAATAAATATTTTTTTGTTTTTAGTATGAAGAACTACAAACTGTAGCATTTACTAAATCACAAACTTCTTTTGGATCACTAAAGCTCATTTTTGCATCTGAACAAGAAACCCCTGAATTATTCCAAGTTACCAATCCTGATATAATACCTGCATTATTTGCACATTGAATATCAGTTGGCATATCACCAATATAAATACATGAATCTTTATCTACTCCTGTTAACTCCAGATATTTAAATAGTGGATCTGGATATGGCTTATGATTTTCTGTATCATCCTCTAAAACAATAGTTGTAAAAAATTCTTCTAAATTAAACTTTCTAAAGTACTTATCATACTCATTTTTACTTCTTGATGATACAGCTCCTAAAGAACAATTATTTTCTTTTAAAAATTCAAGCATTTCCTTTGCTCCATCAAAAAAGTCTGCATTAGAACAATACTTTTCGTAATTTACTTGCCATTTACCTATATAATTTTCATCAACGTTAGCATTTAATTTTTTAAGACCTATATCTGTTGTAACCCCTAAAACTACTCTTATTTCCTCTAATGTGTGCTCATATCCATATTCTTTTAATGTATCTTGCCATGTTTTTAATATAGCATGTTCTGTATCAATTAATGTTCCATCTAAATCAAATATATAATGTTTTAAATTCATATCGATTGTCCCCCTGTAAATTGTTGTTTGTAAACTCCTTTATTAAGATAACTATATCATAACCTTATATCTTGGTATAGAAATATAGCTTAGGGCACGCAAAATGTATACTTTAAATACTAATCAAATTTTTCATTTATTAAATTAATGTTATAAAGCAGGTTTGATATAATTAAGAGTATATGAAATCTAGAAATTTACTGGAGGAACTTATGAATAATTTAGTTTTAAAGAAGGTTGCAAAGTCTCTAAATGATTTTAACTGTATGTGGGCAATTGGCGGGTCTACTCTATTGAATCATTATGGACTAGTAGATGAGCCTAAAGATATAGATATATTGATTAATCCTAAAGATACAGAAAATGTGAAATTAGCAATGAATAAAATAGGTAGACCGCTTGAGGTCGTAAATAACAGTGATAAATTTAAGTCTGATGATTTTTTTAGATATGATGTAGATGGTACAGAAGTTGAGTTTATGGTTGGATTTAGAATAAAATGTGAAGATAGTTTATATGAAGTTATATTTGATGAAGAATCAATAGTTTCAACGGTTATGAATGATGAAGTTAAAATTAATCTAATGTCACTTGAAGATTGGTTTGTAATTTATCATGTTCTAGGTGATCCTAAGGATAGAACTCATTTGATAAGTAAATATTTCGAGAAGAACGGAGTGAGTCATAAGAATATATTAATCCGTAATCTGAATTTACAAATGCCTGAATATATTAAAAATGAAATTTTAAATTTAACTAGTTACTAAATTTCACTTTAAAGACTATTAAAGTATTTTAGATAAAGGTAAAGCCACTATAACTCTAAGGAAAGTATTATAGTGGTCTTTTAATATTGATCTTGAAATAAGCTGTTAACATTATGAGAATATTAAAGTCTAGATTTTATCCATTTGGCGAATTTTTTCCACTCGTCTCCTGAAAATATAGATATTACAAAGTCTGAAACAATTAAGCCTATTTCTAAAACTAATTCCATAACTAAAACCTCCTCTCAAGCACAATATACTTAAAGTATATCCAATAAAACCTATCTATAGTGAACTCAACTTAAAAATTCACATTAGATGTTAGTTAAAATTATCTATGAAAACACCTATTTAATGGACATTTAGTTTTAAAATTTAAACTATGATATAATAATGTAATTATGCAAAAAGATAGGTGTAAGCATGTTTTGTAAAATTAGATTAATTAATTTAGCTCCAAGCAAAAACTGCAATAATGTCAAAGCATAGTTTGTAAGGAGCAATAAAATAGATGTTTTGTGCAGTCAATTGTCTACAGATTACTTTTTATCTGAAAGTAGTATTAGGAGAATATTATATAGCTATAAAAATAATAAAAATACTTAATTGTTTATAGTTAGTACAGAAATGTTCTTAATAAACTTTTCAAATCGTATTTAACATATAATATTAAGTGAAATACTTACTTAGGAGGAATTGTTAAGTGATGAAAATTGAAAATTTAAATATTATTAATAATAAGGATATGGAAGAAATACTAGATACATGGGAGTCATCAGTAAGAGCAACACATGACTTTTTAAGTGAAGAAGATATAATATCAATAAAGCCTCAAGTTATGGAAGGTGCTAAATATGTTAGTAAACTTTTATGTGTAAGAGACAATAACGGTATTATAAAAGCTTTTATAGGAATACATGATTTTAAAATTGAAATGTTATTTGTAAGTAATGCAAGTAGAGGACATGGAGTTGGTAAAAGGCTTGTAGAATATGCAATAGAAGTATTAAATGTAAATTATGTAGATGTAAATGAGCAAAATCCACAAGCATTAGGCTTTTATGAGCATATGGGGTTTAAAGTCTTTAAAAAATCTGAGTTCGACGAACAGGGTAATCCATTCCCTATACTGCATATGAAATTAAAATAATAATATAAATTAGAGTATAACTAAATAAAGATAAATAGAGTAATAATATTATTACTCTATTTTGCGTTCAAAACAACAAGTCCTAAAATTCCTGACTACGGACTAGCTATATTTAAAATAAAGTTAATGCTCTTAGAATCCAAATAAATGGAGTCTAATGGCATTTTTACTAGACATCTTTAAATGTTTTTTTAGGATTAGTTAAAAATCTGATATTATGAAATTAAAAGGAGATTTTAAAATGTTCGAAGTTAATACGGAAAGATTAAAAATAGTACCTTTAAATGAATATAACTTAGAGCTTTCGATAACTAATTTTAATAAAATGGAGAAATCATTAGGACTGACAGTTACTAATAAAAATATTGGGTTAAGGGAAAAAAATGTATTTAAAATAAGGCTCAATGATGTTAAAAATAATAACTCAAAGTATATGTGGTATACGACTTGGATAGTAATTTTAAAATCTGAAAACCGAATTATAGGTCATATAATGATAAAAGGGTATCCAAATGAACAAGGAGAAGTAAACATAGGTTATTATATGCAAGAACATTATAGAGAAAAAGGCTACATGAGTGAATCAATTAATAACCTTATGCTCTGGATATTTTCAAATCTAGATGTAAAATGTATTGTGGCAGACACTTTAAAATCTAATGTTACATCACAAAATTTATTAAAGAAAATTGGAATGAAACTTTATAAAGAAGATGATGAATGTTTTTGGTGGAGATTAAAAAATTATAATTAATCATAGTCAAAATATAGTATCTTTAGAATTTTTCTTTAGGGACTAGTTATGTATTTGAGATAAATTTAATGCCCTTAAAATTCAAATAAATGGAGTTTAAGGGCATTGAATTTATAAATCAACTGATTTGCATTATCTATAAATTTTCTAGTTCCTCAGTTATTAATTCCTTATTGATTTTTGATGTTTCAAATTCAATTATTTCATAGTTACCTAATTTATTGATATAAAATGGATCTTTTTTTATAATTTCACTAACTTCTTCTTTATCGGCGTTACATAAAATTATTCCACCTGTTCTAGGGCTCTTTCTTCCTGAACATATAAATTTGTTATTTGCGTAATATTTATTTAAAAATTCTATGTGTTCCTCTAAATTTTGTTCAATTTTCTCTAATTCAACTGTATACGTTATGTTTACTATTACCATATGTACATCCCCTTTTATAAAATATATTTACTGTATTCAAACTAATCTTTTTATGTTTAAAAGTCAAGTACTAAACTATCCTTGAACTTTCACTATAGGTAATAAGTTATTGATTTACATGTATTTTAGTGTACAAGTTGTTAAATAAAGCTTATTTTAATACAATATAAATAAATAGGAATTTGCGAAGGGGAGTCTTAAATGAATATATTGAAAAAAACAGCACAACTATTTTGTATAGTATTTACAGTGGTGACTATATTGAGTAGTTCATTACAGTTGTTAATGGGTAGGATGACAGATACAAATGAACATATTTTAGATAGAGGAGCTTTAACGTTAATTGGGGCATTAGTTCTAATTTTAATGACACAATTAGAATTTAAAAATAAGTTGATTAGATTTATTGCACCTTATTCTGTATTCATATCAATTGCACTTTTATATGTTTTTATAAGCGGTTTTTGGAGCGATCTACATCCAAATGCTTATCGTGATGTATTTTTAAATGATACCATAGCATATATTGTTGTGTATTTTATTATAGATATAGTTAATAAAATTAAAAAAAGAGTATACATATCGAGAACTAAGGAGCATTAATGGGTGGTGCTTCTTAGCTCTCAAAAAACAAAGAAAATAAAAAAGAAGAATTGATATACTTAAATTCAGTTCTTCTTTTTTACGTTTTTAAGAGAAAAATTAAATTTTTTCAAATCAGATAATATAATTTAATTTAATCATGCACTTTGCATAAAGTTAATGACCTTAAAATCTAAACAAATATATTTTAAGGTCATTTTAACTAGTTATCTTTAAATGTTTTTAGAAACTAGTTAATTAATTATATAATCGATAATTTTTGTATAGATAATATCGATAAATTGATAATAATTAAAATTATAATAATGTTAATAAGAGGTGATTGTATATGGATATGATTAATGATTTTAATAAAGCTATGAAATATATAGATCGAAATTTAGAAAATGAAGTAGATTTCAAAAAAGTTTCTCAAATTGCAGGTGTATCCGAGTTTCATTTTAGGAAGATATTTTCTTACCTTTCGGGAATGACACTTAGTAGCTATATTAGAAAAAGAAAGTTATCAGAAGCAAGTCTTGATTTAATTAATAATAAAATGAAAATTATAGATGTTGCAATTAAGTATGGATATGATTCTGCAGATGGCTTTACAAGAGCATTTAAAGAGTGGTTTGGAGTTAATCCATCAGAATTAAAGAATCATAAAGATTTTAAAATTTATCCTAGTATGACATTTCAATTAACCATTAGAGGAGGAAGCAATATGAATTATCGCATAGAAAAGAAAAATCCATTTAAACTAGTAGGAGTTAAAAAAAGAGTTCCTATTGTATTTGAAGGACAAAATCCAGAAATAATGAAGATAGCTCAGAGTATAACACAAGAGCAAAGGGAAAGATTACAGTCGTACAGAGACACAGAGGTAAAAACTGTAGTTAATGCGTCTTTCAATCTTGATGATGGAGTATATGAAGAAAAAGGAAACTTAGATCATTTAATAGGGTCAATAACTACGTTAGATTTAGACTTTGGAGAGTTTGATGTAGTTGAAGTACCTAGTCATACATGGGCCATATTTTCATGTGAGGGTCAATTTCCAAATTTAATGCAGGACACATATGCTAAAATAGCCTCTGAGTGGTTACCATCTTCAGGTTATGAACTAGTAGATGCACCAGGAATATCTTTTAATGGAGACATGTCTAATTTATCAAATGTTTACAGTGAGATATGGGTTGCTATAAAATAATATTTAGAATAAAGGTAAAGCCGTTAGAATCCAAATAAATGGATTCTAACGGCATTTTTGATACTACTTTTGGAATAAGTTTTTCGGAACGAGTAAAAAGCACTCCTAGGAGTGCTTTCATTTATTCTAATGCCAATTTATTTTTTGATTTAAAATAAATTCTAAAGCATATATCTTCAATTAATGCGTAAGCACCACTAGTTATAAAATATAAACCTAATGCAACTGGTGTTCTTGCAGTTAATATAAAACTCATAACTACTGTGATTATAGCCATATGTTTATTAAGTGCTACTTGAGAACTAGTCTTAAAATAAGGGATATAGTTTATTAAATTTGGAGCTAACATTATTAACGTATATATACAAGGTATTATAAATAAATTATCAGACATGCTTAAGTTATTTATCCAAGGAACTATAGAACTAGAAAAATCCTGTGGCATACTTGAAAATGTTCTATAAAGCGCAAATACTATTGGCATTTGAAGCAATAAAGTAGAACAACCCAACATACTTTTCATGCTCTCAGTTGCATGTAATTGCATCTGCTTTTCAAGCTCAGTAGGATTATTTTTATATTTTTCCTTTAATGTACTCATCGTATCAGCCATGTCTTGTTGTTTTCTCATAGAGAGTTTTTGTTTCATAGATAACGGCATAAGTATTAATTTAACCATTAATGTTACAACGACTATTGCAACCCCTAAATCTCCTGTAAAACTAAATAATATACTTAATAAATCTTGTAATATACTTGAAATGAAATTCATTTTATTTTCTCCTTTTAATTGTAATTTAATATTTTGGATTAAAAAAATTTCATTTCAAATTAGAATAGACTACGATACCTCCAAACATCGTATTTTTGAAATACAAAATACTGTTTTGGTATTAAGTTATAAAAATACTCTAGCCTATTATAAAAAACAGTCTTTATAAAAGTATCATTAATTTTAGAACATATAGATTCTTTACAGAAGTAAACTAGAGAGCCTATTATGGAAATTAAAAATGCCGCATAGATTAATATATAAATTATATTATCTATATCAGGTCTCATTATTTCACCTCACAATTAATTTACTTATAGTAGATAATACTACAATTATATAAAAATATCTATTTAAAATTTTCACCTCATATTAAAATTTCACTTTAGATTTAGTATTTACATAAGTAAAAAACCCTTAGAATTTAAATAAATGGATTCTAAGGGCTTTTTACTACAACTTTTTAAACAAGTTTTTAAGGATTAGTTATCATAGTTTTATTTGAATACAATTATGATAATATATAAACTATAATCAAATTTTAGGAGGATATTTATGAATGTAAGAAATTTTAAAAATGAAGATATAGAATCAATATTGAAATTATTTTATGACACTGTACATAGTGTAAACTCTAAAGATTACGCTAAAGAGCAATTAAAAGCATGGGCCCCAAAAGAGTTAGATAAATTAAAGTGGATTGAATCATTAAATAAAAATTATAGCCTTGTAGTAGAGGAAGATACTCAAATTATTGGATTTGGAGATATTGATTCAACAGGTTATCTAGATAGGTTATATGTTCATAAAAATCATCAAGGAAAAAAAGTTGCATCAAATTTAATCACTGAATTAGAAAATTATGTATTTAATAAAGGTGTAAAATCTATAATAACAGATGCGTCAATAACAGCTAAGCCTTTCTTTGAAAATAAAGGATATAAAGTCATAAAAGAACAACAAGTAGAACTACGTGGTCAAGTATTTACTAACTTTAAAATGATTAAAAATATCTGATTTTTTTTACAAGTCTTAAAATTTTACTTTAAAGATTTATTATGTATTTGAGATAAAGTTAATGACCTTTAGATAAGTTTTTAATAATGAGTTTGTTACATATTAAACGTTTAGGAGGATTAGAAGTATGATAGTTTTAATTGCAGGGAGCTCGCATTCTGGAAAAACATTATTATCTCAAAAACTACTTGATAAGTATAAGTTTCCGTATATATCTATAGATCATTTAAAAATGGGACTTATACGAAGTGGCAATACTGACTTAACCCCTGAAGATGATGATAAATTAACGGATTATCTTTGGCCCATTGTTAGAGAAATAGTAAAAACAGCTATTGAAAATAAACAAAATCTTATTATCGAAGGGTGCTATATTCCATTTAATTGGAAAGAGAGCTTGGATAAAGACTACGTTAAACAAATAAAATATATTTGCCTTATAATGACTAAAAAATATATAGAAGATAATTTTTCAGATATAAAAAATTATGCAAATATTATAGAAAAGCGTTTAGATGATTCGAGTTGTATAAAAGAAGATCTTATAAAAGATAATGAGTTAAATCTTAATATGTGTAAAAAATATAATTGTGATTATATTCTAATAGATAATAATTATAAATTTGAAGTAGTTCTATAAAATTTTGTATATAAAAAGAGTGATTTCGTTGAAATTATTACATTTCAATATAAGCACTCTTTTTAGCTTATTTTGAATTTATTTTTATATAAATTTTCAAAGTGTTTATAAGTAATATCAACGCGTATAGGCCTAATATGGTAATTAAAGCCTATACTATCGTAAATTCATTTTATTATATTTAACGATGTTACTTTTTAATAAATGAATTTTTTACTCTTTCTTTCAATTAAAATTGATTGTATAAAAAGCAATATGAATAATACACAAAACAGTATAAATAATACCTTAATAGGCAAATCAAAATAATATTTATTTAGCATACAAAATATTTCGAATATAATTAAAGAAATTCCGCTTCTATAATATATTTTGGAGTAAAATTTTATATATCCATCTCGATCTTTGATTTTTCTAGGGCATGTTAATACATATTTTTCTATATCTTTAGTTTCTTTTAACTTATAACTTCTATTAAAAAACCAAATAACCATTAATACATTTATAATTGACATTTGCGTTCACTCACCTTCAAGACTATTAAATAAAGAACATATCTTTCTTATTTATTTAAATATAGCATATATTACAACTTTTAATTTTAAAATGGACCCAAATATACAAAATTTGAACTAAAATGAAAAAATAAGAACAGAAACAGCAAAAGAGCAAATAAGAGAATCCGCTCAGGGATTGTTCTATTTACTCTTTATTAATCAAATTGAATAGCTATTAATTAGTTAAATTATCAGTTATATCAATGTATTTATTACAATAATTATCATACAGTTTACCTTTTATAGGATTTGAATCATCTTCAAAATCAAATTTATTACAGTCTATTTTTTTTATATTCATATTAAAATAATCTTTATAGTATATAGTGAAATTATTTAAATCTTTAACTACAAACATTTGAGTAATTTCACATATATCATACTTATCAGTTAATATTAACTTATCTCTACCTATTAAATCAATCTCACTTTTAGAGGCCTTATGTCTGCAAGTTCCTGGAACTATATCAAAAGAATTTAATATACGAAAGGCCATATCTACAGCATCTTCATTAGAACTGCATTTAATAGCACATAATTGATTGAACGATGCTTTTATAAATCTTGATGGAGGGGTCATATCCCCAGGTAATCCTAATTGTCCACTTCCTTGCCCTGCCTGATATAATATATATCCATTTAAATCAATTTGTTCAACATTATAAGGTGATAAATTTATATAATTTTTGAAATTAGTTTCGTGGAAATTAAAACTAGGGCTATTAGTCATTACTCCTATTTTATTATCATATATATTTATTTGATTTTCTATTTCTACAACGATACATCCTCCATATTTATCATTTACTTGAAAATGAAATGGACTGGGATCACCATGAATACTTTCTCCGCATATTACTAATCCATCTAATCCTCTTTTAACATCTTCTACGTTGTCAAAACAACCTAGCACATAATTTGTAAAAGTTAAATTTGTAATAGCATTATCATAATTATCAGTAATTTGATAACTTGCATATTTAGGAAAATATAGTCCTTGGACTGATAATCCTTTTTCATTAATACCATCTAATGCTATTAATTCAGGGGTAAGAATTCCACCATCGAATCCTACAAATCCAAATTTATTTTTCCATGATAATCCTTTATTTTTTTCTGTACAGAACCCTCTCTGAGGAGTATTTTTTTTCATAGTAAATATATTAGAGTTCACTATAACTCCAAACTCGTTAGTTCTAGCTGTAACATAACCATCATTATATTTAACGGTAACATTTGTACACATATAATCACTCCATTTTTATGCAATATAGTTATATTATTACTGTTTTTATTTAATCTATGTAAAATAAATTCAAAATTAGTATGAACATAGTTTACCTTTAGATTTATATGTGAAACCTTACCTATCAAAAATGTAAGAATTATTTAAGCTTTGTGTCAGGCTCTTTTAATGTTATAGCTGTATAATAAACTTATCAAATGAAAGATAACTAAAAGGAGGAATTACAAATGACAATAATTTTAGGAAGTTTAATGATAGGTCCATTTATATTAGCAGTAGGAGCAGGGCTAGTAAGCTCAGAATTAGAAGTTGCAAACCAATAATAAACTTTATATAGATAATTAATTGATAAAATGTATTTAACGAAATTCCCAAATCCCTTTTTATATAGATAAGTCACTTACTAATTAGCTATATAAAATTTAAACTAATAAGTTAATTATAGTAATAGTTTTTTATGTAGCTAAGTAAATGTACACAAAAATAGCTCATTGATCTAATATTTTAGATTAATGAGCTATTTTTCATTATTATAAGGCTAAAATCATTTCATATTGTTTAACTACTAGTTTAAAACCTAAGTTTAATAAGAAATCCTTCACAGAAATACATTGACTATCTATATTAACAACATTAAGAGTAGATGATTCTGTATTTTTCACTAAGTCTACCAATATACTACTTCCAATACCCTTACCTCTATAATTTTTATCAACTGCTACTTGTGGGATATCTCCTGTATTTTTATCAATTATTCCATATCCAACAATTTCATCATTAATACTAACAGTAGAGCATATGAATGCATCTGATACAGCTTTTATTGAGTCAATTGAATTTTGCCATGATGGGTTAAAATCCCAAAAACTCATTAATTTAACCCAATCTATTTCTGTAATGTCATTAATGTGTTGGACTTGATGTGTTGGTGTACAAGTAAATAGTTTTTTCTCTAAATTAAAACATTCAAACTCTCTTGATACCTCAAATCCTTGTTTTTTATACAAATGAACTGCAGATGTGTTAGATTGAATCACTTCAAGCAAATATTGTTTAACTTCCATTTCTTTAAGGTTTTTCAGTACATTTAAAAACATAGCACTTGTTATACCCTTATTTCGATATTCCTTTATAACACCAGTTCCAGTATCATAGGCAGTTAGTTTACCATCCCATTCTCTAATTGAATTTAATAGGAAACCAACTAATACATTGTTATCAGATGCACCCATTGAGGCTTGTGTAAAATAACCTGTTCGCTGAAGCCTTTGCTTAAGCTTTAAAATAGGCATATCTATTTTTACTTCATAATCTGAAAAAGCCTCCATGAATGTATTATGTAGTCTTTCAATACTTACATTTTCAAGTGTGTCGTAATTGACCATTATCAAATCCTCCTAAATAACTAATTATGTATATATTATCTTTCTAAATATAACGATTACTACCTATTTAAATATAGCACTGGTGTTTATACAATATATTATAACTATCTACTATTACGGATAATAGATCTAATATAACTCTCAGACATATTGTAATTACTAGCCAACTCTTTTACATTAAATCCATTAAACTTTTCTATAATCTCTCTATCACGAGCATCTTTATATATCATCTTTTCAGTAGGAAAGTACACAGATGTTCCTCCAAATTCTTTAAATAGCATCTTGGTTATATCCATTCCAACCTTCATAGCTATACTTTCAAATTGTGGAGGTAAATCACTTATTTTTAAATCCATAAAAATAGCCTCCTGTAAAAATTCGTTTCACTTTAAGCTTTAGATTGTATCATTTGCTCAAAAGCCTATTTATATGGATATTCTACAAATATTTTAGATTTCCTACTAAATAAAATATTTTATGAAAAAATCTCTAAAAATAATAGTCATTAAATAAGAGGAATATACTTTTACTAGTTACTTAATTTTATCTATATAATATTACTCTTAATAAGATATATTTGAATAAGCTTTAAAACAACAAATGGTGTAACAAATTATAAAACAAATACATTTATATTTGTTTTATAATTTGTTACACCATTTTATTTTGAATTTGTTATTTAATTTGTAATTAAATCATTAGTATTACTATCTTCTAGCCTTTTTGTTTCTGCTAGTTTTATCATAATCCTTTGCTAATTTATCTATGTTAAAATCACTTGGCAAATTGCTTTTAGTTGTTTCTAAAGGCCCTTCTAGTATACTCATTACTGTTTTGTTTACAGTTGTATTTTTAAACTTTGATATAGCCTTTAATAGCTTTAAATCATCATCCTCAAAGTATATAGACATAGAAACTTTCTTACTTGATTTCTTGTCTTCTTCCATTTCTAATAAGTTAATTGAATTAGGTTTTACCTCTTCTTCTTCGAATTTAGTTTTTAACTTATCATCTACTTTTGACTTATAATTTTTTTTAGGTAATTCAACTTTTTCCTCATCTACTAAAAATTTATCTATTCCCATATTTATAACACTTCCTTTTCTTTTAATTCTTCTATTAATTCACCAAATTCTTCCCTAACCTTATGGCTTCTTTTAATTTTTTTACAATAATCTTCTATGTCTAATTTATTTAGTATCGCATTCTTAATTAAAGTTGTATCACTTAATTTGCTTTCTAATAGATCTTGTTTTATATCTTCAAATTGATCTAAATAATCATTAAATATATCTGCAGTAGAAAGTTTTCTTTCAGTGTATGAATTTATAATTACAGCTCTTTTAGCTGTGTTTTCCATTTCCATATCTACTAAGTCTTGATTAAACTTCTTATAAAATAATTCGCACCCTCTTATCGATGCAATATCTTGATATTCTAAAGGAGTTATAATTGAATCTGATACTATCATAAAGTTTCTAGCAATTAGATCATAAGATGGAGATAAATCTATAAATACATAGTCATAATTTTTTAAAGTTTCTATATTAGATTTGAACCATCTCCAAACTGACTTCTCTCTATTAGTCTTAGTTGTAAGAAACTCAGAAAGAACACTTAAACTTAAATCAGATGGTATTAAATCTATATTTGAATACTTTGGAAGTGGAGCCTTAATTATAACCTCATCTGCACTTGAGTTATCTGTTAATGCTTCAAACATCGTTTTATCGCTATGTGATACTTTATATAAAAACTGAGTTAAGTTTGCTTGTGTATCTGCATCAATGATTAGAACTTTATTGCCCTCTTTGCTTAATTTAATTGCTGTTAAAGCTGTTAGAGTTGTTTTTCCAACTCCACCCTTTACATTAAAAAATGAACATATTTTCAAAATACTTCCTCCTCTATGGTTGAACAAATACAATAACAATATGTTTAATAATTAGTTTAACAAATTGTTATTGTATTTGTAATTTTATTTGTTTCAAGATTTCATTTAGAAATTGTTGTATAACTAGTCTATCAAGTTGAGTTATGGTTTGTCAATAAAATAATCGAATGTATTCGGAATAGTTCTATTAATAGTAATTACGATATAATACTTTAAAATCCTTTAATTAAATTTAAGTTTAGATGATTTTTATTTTTTTAAGATTAAATATATAACCATCATAAGTGAAATTAATAGAAGTATTAATTTATAAGTTATAAGTAAATTTTCTTTGTATCTCTTTTTCATTTTGGCACCTCACGTTAAAAGTCTTACTTAAAGTAAATACACTTTTAATCATTTCATTAGTTGATTAAGATATAGAATGATTAAAGATATAGATACTATAAGTTTTGTTATCTCTATAATTAAAACCTTCGTATCTTGTTTCATGTTCAATTCTCCTGCTTAGTATTTGAGTATATGATATCATGTACAAAGTGTAAGACTGCCGAACAAATTTGTAAGATAGGCAAAATACAATTAAACTTAAATTATTGAAAAATTTAACGTGTTGATAGTTTATTTAATTTTCGTGTTTAATTTTCTAAATTTTATAGTATAATATAAATATAGAAATAAAAAAAAAAGAAACTACAATCTAGTGGTATAGATCGAAGTTTCTATGTAAATAAAATATCTATTTATTTAGGTCACTCTTATTGCCGTTAGAGTGACTTTTTGATTTATCATAAATAAAACATCAGACTATGCTAAAAAAGAGAACCATAAACTATTTTGCAAGTCTTACAATTAACTTTTTTAATCTTTTAGATGATATTACTATACCAGCGATACTTACGATTAATTCTCCTAATACACATGCCCATAAAAAGGTTCCAAAATATCATTAGAGATTTATTACAATTTGTCCTCATGTATTTTTAAAAAAGCTGCGTCATACAATTTATATATACAATTCATATGTATAAGGAGGGAATTATGATGGACTTTCTACAAACTGTTATCGTTGGAGGTTTAGCAGGTATCATTGCAGGATTAATACCATATTTCATAGGTAAAAATAAAAATCAAATAAAAATGGCTACACAAGCCCTTATAGTTTGTGGTATATGTGGTACTTTGCTAGGTCTTTTATTAGCATTGCCTGTCGCACTTATTTATACTTTTTTAATATGCTCAAAATATAAGAATGAAATTATATGCCCTTATTGTAAGGAACGTATATTAAAAGATGCTACAATATGTAAATACTGCAAACAAAATATAAATCAATAACATCCTATTTTAGTTACTTTATTTTAAAAAAATGTCTTGCTAAATTCTAGTTAATTTAACAAGGCATTATTTTTTTATTTGTAGGCTACAAATTATTACAAATTTAGATAAACTATATATGTATAATATCCTTTGTAGTTATTTTTAAGGTTGCGAAACGTCACTTTATTGTGAATTAAATTTCACAATAAAAAGAAACGGGGGATTTATAATGAATCGCAGAAAAGGAATTTTAATAGCACTAGGAGTAGTTGTTGTAATAGTTGGATGTACTCTAGTTCTGAGGCCAATATCTAAAACTAAAAAAATTACTAAAGATGAGGTTGTAAAAGAAGTAGACACTGGCGAGGTTACAAAAAATAAAGAAGAAACATTAGCAAAATTATTAGAAGGTAAGTACTTATATGATGATAGCGTTGATAGTGAAATAGGTACAGTATTCTGTTTCAATAAAGATGAAGTAGTAGCACTATACCCATATGAAGCGGATGTAAATAAAATTAAAAAAACATCCACTGATACAAATACTGCTTTATTCGAACTTGGAAGTAATGAACATGGTTCCCCTGAAATTATAATTAAATCTAAATTGAAAATAGAAAAAACAAATGATGCAGCTATAAGGCTATCTAAAAGTTTAAATATGCTAACTACAGAAGAGAGTGTAAAAGCTATAGCTAAAGTTAATCCTGATTATGTTCAAGATCAAAACTGTGATGATTTAGGATTAACAAAAGAGTTGTTCACTAAAACTTTTGGATCAGTTCAAACTAGCACAAGTTCTGATGAAAACACTATATCATCAGAAAAAGCATTACAATTATGTAAAAACAAGTTATCAGGCTTTATAAATGCTGACTATCTTACTTTAGGAAAAAATACACCTGGTATGCCTTCAGGAGGTAAATACAATGGAGTTAGATACATATATGTGTATTACATGATAGATGGAATAGCTGCTGATTACAGATACTGCGTTAAAGAAAGTGATGGATCAATATACTATGAAGACTCTGCTAATATAGGTAAATTGATAGATATTGATACACATATCGCAAACAATAAAAGTATTAGCGATTCTGAGCCTACAATCAAAGAGAATGAAGATACAACAGAAAGAAAGAAGATATCAGAAAGCGAAGCGATTATTCTATGCGATAAAAGACTTAAAGAACTAAATTTCCGTGAATTTGAATCTCCTGGTAGCGTCATTAACACATTAGAAGGAGATTACTACCAAATTGTATATGATGGAGGCGATGCTTTTGCCGTTCATATGTATACTGGAGAAGTTTTTTACTCTGGGCGTGATGGAATATCTAATCTAGAATAGTAAAAAAAAAGAAACTACAATCTAGTGGTATAGAGCGAAGTTTCTATGTAAATAAAATATCTATTTATTTAGGTCACTCTTATTGCCGTTAGAGTGACTTTTTAACTTATCATAAATAAAACATCCGACTATGCTAAAAAATATAGCGTCGGAATTGTTTAAAAATAATCTTAAAATTTCCATACTTCCACCTCCTTCCTATTGGAAGTAGGTTTTATCCTTCGTATAGAAACAGTCACTCTTAGATTGTAATTTCCATTTATTATTATAACATAAATAAACTTACAAATATCTAAATTTTAAACGCAGCATCTTAATTTCATACACTAGAATTAATTATAATATCATATAGATTTTCTATTTTTATTCTACATCTCTCCTTAGACATACTTTGATACTTAAATAATAAGATAAATATTTCAAGTGTAAATATTAAGTTCCATACTTTTCAAGTTTAACTTTTTTCAATATTATGACTTTAAATAAATTACTGGATTAGTATTTGAATGAATGATACTATAGATTCAGATTAAAAGGTAAAAATTACCAATACAATAATTAGAATATTTCAATTATTAAATAATATCGAAAGGGTTATTTATGAATAAAAAAAAGATAATATTAAGTATAATAATAGGTTTGTTGGTGTTTTCATTAATTAACAAGAGATTTAATAAAAAAGAAGATATAGAGATATTTAACGAATCTTTTATAAATCCAGAATTCTATAGAATTTTAGATATAGATAAGTGGACTGAAAAAAATCTCCAATGAATTATACTCAGTTAGAAAACGCTAAAATTAAAGTAACATCTAAGGATAAAAAAGATATTGAATCTATAACAAACATATTAAACAACGGCAAACTTATACCTATTGAAAAAAGCATTTTTGATCAATACTGGGATAATACTTACAATACAGATAGATTTTGGTTATATATTTTTATGGATGCTAATAAACAAAAAACTGGATGTTATCCTGCAAATATTATAATAGAAAATAATTTAACATTTTATGTAGATGCATTTAACCAAAGTAATGGAAAATCGATATATCTAAAAGGTAAAATGAGCCAGGATGAATTTAATTTAATCGAAAAAATTTATAAAAAAGAGGAAAAAGCAAAATCATAGACATTTTATTATATGTCTTATAGTCCAAGATACAATTAGCTAAGTTTTTAATCATTTAGTCTGGGGGGAGGTGTAAAAACTTGGTTTTTAAAAAATATAAAGAGATATTAAGTATTTTCATGGCGTTATCAATAGTATTAGTAATATCTATTCGAGGAATTCAATTAAATATGGACCTTTCTAAAAGCATAGAAAATGATATACCATTTAAATCTAAATTATTTAATAGTAAATCAGAATCTCAGACAGACACACCTTCTATAGATAATAAAATAATTAACAGAAGACATAAGGTACTAAATAAAAATGTTTTAACATACAAACTGGCAAGGAAGAATGTAAAAGAAAACTACTTTTTTGAGTTTGAAAATGCATTTGCTCAAAAAGTTTATACTTTCTTAGATTTAAAACCTATAAATAATGAAAAATATGGACAAATTTTATTAGGATATTCATACTATGATTTAGATAAATCATTTACTAAAGATGAAGCAATAAGTAAAGTTAAATCTATTTTACCTGATAATGCAAAAGAAGTTTATAACACTAAGTTTGAGAAGTATGAATTTATTAAATATAAAACAGATAAAGATACTTTTATAGCTTTTTTAGAATATAAAAAGACTGTATCTAAGAAAAGTCCTTTTCCAATGATTTTGTATGATTATGATGATAATAAGATACAATCTATCGAATACTTTAAAGCAATAAAATAAAGATACTACGGGGAGGTGTTTATTATCGAGTTTAAATTTATTAATACAATGGATGAGTATGTAAATGGATACAAGCTTATGATTAGACTCAGAAAAAATCTTTTTTTTCTATTTCATATACTTCCAAAGTTAGTGTGTATTGTAGGTATTATACAAATTGTATATGGATTTAGAGTACTTTATCTAACTTCTTTATCTATAGAGACTTGTTTAAATACTTTAGTTTTGATTTTGATATTAATACTATTATTTAGAAGTGAAAAACACTTATTAAAATCAATAAAAAAGAAAGTTAAAGCTAGATATGGTGAATTTAAAGAAGTAACTTGTACAGTAGATGATAATAGCTTTTTGTGCGAGCAAGGAAATAATAGAAATGAAATTTTATTTAGTCAAATTTATAAAGTTGTTGAAGATAATAATTATATTTACATATTTGGAGAAGAGTATATAATACTTTTAGTAATACCAACTAGCGTATTTAAAGACGATAAAGAAAAAGATGAGTTTCTAATAAAAATGGAAGGATTAATGACTTAAAAAGTATTAATCCTTCCATTTTTATTAGTATAATTAGAAATTCTAGATTAACTGCGGAGCATTGGCATATCACCTTAGAATTTCTTCATGAGACCTTTTCATTATAAATTTATTAATATCAGTATAATAAAAAACTAATTTTTCTCCTAGACCCTGAACTTCTACTACTATATATTGATCAGATTTAACCTCTTTTGTGTAAGTAAATCCAAATGCAGTAAACATTATAAATAAAATAATTGGAATAATTATAATACCAAAATAACTATTGATATAAGTTAAAGGTATTAGGATTATTAATCCAAATACTAAAATCCATGAAAGCATATGAACTGCACTCAACCAGGAATGAAATACATATTCATATCCTAAATTTTGTTTAATTAGGCTTCCTATAATTGCTATTGTAAGACTAATTAAGAGTAATACAATTAATAGCTTTATGTATTTATTTGATTTTTTATTTTTACTCATATTATTCCCCTCTAAATCTATATGGATTAATTGTTAAGCAATGAAAGTGATAAATTAAGAGTTATTCTTCATAATAGTTTACCATGTAAATATAATCTCCGTTTGCTAATATAGATATAATTCCATTCTTTCTTTCATATCTGTATGTTTTTAAATCAGGCATATTATCTTGAATTTTTTCATTATCTTGAACATCTTTTAAATTATACCCATAGTCCTCTAATATTTTCTGAGCATTACTAAAACTGTCACTTTCTTCTATGATAGGAGGCTCTTGATCCTCTAAGGAGCTAAAGTTAAATTTAGATACTTTATACCCTAGCGTAAGTATAAATAATAAAACTATAGCTAAAGTGATTTTTGTAATGTTTTTCAATAATTCACACCCCTTTATGTAAAATAAAATTCTATATAGTTACTTATATTATAGTATATTTCATATTATGTAGAAACTAAAGGCGGTACAGGACTAAAGTCCCCCAATACTAAGAGGACGTTTCATTAAATTTTATAGATATTAACATTAATGCCTTTGGTAAACAATACCACAAGAAATTTATTTCTGGGAATATACCAGATGCACACATGTATGGATAAATCAAAATACTAGTTTCAATGATAGTAGTTATAATTGATATTATAATTATCTTAAGATCATTTTTCTTATTTAAATGTATATTTTTATAAAAAAGATAGGTCAAATAAATATAGCCTAAAACTACTATAATTTCTCCTAATGCAATAAATAGATATGAGTCAAAATTACTCAAAGCTCTTGAACAAATAAATAAAAATATATAAGAAATTATAAAAAATGTGTTACTTAAATAAACTAAAGTTTTTAAAATGTTATTAATTATTTTCATATATAATCCTCCATAAAATAGATTATATATAAAAATTAATAAGTTTCAATATGTAAATATTTTTATAAAATATAGGTTTGCCTAAATAAAAATAACCTTCTTTTAATGGATTTATCATTATTTCCATTTGAAAAAGGCTATTTTTTATAAGATTTTTTCTAACTTTTTAACTTATTCATATATAATTCATTAAATTTTACAGATATTAACATTAATGCCTTTGGTAAACAATACCATAAAAAATATATTACTAAAGATATAACATTTATATAATTCCTGTATGAAAAAATCAAAATACTAGTTTCAATGATAGTAGTTATAATTGATATTACAATTATCTTAAAATCATTTTTCTTATTTAATTTTATATTTTTATAAAAAAGACAAGTTAAATAAATGTAGCCTAAAGCCACTATAATTTCTCCTAATACAATAAATAGATATAAATCGAAATCACTTATAGATCCTAAATAAATAGACATAAATGCATACCCAATTATACAATATGTATTACTTAAATAAACTAAAGTTTTTAGAATTTTGTTAATAATTTCCATATATAATCCTCCGTAAAATAGATTATATATGAAAATCAATAAGTTTCAATAAATATATGCTATAAATTATAAAAACTAGGTATAAGATTATACCTAGTTTTATTAAGCCTTATGATTAGCCATTATATTTTTAACTTCTTCTATACACTCAGGTTTTATTAACTCCAACATTCTTGGGATAAAACTCATCATATAATCTTTGTTAAAAGTTCCTTCATCTTGCTTTTTAAAACTTTCATTTAGTAATTCTTTTGCTTTTTCTTGATTTTCTAAAGATACTCTTTCCATTATAAAATTAAAGAATCTCTCTTGACCATTATTCATTGTGTTTATCTCCTTTTAATTTATATCCTAAGCTACGTTAATTCAGTAATATATATTATATACTAAACCTTGAGCAAATAGGTGTACTTTAGTACTGATTACTAAAATATAAGCCCTAAATACATTAACTAAGTTTTTTCAAAATTATGTATATTAGATTATTCATAGATTTAAATGTAAATAAATGGTAATATATCACAGCGAATAATGTAGGTATATACGCTTATAAAAAGCTTGAGGGGGAATTTAATGAGAAGAAAAAGCATGTTTTTGATAATTCTAATTATCTTATTTATAGGTATAAACCATCTATTTTCTAAATCTAAAAATGAAAATAAAGAATCTATAAGGAACGTTAAACCAATAGAATTCACAGAAGAGATTGGAGATAACGGAGTAGGGGTTTTATTAGATGCAAAAAAAATGGGTACTAATAAAAATCCTTTGCAAGCAAATGTAGAAGAGCTTAATAAATTTCAAGCTCAAATTTTAGATGAAAACAATAATGAGAAGTTGAAAAAGTTGTATTTAAATTCTAAGTTAAGTGTAACATCTAAAGCTGAATTTAGAGCGCCATTTTTTACAAAAAATAAAGATATTTACTCAAAAATTAAATATAAAGTAGTTTTTTCAGTTGACAGTGATTCATTATATTCAAACTATCAGTTGTTTGAAGGTTATATTTATGATGATGGAGTATTTTATCAAAAGATTTATAAATCATCTAAAAATAAACCTCTTTATATTTATTTAAAAGGAAAGTTCAATGATAAAGATATGAAAATGTTGCAGGGAATATATGACAAAGCTTATGCTCACAAATTAAATGGTTATAACTAAAAATAGTACATAAAGTAAATATAAATCTACTTTATGCACTACTTTTACTAGTAAACAACACATATTAACTTTTCGCGTTCGTTGATACAATTGAATAAATGTTTTTTATAAACCACATAAAAAACTAATAAGGAATTTAATATAACATGCACTCTTTTGATAATAAGTTGTAAAAATATATATATGCTATGTTTTTATTATATCATCTATCTTTATGTTATTAAAAATTCAAATATCTTATAGTATTTATTTAAATTTTTAATGTATTTAAGTACTAAATCAATTGTATAATCATTCATTACATTTCTAACCCTTTACCTCTTTTCTACAAACTTATTACCTTCTAATCTATAATTAAATAGCCAAAATAAGAAGCCTACATCTATCCCTAAACAGTTACTTATAGTTTTTACATCATAATACTCTAACATCTCATTTACTACATCTACCCTTTCCTTTAAACACATATTATTAAACTGACTTGTAGTTACATACTCATCTAAATTTAAATTGTTCATTTACATCACTCCCCCATACATTCTGCACATATAAATTTTAGCTTTTTCGCCAACAAATTATATATATGCTAACTAGAAAAAATTATGATATATAATTTTATATAAAAGGTTGTCCAAAAATATTTCATAAAAATTTCCTATATTAATTTGGATTATAAATTACTTATAAATGTGTATTTAGTTTTGAAAATCTCTAATGTGAAATTTTAATATTAGGATATTTAAAATTAATCAACTTAAAATAAAAGATACTTGAAATTACTAGTATTGAACTCTGTTTCCAAGAACTTGAATAACAAATGGTGCAACAAATTATAAAACAAATATACAATAAATTTGTTTTATAATTTGTTGCACCATTTCAATTAACTTCTTAAATTTAGTATAAATAGGCTATAAATCCATTGTTGAGCTTTCCTCAATAATGTTAGATTTATATTCTTTTGTAAATAAGAATGGTAAAAAGAATATAGAATTAACTACAATACATATTAAAATTGAATCTATTGTAATTACAGACTCATAACTTTCACCCAGCATTATAACCCCATTGTTTACTAAGTGTATTAATATTGGAGCCCAAAGATTTTTAGTGTGCATATAAGCATATCCAAAAAACACACCAAATAATATACAAAATGCTACTTGGTTAATTACGCCATAAACAGGGGTTTTAGGACTGTACAAAGTAAAACAAAGTGGTAAATGCCAAATCCCCCATATAAACCCCAAGATTAGTACTCCAAATCTTTTTCCATAAATCTTTTGAAGCCTTGGCTGAAGGAAATATCTCCATCCGAATTCTTCTCCAAAAAACAAATTAAATCCAAAGCAAAAATTCAGAAGAAAACTACATATCATTGCTAAAAAATTAGCTTTCATATCTACAGTGCTTGACCCATCTAATATAGATCCAACGTAAATTCTCCCAATCGTTAATAATAAAAATAGTAATACTACGAATATAATTTTTTTAAGATTTTTAGTTAAAGTTAAATTAAGTATTTCAAAGTCAGAGCCTTTAAATAGAACAAGCATTACGAGATATAAAGATATAAATGTATCTATCAATGATGATATAAATATACTTTTAAACACAAATGTATCTATTATTGATGTAATTATTCTTACTAATGTAAATATGGTAAAAACCCTTAAAAACTGTTCTACATTTGAATTAAACTCACATTTAGAGATTTTCTTTAAAACAACAATCCCCGAAAATGCCGGAATATACATAAACATTGCAGTGAAGTTATGTATACACTTACTACTATCTGGCTTTGATGCTGATATAAATAGAAAAATAGATATAAAAGCAATAAGTCCAAAATTTATTAACAAGAAATATTTGATCTCCTGTTTTATAGTTTTAATATCTGTATCCATATAGAATCCCCCAATTAATTATATTAAAAATAAACCCCCACATATTTATAAAGAGCCATTTCATGTCACCCCTAGGGGTCCTTTTTCAAACGTTGAACTTGCCGCACTGATAACCCTAGGTTTTCAGCTATATCTTTATTTTTAAATCCTAGTTCTACAAACTCTTTAATCTTATTTATATTATCAACTTTTTCTTGTTCCCTTTTAGTTAACCCTTCTTCATTTCTTCTCTCTAACCTTCTTCTTTTATTATTTCTGTAGTACTTTTCCTCCTTGTTAATTATAGTTATCATATGCTTTTGCTCTCTTCACGTAATTCCTAATAGTTCAATTAAAGCAGTATTTTTATACCAATATCCTTCCTTATCCATCATTCTTTTAGATACTTTTTTAATCTCTCCATTTCTTAAACCTTGCTCATACTCTATAAACTTTTCAATAGCTTTTGAAATACACCTTAGAATAGCTTGTACTTCGGTATGTTTAAGAGGTTCTTTAAAAGAATTATTTAACTTAATAACTTCATTTTTAAGTTCATCTAGATTTCTAGTATATATTCCTTTCCAATATGAATAACAATGAATAATCATATTTCTATAACCTTTCATATCAAAGTTTCTGAGTTTACATAAGGTTTGTAAATCACAGGCTCTTTGCATATGCAAGCTATATGAATTAAAGAATCTATTTGAAATGACTTTGTTACCTTGTCCTTTAGCGTCTTGAATCTGTAGTTGATATGATTTAGGATTATAATTTAAATACTTATCTCTTAATTCATACATAGTATATTCGAGTTCATCATCTATATATAAAACTTCGCAGTTTAATTGGTTCTTAGAATTTATAGTTCCTGGTAATCTAAGGACCCTAGCACTATCTGTAGCTTTTTTATCTGCTCCTAAATGTTTCAGGTTGTAATATATGTAATCTTCTAGTTCTTGCCATGTATTTAAAGCTCCATATGGAGCATTTTTTATTCTCCAGTATAAATGAATACCTCTTCCGCTATCTGTTACCATAGTTGGTTTGGGAATTTTACCTTCATAGTATAATTCCCAAACCAAATACACAGTTTCAGCTTTTTCTAAACCTACGTTTTGGCAATCTATATCTTGAAACAAAGATCTAAACTGTCTTATGTTTTTTACCCTTCTCCTTGGAATGTACATTGTGTTTGGCGCTACAAATACATCATTTTCTTCATGAAGCACTTCTACAATGTCTCTTAACTCCTCATTCCTAGTATTATATATTTCAATAGTTCTTTTAGTTGAATTTGTGTTAGAACTTTCTTTATTTTCCTCATTGTTTAACTTTAAAATCTGTATATACCCATCTGTGCTATCATCGTATAAATGATCACAAAACTCTTTCATCCCCATAAAAAACTCACTTCGCTCCTGTCGCTCAAATTCCATGTCGTCAACGCGCACTCAGCAAGTTCGTGTCCCGTTACTCAAATGACTTCGTCCGTTGCTCAAAAAGCTTTTTTACGTTAAAAACATCCAATATTGATAAAACTAAATTTCATATGTAATACACAAACTTTAGTAATTACAATTTCCTTGAACGTAAAAAAGCTCCTATATTTTTAGTAAATCGAATAACATCTTAAAGATTTAATCAATACTAAGGATAAGGAGAGCTCGTCGTCTCGCAACGTTTTGTGTTAATATTCTATTATTAATAATTAAAAAGTCTCTGATGAGAGTTCTCTCTTATCTAGAGTGTTTTTTTAGTCAGGAGTAAGCCTAAAAACTAGTGTGTCCTGGCTTTTTCTCATTTAAATATCGATTTCTTTAATTAAATTTTAACATAAATCGATATTTTCGTATATAAAATAGGAGCTTATTATATTTTCTAATACAAATTACTCGTCCAAAATTTTAAATTATTTTTAAATTTTTAGAACATGTTGATGATTAAAGGGTTAATTAATTTTTTTAATATACAATAAAAAGCACTTAGTTTTACTAAGTGCTTAAAAATAGATTATTTTACTGTTAACATTTTATAGTTTCAAAAAACTCACCAATTAACTTCTGGTAAAGTGTTGAAATTTCATCTTTATTAATCTTCTCATCAGAAATTTGATTATTGAATGCAATATCAACTAAATTTTTATAGTCTTGTCTTTCAATAATATGTTTTATAAAAATTTCTATCTAAAGCTAATTTTTCATATCCTTCTATAACTGGAATTGAACATCTAACTTTATTTTGTCCATATTTCATATATTCTTTATTGTTATTATTGTTTATAGCTAGTTGTTTAATAATATATTTTCTTGTTTTATAATCAGTTTCTACTTTTTTACTATCATTATTATTTATATTTATTGTGTATATAAATATTTCTTTTTCTGCATTTATATACTGTATTTTTTCTATAAAAAATTTACTTAGAGCATCCACTAAGTAGTTGTCTATTATAATAAAATCATCTTCTATACATTCTTTATTTTCATTAAATAACTTTTTTATTAATTCATAATCGCCCACTTCTCTACCCATAATATTTTCTATAAAGCTATATACATTCATATATGTTAAATTAGGATACTCGCCAATTATTTTTTAAAATGAAATTAATTTCACATCAAATAACCCATTTTCTCTAACTAAGACTTTAAATTTAAAGTCTTCATTATCAAATAAATTTTCATACTTTTTAGGGTTAAAATCTTTCATGTTCTCATTTTGGCTACATAATACTATAAATTTAAAAATGTCCAGTTTAATACTTTCTCTAAATTTTGCTATTCGAATAAGAGCTTGAGCCAGATATAGACGTAAAAGTAGTTTAAACTGCAACTACTGTATATGACTCAGTTATATAGTAATAAATATAAAGTTTTCTAACTAATTTTAAAAATTATTTGGGTAAATATGCTCTAGTGTCAAATTTATGTTTTTATACTATAGTTACAACGTACCTGTTAAATATAATAAAAGATACACTTGAAAATTTAAGTGCTATCATAAATTCACTGAGTTCCAGTATATATATTAAATAATAAGAAATAAAAAGTGTATCAATTAAATTCAATTGATACACCTTTTTGCTAGATATCTTTAAATGTTTTTTTCAATATAAGTTAATTACCATCCGTAATATTCTCCCCAGTAAAAAGGTCCATATTTTGATATAATCCAATTTTCTAAAGGTGATTGAGTATCTTTTTCGACTGGAGGATTAATTATAGTATATATAGTTTGATTTTTCCCAATATCAGCAGGGGTTTTATATGAATCAGTTGTCATTGAAAGATGTAAAGCATTTTGGGGATACCCATATCTTAAAAGAGCTAGCCTTAAAGCTCCTTTTGGTGTCCCCAATAAATATAAAAGTAGTCCTAAAATTATAAATATAACTGTAATATACTTAACCTTATTATTCAAAAGTATTCCTCCTTTCCTAATGTGATTTAAATCCTTTTTTTGTTCCCTTTGTAACATAGCTACCATATTGGTTCAAAAGAAATTGTGGCAGCTATGTTATCTAATACATAAAACTCTGTATCCTACAAATTCTCCATTTGGATAATATAATCCACTAACATTTACATCACTTCTATTCTTTGAATGCGCACTTACTCTAACATACGGGTAGCTAGATGTTTTACTTGTAACAACCACAGAGTGTCTCCATACACCAGCTTTACTTTTATATTGAATTATATCTCCAAGTCTTGCATATTTGTAACTATCTCTTTCTGTAGCGTACCCCTTATTTACTAGCCAATTTCTTAGTTCTATAACACGTATCCATGCATTAGAATAATGATACCATACTTTATCAGTCTTCATTCCACCTCTAAACAATGTCCACGATGCGAAATTTGTACAGTCAGCACTATATTTATTTTCTTTGTCTCTACCTGGATGTGCATAAGTTTTAGCCCATTGAGCACCTTTACTTCCATTGTATCCAGAAGAACTTCTAACGCTTCTCTTAGATCTAGAAGGTTGTTCTGGAGTAACATTTTTTTCAGATTCTAAAATACTGTCCATTCCATTGATCTTTTTCTCTAAGTTATTAATTTTTTCATTCATATAATTTGTATAAGCATCATCTGAGCTAATAGCTGTGTCTAAACTATTTAAGTCTCTGTCTGAATCAAAAACATCTTTTTCAACAAGCATCCTACCATTATAATTTTTAAGGTATACTATATGATGCTCTTCGGAATAACTTTCATCTTCACAATCTAAATAATTAAAATTTGTTTTGGTAACAACATCTACCTTTATAGATTCATTATCTTGTGAAATAACATTCATGTCTAAATCTAAATTATAATTAATAATTTTCTCACCTATTTGATTGGCATAATCAGCTAAGAACTTTGAATTCAGATTATCTTCTTTTTTCAATAAACTATCAGGTACTATATATTGATTGTCTACATTTTCTAAATTTTTTTTAACTTCAAATGTATGAGAAAAATATTTTATCAGAATATCTTTCAAATCATTACTTTCCGGTGGTTGAGCATTTACACTCGTTAGTGTAAGAAAAAACATAGTTAGTACAATAACTGTACTTTTTAAAAACTTTTTTTTCATTTTATTCCTCCATTTAATACGAATTTTTATTAAACCAATATGTCCTAATCTTAAAAAATACATATAAAATACTTTAATTATTTTAAAATGAAAATTTTCTTAATATCAACACATTTTAGATTAATCATAATTATACAAAATTTTTCTTTTTTAGCAATATAAATGGAATAAAATGGTAATATAATGGAGTGAAATGTATAAATATCATATTTAATTATAAAATTCATTTAAATTTATTTGTAATTAATAAGAATTTATAATAGTAGAAATGCATTTTTGTATTTAAAAAATCTAGTTGATATTTCAGTATAAACCTTTTAGCTATACAGTTTTACATGTAAAAAAACTATGCGATTTATGTGAAAAGTTTTATATTTTTAAAACAGTCCTTTCATCTAAGTCACATTGTCAGGTAGATAATTAACTTGGTTTACATAAAAAAGAAATGCCTAAATCTTTTATATTAAACTCTTCTTTTTTATTGTATTTTGTTATAAATCTGAAACTTTATCTAGTCTTTGATAATATAATTAAATCTCAATACTTTCATGTCGTCAACGCCTTTTCTATTACTATAAAATCAACTTGATTACTTGTTTTTGCGAATAATATATCTAATATAACTTTCATACATACTATACTTGATAACTAATTCATTTACATTAAACTTTTCTATAATCTTTCTATCACGAGATTATTTATATATAATATTTTCAGTAGGAAAGTAAACATATATCCCTCCAAATTCTTCAAGTATAACCTTAGTTATATTTATCTAAACGCGCATAAATATAGTTTAAATTTTTCAGAAATTTATTAATTTTTTGTAAAAAAAAAGAGCACATAGAGCAAATGTCGTTCTAATTTATGTACTCTCTCTTTTTATTAACAACACATATAAAATGTTTATTGTTCATTAATTTTTACTATACAAATGAACAAATATTTTTTTATTGGTTAAATAAAAAAATCATAAGGAATTTAATAACATGCACTTCTTTGATAAATAAGTTGTAAACAATGTATATAAGTGTATCTATTTGCTCTGTAATCATTATATCATCTACCTTTGCATATATAAAAATTCAAATATATAATAGTATTTATTTAAATTTTTAATATGCAAAATCTATAGAGTTTAATATCCTAAAAATGATCAAACAGTAATTTATCCCTAATGTATATAACTAATTATTATCTATATATAATTGGAATTTTTAGTCATTCATATTATACTTATAGTTATTCCAATATATTTAGCTTATAAATAGTTCAATAATTTATGCCTATATACTTAAAGTTACATCATATATTATTTTATAAATATGTTGAAAATATATGTTAAAAATTGATATAAAACTGATTTAAATCAATTTAGAAAGAGTATAAATAATGATATCGAAATAATATGTTAGAAATTCGAACTATTTTATATAAAAACAGATCTTATTAAAGGTATAATATTATATACAATCAAAGAAAAAAACTACAAAAATTAATTATATAATGCTTTAGACAAATACAGAAAAAATAACTACTATTTTAGAAAAGGATGGTTTATGAAAAAATATGATTACAAGCAAATAGAAAAATTAGTTATTAAAGCAAAGAGCGGGGATAATGAAGCCTTCGAAGAATTATATAGTACAACATATAAAAATGTATATTTTTATGTATTATCTATTTTAAAAAATGACACCTTAGCAGAAGATATATCTCAAGATGTATTTTTAATTGTAATGAAGTCTATAAATGATCTTAAAAATCCAAAATTGTTTATAGCTTGGGTGAAAAAAATTGCATATAATAGATGTCTTCAAGAAATCAATTCTTCTAAAAAGCTTGCATACTGCAATTATGAAGATACCTTGAAAAATGATAATTTCTCTGAAGTTGATAATGTGATAGAACATACATATGAAAAGAAAGAAAAACACACATATCTTGTATCATTAATAGATAAATTATCATTGCAGCATAAGAATTTAATACTATTTAAATATTATGAAGGCTTAAAAAGTGAGGAAATAGCATTTATAATGGATATGCCTCTAGGAACGGTAAAAAGCGGACTGCATTATGCAAAGAAAAAACTAAAATCTATGTATTTAAGTGATAATTTCTATGGAATGATTTTTATTCCAAGTATATCAAAGTCATTAAATATCCATTATTATAATACTACAAAGAACATTACAATTCCTGCTCTAACTAAAAACATATATTTATCCAAAAATGCAACTGTAAGCACAAACTATTTAGGAGGCTCAAGTAATATAAATATAGGCAATAAATTCAAATTTATAGCCGTATCCTCAACAATTGTAACTTCTGGTATTTTATTAACTACTATAGGAATAGCTCCAAACATAAAATCTATATCTTATAATGATAGTAAATATATAAATAAAGATTTAGAACTGGAAATTACATTGAACAACTCTGCATTTTTAAATGAAATATACATATTAGATAGCAATGGAAATAAAATTTATAGCAGTAAATCAAAACATAATAAAGTTTCAGCGGTTATAACAGAAAATGGATCTTATGAAATATATACTAAATCTATTTTTAATAAAACAAATAAAAAAGATATAAATGTTAATTGTATTGACAAAACAAAGCCTCAAATTATAGATTATAAATATAATGAAGAGGAAATAGCTATAAACGTAACTGATAATTTATCAAATATAGATTATGAGAAAACATATATAACTGATGGAAATGGAAATAAAGTTGAAATATTTTCAAATGAAAATAAAAATGAAATTAAGTTAAAAACAAGTAAATATAACACTAACTTTACATTGTACTTGTATGATAAGGCTGGAAATTTATCTAAATACTTGATTAATATAAAGTTTAAATAATAATATATTTAATATGATGTAAATTGACTTTAATGTAAAATAATTATTATATTTATAGAAAAATACTATTTAAAATAGTATTTTTTTTTAGAGAATTTGAACCTTTTTAACAAAACTCTACCTTATTAATTAGTATATAAATTTTTTTAAGTTGAAGACACAAAAGTAAGGGTATATAAATATAACATTGTAATAAGGAGACATCTTAAATGAAAAACAAGCAAATTAAAAAAGCAGTAGCAGGTGCAATGGCTACCACAATATTAATGAACCCAATGCCTCTAAGTATTTATGCAAATGAAATTAAACCAGATGTATCAACGGAAGATACTAACAACGTAGAAACTAATCCAGTAACAAACGATACAAATGAAATCACAAATAATCCAACTGAAAAAGAGAATACAGATATCGAAGTTAATAATGTTGAGGAAAAAGATAAACTCCCAATAACAACAGAACCCCTGGAAAAACCAGAAGTTGCATCGGAAAATAATAAAGAATTAAATAAAAATGAAAAAACTGCATATGGAAATGGATATAGGTTTGAAACTAGTTACTCTGATAATAAACATGGACATTTACACTATAATTTATCTACAGGAGAAGATATCCATACAAATTGGCACTTCACTTTAACTAATGGGATGCTTAGTGAATACTCTTATACATTTACAAACCATACTCAAGAAGGTAAAAAGTATGTAGAATTTACTAAGCTACCAGTAATAAAAGAAGATTCACAAGGTGCTTTCACTCTTGAATATTCAACTGATGGAAGTTCTTTCTCTACCGATGTTCCAGAATTAAAGAATCTTGTAGCTTTTAGAGTAACTTTAAAATCTACTATTTCAGGACATGAAGATCCTAAATTAAATGTTGAATATGCTTTTAAACCAATTAATATTCCTAAAGACTTTGTAAATTCTGAACATCTTATTATAGGAGGATATCAAACAACTAAATACGGAGATACTTGGGTTTCTGATATAAATTCAAATATGATTCATTTTTATGAAAGAACACCAAACCATGCTCCTGTGATACATGCAGAAGACAAAACTATAGAAGTTGGAGATAAATTCAACCCAATGACTGGAGTTACTGCTATTGATAAAGAAGATGGTAATATTACTAAAGATATAAAAGTTATAGAAAACACAGTAGATACAAGCAAAGCTGGTACATATAAAGTTGTATATGCAGTAACTGACAGCAATGGGGCTACAACTACTAAACACATAACTGTAACTGTAAAGCTTAAAGACTTAACTTTAAATAAGATACCTGAGATACACGCAGAAAACAAAACTATTAAAGTTGGAGATAAATTTAATCCAATGGATGGAGTTACTGCTATTGATAAAGAAGATGGCAATATCACTAAGGATATTAAAGTTATAAAAAATACAGTGGATACAAGTGAAGTTGGTATATATAAAGTTAAATATAAAGTAACTGATAGTAAAGGGGCTTCAACTACTAAGTCTATATTAGTAACAGTAAGGAGTAATGACAAACCAATAATAAGCGGTGCTGATGATAATAGTATAAAAGAAGGAACTTCATTTGATCCAATGGATGGAGTTACTGCCATTGACACTGAAGACGGTAATATAACAAAGCATATCAAAGTTATTGGAAATGTGAATACTAATAAACCTGGAAAATACGAACTAACATATAAAGTAACTGATAAAGACGGAAACACTTATACTGTTAAAAGAACTATAATTGTAACTCCTAAAGAATTACATATAAATAATTTACCTGTGATAAATGCAAAGAATAAAACTATCAAAGTTGGAGACAAGTTTAATCCAATGACAGGGGTTACTGCCACTGATGAAGAAGATGGTAATATAACAAAACATATTAAAGTTATAGAAAACACAGTAAATACAAATAAAGCAGGTGCATACAAAGTTGTATATAAAGTAACTGATAGTAATGGAGCTACAACAACTAAATCTATAGCTGTAATTGTAAAAAGCGATGATAAACCAGTAATAAGTGGGGCTGATAGTACTAGTTTAAAGGAAGGAACTCCATTTGATTCAATGAAAGGAGTTACTGCTACTGACAAAGAAGATGGCAATATAACAAAGCATATGAAAGTTACTGGAAGTGTAGATACTAATAAACCTGGAACATATCAACTAACATATACTGTAACTGATAAAAATGGAAATTCTACTACTACTAAAAGAACTATAACTGTAACTCCTAAAGATCCAGATATGGGTAATTTACCTGAAATAAAAGAAGATAATAAAACTCCAAATGTTGGAGATAATGTTAATTCAACAGATAGACCTAGTGCTACTGATACAAAACCCGCTATAAATAAACCTAATTCACCTCAAGAACATAAAAAGACATTAGAAGTAACTATTTCTAGTTTAGATGATAATAAAGAGGTGCTTAGTTTAAATCCTAAAACAATAGATATAGGTATAAAAACATTCTTATTTGTAGGTGTAGTATCTGCATTAGGATTGTTTTTAAATAGAAGAAATAAATATAGAAAATAATATTGAAGGAGTATAAAATACATGTATGTTGAACTACTTATCAAGATTATTAAAGAATTGAACAAAGATAAAGACTTCTAATTAAAAGTACTTTGATTTACCAAAAAGCTGTCTTAAAATATTAACTTATTTTAAGACAGCTTTTTTTAAGATTTATGAGCTTGACAAATATAGTTGTCATAAGCTATAGTTAATATTGACAAATATAGTTGTCATAGTGACAATAAAAATAGTCAGGAGGAATCATATGCCATTAAATAATCACTTGAAAGAATATCGAGCTAAAATTAATGTGAATCAGACTGAAATGGGAGTATTAGTTGGCGTATCTAGACAGACAATAAGCCAAATTGAGAGAGGGGATTACTCTCCTTCGGTTACTTTAGCATTAAAAATAGCAAAGATTTTTAATGTAAGTGTAGAGGATATTTTTAGTTATGAGGAGGATGGGGTTAATGAGTAATAAATGTATTGATGCAATTAAAAAAGAAGATAAGAAAGCTTTTAAAAATTTTATAGTTATACTAGTAATAGCTACTATTGCTGGAGGCTTCTTAGGGGGAATGTCTGAAAATTTAAAACAAATTATGGGTAAGAATCTATCTAGTTCATTAATAACTATGCTTAAATATATTACACCATTTGCAAACATTATTCTTTCTATATTGTTGATATTAGTAGGCAAAATAATATGCACTGATTCAAGAAAAAGTTATGAGTTATGGAAAAAATCAAATGAAGATGACAACCGTATAGACAAAATTGAAGAAAATTTATCTTATTTATGTCTATTTTCGTCTGTAATTAATATTATTGGTATGTTCTTTATTGGAATAGGATGCATGTTACTACCTTTTGATGATATAAATGGTAATTTTAGTGTCATAAAATTTATTTGCTTTTTTATAGGATTGATATTGTGTATTACATCTAATATATTAATTCAAAAGAAAATAATAAATTTACGAAAAGAAATTAACCCGCTATTAAAAGGAAGTGTATATGATATAAAACTTGCTAAAAAATGGGTAGATAGTTGTGACGAATCTATAAAGTTAGGTATATACAAAAGTGCTTATAAAGCATTTAAATCTGTATATATAACATGTATTATACTTTGGCTATTTTGCATAGTAGGTTATGATTTATGGAACTTTGGTATCATGCCTATAGTAATAGTAACTATTATATGGTTAGTTCAAACAATTTCTTATTGTTTAGAATCAATTAAATACTCAAAGGCAAAATAAGGATTCGTATATTATAATATAAAAATTTTAATTCCAATTTATTACAGTATGGTTACACAAATTAAAAAGTATCGAAAGAAAATACTTTTCGTGTTAGAATTTGGTAAAACAAGTTTTTACTAAAGGGGTAATGGGCATGGAAGATAAAAATAAGATAGAAAAACTTACTAAAGTAAGATGGAAAACTTTTAATTTATTTGGATGGCTTTTCGGAGCAGCATCAATGACATTGTATATGTCTATAGGTCAAAAATTTCCTGAGTGGTTATTAATATCTTTAGGAATTGTAATACTTTTACTAGTCATTCAATCTTTATATATTGTCTATTGCAAAAAAGCTATTTCTCATAAATAAATGATAAAAATAGTTTCTAAATAAAAAACTGTCTTAAAATATTAACTTATTTTAAGACAGTTTTTTGCTATTTCTTTATTTTATTTTTTATACTATCTAAAATTAAATTCACTTCATCTACTTTTAAAAGAATTATGCATATACCATAAGTTAATGCCCCAAATCCTACTGATCCACCTAATGAAATAATATCATATATCTTTTCAGCAGTTATTTTTTTCTCTAAGAAAGCAGGTAATATTTTATGTAATAAATCTGGCAATACTCCATCTAATAAAGTAGGTACCGCTTCATTTAAGGAATTATATACAAATAGTGTTACAACAGCCATCAATAATGCTGATACAATTGATTTTATTAAAACGATTATAATTGATTTACCGCCAAATGGTCCAATTTTTTTCCTTAAACTTATAAATAATAATATTACGGTAACTATTGCAGAAATACTAGTTGCAAAAGCTAACCCTGCATGCTCCATATCTGTAAATATTACAAAGAATAAGTTTAATACTATATTTAATACAATAGCAATTATTCCATTTACCATAGGTGTCTTTGTATCTTGTAATGAGTAAAATACCTTTCCAATTATATCTCTAAGTCCAAAGCCTATTGTACCTATTGAATAAAATACTACTGCTATTGCTGTCATTTGTGTAGATTTTGCATCAAATGCTCCTCTTTGGAAAAGTACTTTAACTATTGGAGTTGCAAGTATCATCGCACCTAATGATATAGGTATAAGTAAAAGTGTAACTGTGTTTACTGATGTTTTTATAGCTTTATAAAATTCCTCTTTATTGTTTTGTGTTGTTAAATTAGCTAATAGTGGATAAACAACAGAAGAAATTGATACTATAAACATCCCCATTACAAATTGATTTAATTTAGCCGCATAATCTAGTGCTGATATACTCCCTTCAGCAAGTTTAGATGCTATTGATTTATCTACAACAATACTAACTTGGTTGACTGCAACCCCTATTAAAACAGGTATTACAAGCCACAGCATTTTCCTTAAATATTTATCATTAAAATCAACAAATAGATTGTATTTAAATCCACTTTTTTTAGCAAATGGTAGTTGGAATAAGAATTGTAATAATAATCCTATTAAAGCCCCCCACGGAAGTAAATGTATATTTATTATTGAACTTAAAACTATAGATGTTATAACTATAATATTATTTGGCACACTCATAAGCCCAGGTATTACAAAGTTTCCTTTTACCTGAAGATAAGCTGTCATAATATAACTCATTCCTAAAAATGCTAATCCTATTATCATAATTCTAGTAAAGTATACTGTTTGAGCAAATATCTCGCCTTTAAATCCAAATGCAAATACCTTTACAATTTGAGGTGTAAATATCAATCCTAATATAGAAAATGCCATACAAATTAAAATAACTGTATTTAATACGTTATTTGTAAATTTATTTGCTTCCTTTTCTCCATTATTCTTAAGTACTTCTTGATATAAAGGAATAAAAGCTGTATCTAAAGATGTTCCTACTGCTGCGAATATAACTATTGGTATAGTCATAGATATTTTGAACACATCGCTTATCCCCTGTGTTCCGTATACTCCAGCTAAAGTTAATTCTCTTCCAAATCCCAATACTTTTGCTATTAATGTAGCTATCATCAATCCTATCGTTGTTTTTGCTACCTTTGACATAAATATTTCTCCTTTTTTAAACTTATATAAATTTAAATTCCAACATTAAGTAACTCTGTTTTTTTAACTTATATAAGCTTTTTAATTATATAGTTTCACTTAAAAAAAGTTAAATTTATAACTATATAATTTAATAGAATTATATTATACATCTTTTTATATCATTTCAAGTTACAACTTTTACATTTTTTACCATTTGACTAAATAATAAAATATTCTCTACGCTTGCAATTACTACATCATTTGATTTCTTAATTCCTTTTATAAGGCTTTAATCAATTCAATATGAGCCATAGGAATATGTAAAATCATACTACTTTATATCTTTATTTTTTATTTTCTAAATTAATAAAAACTTATATACTATAAATACAATGCTAATTTTTCAATATAAAAAATTCACTTCACTTTATCCCATACGTCCGTTGAAAGTAGAATTATCTATATACCGCTATTAAATTAATTATCAGGAGGAATTTAAACTTGAGTTTTTATTTAATTTTTGTTATTTTTATAGAAATACTAACCTCATTAGCTATATCAAAAGGAGTTTTCTTAAGTTATAGAAACAATAAGCTTTCTAAAGCAAAAATGTTATTAATTCATTTAATTATGATTTTAGTAGTTATATTCACATATATTTTAATACTTTGACTACCCTACACATAGTTAATATAAAAAAATAAAAAACCGGATAGATCTATCCGGTTTTTTATTTTTTCGATTCATATTCCTTAACTCTTCTATAAAATGTATTACTCTTTAATCCTAGAATTTCCATAGCTTTTACAGCAGTAATCTGTCCTGATTTCCATTCTTGATAAACTTCTTCGAATTTTTCTCCTGGATCTATTTTTCGTCTACCAAACTTAATACCTTTTTCTCTTGCTATCTTGATCCCTTCTCTTTGTCTTTCTTTTGTTCTCAGTCTTTCATCCTCAGCCATATAACTTAAAAGTTGAAGAATTATATCTGATATTAAATTTTCTAATCCGTTCATATCTTTGTATTTAGTAGTATCTAAAAGTGGCATATCTAAAATTACTATATCTACTTTTTTAACTTTTACTAATTCATTCCATTCATCTAATATCATTTGCTTATTTCTTCCAAGTCTATCTAATGATTTTATGTATAGTACATCCCCTTCTCTAAGCATCCTTTTTAAAAGTTGGTACTCAGGCCTTTTAAAATCTTTTCCACTCGCAACTTCAAGAAATATATAACTTTCATCAATTCCTAATTTTTTTGCTTCTACAATTTGTCTTTCTAAAGTTTGGTCTTTTGTACTTATCCTTGCATAAAAAAATTTTCTCATACAGGTTTATCCTTTCAAGTGTCATTTTCTCTTTCAA